>DASVXS010000206.1:0-17656 GCA_036392575.1 Thermoleophilaceae bacterium | reverse complement strand
GGGCTCCGGCAAGTCGACGCTCATGCACATCCTCGCCGGCCTCGACCGCCCCACCGGCGGCGACGTCCTGGTGGAGGGGGTGTCGCTGACCTCCCTCGACGACGCCGCCCTGACGGGGCTGCGGCGCGACAAGTTCGGCTTTATCTTCCAGTTCTTCAACCTGCTTCCGATCCTCACGGCGGAGGAGAACATCACGCTGCCGATGAAGCTCGCCGGCGAGAAGCCCGATCCGGCCTGGCTCGACGAGCTGATCGAGGCAGTGGGCCTGTCCGACCGCCGCAAGCACAAGCCGTCGGAGCTTTCGGGTGGCCAGCAGCAGCGCGTGGCCGTCGCCCGCGCCCTGCTCACGCGTCCCGCCGTGGTGTTCGCGGACGAGCCGACCGGCAACCTCGACTCGGTGGCCGGCGAGGAGGTCCTCGCGATGCTTCGCCGCGCAGTCGACGACTACGGCCAGACCGTGGTCATGGTGACCCACGATCCGACCGCCGCCTCGGTGGCGGACCGCATCGTGGTACTGAAGGACGGCAAGGTCGTGAACGAGGGCCCGGCCGGCGACCGCAGCGAGGTCGTCGACCTGATGCGCGAGGTCGCGTGACATGCTCGCCACCTCGCTGAAGGGGCTTACCGAAAGGAAGCTCCGCACTTTCCTGACCGCGTTTGCGGTGGTGCTCGGCGTAGCTCTGATCTCGGGCACCTACATCCTCACGGACACGATCTCGAAGACGTTCGACAACGTCTTCACGGAGGTATCGAAGGGCATCGACGTTGCGGTGACGCCGCACAAGGCGTTCAACGACACCAATCAGGGCCAGAACCCGCCGGCGTTCAACGCAGCGATCCTCAAGCAGACGCAGCAGGTGCCGGGCGTGCAGAAGGCCGTCGGAGGCGTTTTCGACCAGGCCAGCATCATCGGCAAGGACGGCGAGAAGGTCGGCAGCAACACCACGCCGAACTTCGTGACGAACGTCGAGCCCGAGCCGTTCAACGCCTTCAACTACGTGAGCGGCCACGCACCGACCGGCCCCGGCGAGGTGGCGCTCGACAAGCACACCGCCGCCGACGAGGGCTGGAAGGTCGGCGACAAGGTGAAGGTCCTCGGCCACTCGGCCGCAAGGACCTACACGCTCGTCGGCATCGCCAAGTTCGGCAACCTCAACTCGGTCGCCGGCGCGGGCATCGCGGTGATGACCACGCCCGAGGCGCAGAAGGCGCTCGACAAGGTCGGCCGCTTCGACTCGGTGGACATCCAGGCCGCTCCGGGCGTGAGCGCGGACGCGCTCGCCGCCCGCGTGCGCGCCGACCTGCCGAACACGGTCACTGTGCGGACCGGCACGGAGCAGGCCCGCCAGGACTCGCAGGACGTCAAGGACGGCTTCAACTTCATCAAGGTCCTGCTGCTCGTGTTCGCGGGCGTTGCGCTGTTCGTGGGCGCGTTCATGATCTTCAACGCGTTCTCGATCACGATCGCCCAGCGCACGCGCGAGCTCTCGATGCTGCGCACGCTCGGCGCGTCGCGGCGCCAGGTGCTGAACGCCGTCACCGGTGAGGCGCTCATCGTGGGCTTCACCGCCTCGGTGATCGGCCTGCTGGCCGGCCTCGGCCTCGCGCCGGCGCTGAAGGCGCTGTTCAAGGCCTTCGGCGCGGAGCTGCCCTCGGGCGGCACCGTGGTCGAGACACGCACCATCGTCGTATCGCTGCTGGTCGGCACGCTGGTCACGCTTGTCGCCAGCCTCGGGCCGGCGGTGCGTGCGACCCGCATCTCGCCGATCGAGGGCGTCCGCGAGGGTGCGGAGATCCGCGGCGGCCGTCTCGCGCGCATGAAGACCCCGCTCGCGATCGGCATCTCCGTCCTCGGCATCGCGCTTCTCGCCTTCGGCCTCTTCGGAGGCCAGTCGGGCGGCGCCGCGCTGGGCCCGGTGGGCGGTGGCGCAGCGCTGCTCTTCCTTGGAGTCGCGCTCGTGAGCTCACGGCTGGTGAAGCCGCTGTCAACGGTGATCGGCTCGCCGCTCGAGCGCAGTTTCGGCGTGACCGGTCAGATCGCCCGCGAGAACAGCGTCCGCAACCCCGGTCGCACGGCCGGCACGGCCGCCGCTCTCATGATCGGCTTGGCGCTGGTGGTCTTCGTGACCATCTTCGCCGCCGGCATCCGCCACTCGATCGACGACGCGATCGGCAAGAGCGTCACCGCCGGACTCGTGGTCGAGAACAAGGACGGTTGGTCGCTCATCCCCGAGTCGACCGGCCAGGCCGTCGCGAAGGTCGATGGCGTGAGCTCGGTCTCGCCGGTTCGCTACTCCGCGGCACACGCGAAGGGCATCGGGAACCTCGACGGGCTCAGCGGTATCGACCCCGCCACGTTCACTCCGCTGTTCCACGTGGAGTGGAAGAAGGGCTCAGATGCGATCGCCAGCTCGCTGACCGACTCGGGTGCGCTCGCGAGCGAATCCTGGGCCGACAGCCACAACAAGAAGATCGGCGACCAGGTGACGCTGCAGACACAGTCGGGCAAGGAAGTGCCCGTCACGATCAAGGCCACCTACAAGAACAACGTCCACGCCCTCGGCGACATGGTGATCACCAACTCGCTGATGGGCCGGGAGTTCGGCCAGAAGCAGGCCCAGTACATCTTCGTGGGCCTGCAGCAGGGAGCTAACGCCGATCAGGCCAGGGCGCAGGCAACGAAGGTGGTCTCGAGCCAGTTCCCGACGGCCGAGGTGGTGACGAAGGACGGCTTCAAGGACACCCAGACCAAGTGGGTCAACGGGATCCTGTCCTTCTTCTACGTGCTGCTCTCGCTGGCCGTCATCGTGTCGCTGTTCGGGATCGTGAACACGCTCGTGCTCGCGATCTACGAGCGGACGCGCGAGATCGGCATGATCCGCGCGGTCGGCGGCTCGCGCAAGCAGGTCAAGAGGATCGTCCGCTACGAGTCGATCATTACCGCGCTCATCGGGGCGACGCTCGGAACGGTGCTCGGGGTCTTCTTCGCGATCATCGTCTCCCGGCCGCTCGCGTCCGAGGGCTTCTCGCTCTCGTTCCCGATCGCGACCCTGATCATCCTGCTCGTCCTGGCGGCGCTCGCCGGGATGGTCGCGGCGATCACGCCGGCCAGGCGCGCGGCGAAGCTCGACGTGCTCAAGGCGTTGGCGTACGAATAAAAAAAGCCGGACTCCGGTGAAGCCCACGGCCGGCCGCGTCACTGCGTGGCCGGCCATCGGCTTCATCCTCGCCGGCTAGAAAGCGTCCGAGAGCTCCCGGGCTCTCGCGAACACCTCGTCCATCATCGCCGGCGTCAGCTTGCCGGTGAACGTGTTCTGCTGGCTCGGGTGGAAGCAGCCGAGCAGCACCGCGCGCTCGTGCTCGAACATGGCCAGGTGGCCGAACTTCGGCTTGGGGCGGATGCCGAGCAATCGGCAGGCGCAGTCCCACGCGTATGAGCCGAGACAGACGATCACGCGCACGCTCGCCATCGCTTCGAGTTCGGCGGCCGCATACGGCAGGCAGTTGTCGCGCTCGCTCGGCAGCGGCTTGTTGGCCGGGGGCGCGCAGCGCACCGACGCCGCGACGAACGCGCCGCGCAGCTCGAGCCCGTCGTCGCGGCTCACTGACCGGGGCTGGTTGGCGAAGCCCGTCCGATGCAGCGACTCGAACAGGAAGTCGCCGGAGCGGTCCCCGGTGAACACGCGTCCGGTGCGGTTGCCGCCGTGCGCAGCCGGTGCCAGACCGAGCACGTAGACCCGCGCGGCGGGGTCACCGAACCCTGGGACAGGACGCCCCCAGTAGTCCTCGCCGGCGAACGCGCGGCGCTTGTCGCGGGCCACCTTCTCGCGCCACTCCACGAGCCGCGGGCAGCGCCGGCACTCGGTGACCTGGCGCTCGATGTCGGCGAGCTCGGGCACGGCCTCAAGATACGCGGCCTCCGAGCGATCACACTGGCGAGGTGAACGCCCTGCCACAGCCCGTGCCCGAGCCGAGCGCGGCGAACGAGATCTTCATCGCGCGCCAGCCGATCTACGACCGGCAGGTGGAGGTGTTCGCGTACGAGCTGCTGTTCCGCGACGGCAGCGGCAATTCGGCGCTCGTCGCCGACGGCGAGGCGGCGACCGCCCGGGTGATCGGCAACGCCTTCACCGAGATGGCCTCGAGACGATCGTCGACAACCGCCTCGCGTCGATCAATGTGACTCGCCGGTTCATCCTCGAATCGCAGATGCCGCCACTCGCGCCGGACCGCATGATGCTCGAGATCCTCGAGGACGTGGAGGTCGACGACCAGCTCGTCGAGGCCGTGCAGCGCTTGAAACGCCAGGGCTACACGATCGCGCTCGACGACTTCACGTTCAGCGACTCGATCAAGCCGCTCCTCGAGATGGTGGACATCGTGAAGCTCGACGTGCGCGAGCACGATCCCGCGGCGCTGGAAGGCCAGCTGCGGCTGCTCCTGCCATACGGAAAGAAGCTCGTGGCGGAGAAGGTCGAGAGCTACGAGGAGTTCGAGGCTTGCAAGCTCCTCGGGATCGACTACTTCCAGGGTGACTTCTTCTGCAAGCCGAAGGTCCTGCGCCAGCGCGCGATCCCCTCGAACAGGCTCGCGCAGCTCAAGCTGATCGCGCAGCTCAACTCGGACGACGCGGACTTCGACGAGGTCGAGAAGCTGATCAGCCGCGACGTGGGGCTCAGCTTCAAGCTGTTGCGCTACATCAACTCGGCGTTCTTCTCGCTGCCGCAGAAGGTCGGATCCGTGCGCCACGCGATGGTGCTGCTCGGCCTCCAGGCGATCAAGCGCTGGTCAACGCTGCTCGTGATGGCGGGCGTTGACGACAAGCCGCACGAGCTGATCGTCACCGCGCTCATCCGCGCGCGAATGTGTGAGCTGCTCTCGCCGAGCCAGGTGCAGCGCGAGCACGAGGAGCACTTCACGGTCGGCATGTTCTCGGTGGTCGAGGCCCTGATGGACGCGCCGATGGAGAAGATCCTCGCTTCGCTGCCGCTCTCGGACGAGCTCAAGATCGCGCTCTCAGAGCAGGAGGGCCCGAAGGGGCGCGTGCTCGGTGCCGTACTCGCGTTCGAGAGCGGCGACTTCCAGAAGCTCGTGGAGCTCGCGCCCCGCGTCGGCGTGTCGGTGCAGGACGCCTACAACCAGTCGGTCGCGTGGGCCAGCGAGGCCTCGCGCGAGCTAGAGCGCTAGTCCTTCAGCTTCCGGCCGGTGACGAACAGCCAGTGCGACCAGGCGTACGCCGGGATCGCCAGCGCGGCCGTCACGCCGAGCGCAAGCCATACGCTCACGTCGGCGGTGCCGAGAAAGCCGTAGCGCACGGCGTTCACGAGGTAGAACACCGGGTTCAGATGCGACAGCTCGTGCCACGGTGAGCCGAGCCGGTCGACGGAGTAGAAGACACCGCCGACGAACGTGAGCGGCAGGATCACCACGTTCGAGACGAACATGTGGTGGTCGAAGGTCTCCGCGAAGATGCCCACGACCGTGCCCAACGCGGAGAACAGCACCAGCGCGAGTAGCACGGCCACGATCAGCACGAGCGGCTCGCGCACCGGCACGCCCGTCAGCGGCAGCGAGAGCACCAGCAGCGACACGCCGATCCAGAGCGCGCGCACGAAGCCGCCGACGTTAAAGCCGACGTTCATCTGCCAGGCGTGCATGGGAGCCGAGAGCACGTCGTTGATGTAGCGGTCGGAGCGCGCCTGGAAGATCGACGAGGCGTTGTTGTTGTACGCCGCCTGCACCATCGCCATCGTGATCAGACCGGGCACGATGAATTCGCGGTAGTCGAAGCCCTCGACCTGCTTGAAGCGCCCGCCGAGCGCGAGCCCGAAGACGAGGATGAACAGCATGCTGCTGATCACCGGCGCAAGCACGGTCTGAGTCCACAGCTTCGAGACGCGCAGCACCTCGCGCCGCGAGAGCCACATGAGTCCGCGGGCCCCGGTCATACGCCCATCGCCTTCACGTACACATCGGCGAGACTCGCGGCGCCGTAGTGGGCGCGCAGGCCATCGGAGGTGTCGCGCGCGATCAACCTGCCGCCGCGGATCAGCGCGATCTCCTCGCACAGCTCCTCGGCCTCCTCGAGGTAGTGCGTGGTGAGGAGGATCGTTGTGCCCTCTCCGTGCAGCGTGCGGATGTAGCGCCAGAGCTCGTGGCGGAGCTCGAAGTCCACGCCCGCGGTGGGCTCGTCGAGGATCACGAGGCGCGGGCGGTGCATCAGCGCGCGGGCGAGCAGGAGCCGGCGGCGCATGCCGCCCGACAGCTTTGGCGTGCGCGTGTCCGCCTTCGCGCGCAGATCGAACACGTCGATCATCTCGGCCGCCCGCGCCTCGGCCTCGTCGCGGTTCATCCCGAACCAGCCGCCGTGGTAGATCAGCGTCTCCTCCACGGTGAGAAAGCGGTCGAGGTTGATGTCCTGCTCCGCGAGCCCGACCCAGCTGCGCGCGGTGAGATCGGCGGCCGGCCTGCCGAACACGAGCACGTCGCCGCTGGTGATCCTGATCAGGTTGCAGACCGCGCTGATCAGCGTGGTCTTGCCGGCGCCGTTCGGGCCGAGCAGGCCGAAGAACGCGCCGTCCGGCACCACGAGGTCGAAGTCCACGAGGGCCTCGGTGCCGTCGTCGTAGCGCTTCGTGAGGCCTTTGAGCTCGAGTGCCGGAGACTGCTCAGCCAAGACTGCGGCCGTACTGGCGCTCGTAGTAGTCGCGGTACTCGCCGCTCCGGATCGGCGCCCACCACCACTCGTTGTCGCGGTACCACTCGACGGTCCGCTCGAGCCCCTCCTCGAAGCGCACGCGCGACTCCCACCCCAGGGCGCGCACCTTGTCGCTCGAGAGCGAGTAGCGGCGGTCATGGCCCGGCCGGTCGGTCACGTGCTCGATCAGGGACTCGTCGCGGCCGGTCAGGTCGAGGATGCGACGCACCACGTCGATGTTCTCCTCCTCGTCCGGGCCGCCCACGTTGTAGGCCTCGCCCGGCGTGCCGTTGCGCAGCACCGTGTCGATCGCACGCGCGAAGTCCTCCACATACAGCCAGTTGCGCACCTGCCTCCCGTCGCCATACACCGGCAGGTGATCCCCCGCCACGGCGTTCAGCACGCTCAGCGGGATCAGCTTCTCGGGGTACTGACGCGGGCCGTAGTTGTTGGAGCCCCGGCAGATCACCGCCTCGATGCCGTGCGTATGCACATGCGCGCTCACGAGCAGGTCGCCGGCCGCCTTGGTCGCGCTGTACGGGCTCGAGGGATTGAGCGGCGAGGTCTCCGTGAACGAGCCTTCTTCGATCGAACCGTACACCTCGTCCGTCGAGACCTGGAGGAAGCGGCTCACGCCGTGCTGGCGGGCGGCGTCGAGCAGCACGCTCGTCCCGATGACGTGGGTGCGCACGAACGCGTACTGGTCCGAGATCGAGCGGTCGACATGCGACTCGGCGGCGAAGTTCACGACCGCGTCGGCGCCCTCCATCGTCTCGAGCACGACCTCTTCGTCCTCGATCGCGCCCTGCACGAAGCGGATCCGGTCCTCCACCTCCTGCAGGTTCTCTCGCCGGCCCGCGTAGGTGAGCTTGTCGAGCACGACGACCTCGGCGTCGGGGCGCTCCTCGAGCACCACCCGCACGAACGTCGAGCCGATGAAACCGGCAGCGCCGGTGACCAGCAGCCTCACGCGGCCAGTGCCCTCTCGGCGAGGTAGCTGGCGAGCCCTTCGCGCCAGTGGGGGAGGAACACCGTGTCGTCGCGCGCGCTGCGGAGCACCGAGTACGACGGCCTCGGCGCGCGGCGCCCGAACTCGTCTGTGGTACACGACAGCACGCGGCTGTCTACGCCTGCCTGCTCGAAGATCGCGATCGCGAATTCGTACCAGGAGCACTCGCCGTCGCTCGCGATGTGGTGGATCCCGTACGCCTCGCCGTCGAGAAGGCGAACGATCGCGTCGGAGAGATGACCGGTCCACGTCGGGCTGCCGACCTGGTCGCGCACCACGAGCACCTCGCCGTGGTCGGCGCCGAGCATGAGCATCGTGTCCACGAAGTTGCGGCCGTTCACGCCGAACGTCCACGAGCTGCGGACGACGTAGTGGGCCGGATTGGAGGTGATCGTCTCGTGCTCGCCCGCGAGCTTCGTCTGCCCGTACACAGAGAGCGGGCGCGGCTCATCCGTCTCCAGGTACGGCTCCGACTTCGAGCCGTCGAACACGTAGTCGGTGGACGGGTACACCACCTGCGCGCCGACCGCCTGCGCGGCCGCGGCCACGTTCCGCGCGCCGTCGCCATTCACTGCCATGGCGCCCTCGAGGTCGTCCTCGGCGCCGTCCACGTCGGTGTAGGCGGCGCAGTTGACGACCGCTTGCGGTTGCTCCGACTCGAACAGCCGGCGCACCGCCTCGGCGTCGGTGATCTCCAGCTCCTGGTGGCCGACGGGCACGACCTCGTGGTTCACGAACCGAGCAGCGCGCACGACGTCGCTGCCCAGCATGCCGCTGGCGCCTGTAACCAACACCTTCACGAGGGATAGGGATAGCAGTCCATGTCTCAGCGCGGATATGTCGCAGCGCTCGCAAGTTCGGTTCGTCGATCCGATGCATGGCCGCAGTGCGAGGGATCTCGCGCCCGCAGTGGAATTACGGTGCGAGTCCTCGTACCCGCCCGATCCCTGGAGATCAGCATGCCTTTGCCGCTTTTCCCGCGATGCGGCCGCCGTCCCGTCGCCGGTTCGGCTGCCCTGGGACTCCTGGCAATCGTGCTCTCCGCAGGCGCGCCGGCGTCGGCCCGCGCCGACGGAATATTCGTGGCCGATTGCTCGCTGAGCCACCGGGCCGCAAACGACCCGATCGTCTTTCACGGCATGCCGGGCGCCTCGCACATGCACGACTTCTTCGGGAACGCGTCGACGAACGCGTCGACCACGCTGCGCTCGCTCCGGCGCAACACGGGCAACTGCCTGCCCGCCGGCGACCGCTCCGGCTACTGGACGCCGACTCTGTTCCGGCAGGGGCGTGCGCTGAAGCCGGTTCAGGTGCAGGCGTACTACCAGGACTTCTTCCGGTACGGGCGTGTCCTGCCGTTCCCGCCCGGGCTCAGGATCGTGGCGGGCAGCCACAAGGCCAAGCGGTGGCAGCGCGGCATCGTCCGCTGGACCTGCCAGGACGACCAGGGAGAGGGCGCCGCCAGACCTCCCTCGTGCGGGTCGAAGTTCGTAACGCTTCGGGTGACGTTTCCGGACTGCTGGGACGGTCAGCGGCTCGACAGCCCGGACCACCGGTCGCATATGGCCTACAACCGCGAAGGCGGGATGGAGTTCGGGCCGCAGCGCTGTCCAAAGAGCCATCCGATCGTGGTGCCGCAGCTCCAGCTCAACGTCGTCTACCCGATGCATGACGGCCGGGGGGTGCTGCTCGCCAGCGGCTCCGTGCTGACAGCGCACGGCGACTTCTTCAACGGCTGGAAGCCGTCCCTGTTGAAGCAGCGGGTCGACGACGTCCTGAACGGCGGCAAGGCCTGTGACGACTTCCTCGGCTGCGTACGTATCAATGCCCCGAACACGGAGCCGGTGGTCGCGCGGCCCAACAGGAAGCTCGTGGACCGCTTCTACCGGCCGCGCACCGAGAGCATGCACCACCACTGAGTAGAGTCCCGCGCCGTGACTCGCGTTCGACTGGCCGTGGTCGCGGCTGCCGTTCTCGTGCTCGCCATGCCGAGCGCTGCGCAAGCAGCGGCGGCCTCGCCGGCCATCACCGCCAAGACGAAGACCGTCGAGGCCGGGAAGATCCGGCTGGGCTACCGCTCCTTCGGGAAGGGCCCGCCGATCGTCTTCGTGATGGGGTTGTTCGGAACGATGGACAACTGGGATCCGGCGTTCCTCGATCCGCTGGCGCGGCACCACCGTGTGATCGTGTTCGATAACCGCGGGGTCGGGCGCTCCACGAACACGAAGGCCAGCTTCACCATGCACGACATGGGCGAGGACGCGGCCATCCTGATCAAGGCGCTCAAGCTCGACAAGCCGGCCCTGGTGGGCTGGTCGATGGGCGGCTTCATCGCGCAGGACGTGGCGGTCAACCACCCGAGGCTGATCTCGCGGCTGGTGCTGAACTCCACCGGTCCGCAGGCACCCCGTTTCGTGGCGCCTTCACCGGAGGTGACGGCGAAGCTGTTCGGTCCGCTCCCGACGCTCGCGGAGATCCTCTCGACTCTCTTCCCACCGGACCAGCAGGCGGCGCTGCAGGACTGGATCGGCCGCTTCACCATGCGCCGGCCGCTCGAGCTGGTGCCGCCGAGCACCGCGAACAAGCAGAAGCTCGCCGTGGCGGGCTGGGTAGCAAGCCCCGGCACGGACGATCCCAAGCGCATCAAGGTCCCGACGCTCATCGGCGCCGGCCTGGAAGACACGCTCGTGCCGCCCGCGAACTCGCGCGTCCTCGCCAAGCGCATCCCGCACGCGAAGCTCAAGCTCTACCCGGACGCGTCGCACGCTTTCCTTTTCCAGGAGCGCAAGACGTGGGTGCCGCGAATCGAGCGCTTCCTGAAGACGGGCCGCTAGAGGATCATGATCTCGGCGTTGTCGCCGGCGACGAAGCGGTAGGCGCGGGGCATCATCGCTCCACGGGTGATGCGCACGTTCTTGCCGATCAGGCTCGCCTCCACTCGGCCATCGAGCTTTTCGACGGTGGAGCCCTCGAGCACGATCGAGTACTCGATCTCGGCGCGCTCGATGCGCACGTTCGGCCCGATGGCGGTGTAAGGGCCGATGTAGGCATCGGCGAGGACGGCGCCCGCGCCGATGATCGCCGGGCCGCGCACCGTCGTCCGTTCGAGCCGCGCGCCTGGCTCGATCACCACTCTGCCCTCCACCTTCGAATCGACGAGCTCCCCGTCGATCTGCTCCTGCAGGTCGTCAAGGATCAAGTGGTTGGCCTGGAGCATGTCCGCCACCTGGCCGGTGTCCTTCCACCAGCCGCTCACCACGTGCGGGTCGACGCGCATCTTGGAGTTGACGAGCCACTGGATCGCGTCGGTGATCTCGAGCTCGTTTCGGCCAGACGGCTCGATTGCGCGCGCGGCGTCGAAGATCGCGGGCGTGAACATGTAGACACCGACGAGCGCGAGATTCGACCCGGGCTCGTGCGGCTTCTCGATCAGGCGCGCCACGCGGCCGTCCCCGTCGAGCTCGGCGACCCCGTAGTTCTCGGGGTCGTTGACGTGCGTGAGCAGGATGAGCGCGTCCGGCTCCTGGGAGCGGAAGGTCTCGACGAGGTCGGCGACGCCGTCGCGCAGCAGGTTGTCGCCGAGGTACATGACGAACGGTGAGTCGGCGAGGAAGTCTTCAGCGGTGAGCACCGCGTGCGCCAGCCCGAGAGGCTCGTCCTGCTCGATGTAGGTGATCGAGACGCCGAAGTCCGAGCCGTCGCCGGCCGCTTCGCGGATCTCGGCACCGGTCTCGGGGGCGATGATGATCCCGATCTCGTCGATACCCGCGGCCGCGAGCGCCTCGATGCCGAAGAACAGCACCGGCTTGTTCGCGACCGGTACGAGCTGCTTGGCGCTCGTGTAGGTGATCGGGCGCAGGCGCGTGCCCTTGCCGCCGGACAGGATCAGGCCCTTCAGCTTCTTCACCTAGTACGCCCCGCCCAGCTTGCGGTGGTCCCACGTGACCACGCGCGTGGGATGAAAGGTGAGCGCCACGCGCTTCGGCGCCTGAGCCGCAACCATCTCGCGCACCTCGGGACCGGGTGCCCCGCCGTCGCCGTAGCGCGTGAAGAGCGCGACGCCGAGCTTCTCGACCTCGGCGGGATCGCGCTCGACATCCACGTCGCACTCGAGCATCACCCCGTGGAGCTCGTGGTACTGCACGCCATCCTCCACCTGCAGCGTCGCGCGCGGGTCGCGCTCGAGGTTCTTCGCCTTCTGCGACTTCGCGTAGGTCCAGCCGCGCAGCACCATCCCATCGGGCACGTACCAGAGCGGCATCAGGTGCGGCCGCCCGCTCGGCCCGATCGTTGCCACGGTCATGACCTTGTGGGCCGCGAGGAACTCGCGCACCTCGTCGTCCGACATCTTGATCTGGTCTCGCCGCGATGGCATCAGGCCGGAGCCTATGCGGGGGAGAGTCGCAGTGTCTCCTCGGCGGGCTGCGCGAAACGGTTCGTGCGGCCCGCGAGCCAGGAGTCGAGCAGATCGTCGTAGTGCGGGCTGCCCGGATGGCCCGACTGGCCGGTCATGTGCTGCCAGCGCGAGCGGTCCGGGTCTTCGAGGTCGAGCAGCAGGCGGAGCGACGGCGCCCAGCGCCCGGTGTAGTCGCCGTGATGCGGCACGAAGCCGATCTGCGAGACGGTCTCCTGGCCGCCGCCGGCGGCGAGCCGCCGCGACAGGAGCTTGTCGAACAACTTCGAGATGCGGCCCGGGCCCTCGCCGAGCGCGTGCGGGAACGCAAGCCCATGCACCCGCCCCCAGCGCCAGCGCGCCGGGTCCGAGCCGTGCGCCTGCTCGAGCTCGTCGAGCGCCTCCGACAGCGCCTCGAGCGCCAGCTCGTCCCACGAGCGCCCGCCGATCAGGTCGCTGTCGGCCTCGTCCCACAGCTCGAGCAGCCGCGCCTGGAAGCGCCACAGCGAGGTCGTCATCGCAGTGAAGCCGAGCAGCGACTTGGCCCGCCAGCGCGCGGCGTAGTCGGGATCGCCGATCGCGGCCTCCGACACGAGCCGCGCGAAGTGCACGGTGAACGCCTGGTAGATCGTGCCGGCGATCGTGTCCGGGTCGAGCACGAAGTCCCAGCTCTTCAGCCGCTCGATCGCGCTGCGCTCGCGCTGCCCGGCGGGGCGCAGCCGGGCCAGCCGGTGTGAAGTCTGCTCGCCGGGAATCGAGTAGAGGTCGGACTGGATGCGCTCGAAATCGTCGAGCGAGTGATGGTCGCGCTCGGCGAGCAGCTGCTCGATGCGCGCAGCGCGGTACCCGTCGAGGTACTCGCTCGTGATGTGATGCGGGTAGTCGTCCGGCGCGATCCGGTTGTTCGCGGTCACGATCGTCCCGCCGGGTGGGTTGACGATCGAGGGCAGCTCGTCGTACGGCACGTAGCCATCCCACTCGTACTCGCCGGTCCAGCCGGGCTTCGGCAGGTCGGGGCAACCGCCGCGCCGCAGGGGGATGAAACCGACCAGCTTGTAGCCGACGTTCCCGCGGTCGTCGGCCCACAGCAGGTTCATGCATGGCGAGGAGTACTCGCGGAACGCCTCGACCAGCTCCTCGCCGCTCTTCAACAGGCCGAGGTCGATGGCGACTGAGCTGCGCATCGGCTCGCGCAGCGCGGTCCATGACAGCGCCAGCGGCTCGCCCCCGTGATCCGCGCCGAGCGGGCCGTTGACGATCGGTCCGTGATGGGTTTCGAGCACCTCGAGCTGCTCCGCGGACCGGCCCGCCACCGCGATCTCCTCGCGGTGCACCGTGAGCGGCCGCCACTCGCCCTCGAACTCGTACTCGTGGTCGCGGATGCGCTCGACGAACAGGTCCTGAACGTCGGCGAGCACGTTCGTGAAGCTCCAGGCCACGTGACGCGTCTGGCCCATGACGAGGCCGGGAATGCCGGGCATCGTGCCGCCTCGGAGCTCGAGCTCAGGCGTGTTCGCCTCGAGCACGAACCAGGTGTCGGGAATGGTGGCGGAAATGTGCGGGTCGCCGGCCATGAGCGGCGCGCCGGTAACGGAGCGGTCGCCGGAGACGACCCAGTTGTTCGACCCGGCCGGCTCGAGCGACAGCCCGATCGCCTCGCGCACGCGCCCGAACTGCTCGACGATCTCGAGCGCGTCGCCGGTCCAGCCGGCGCCGGGGTCGGTCACGAGCGGGTTGCCGCGCGGATAGCGAGGCTCGAGCACCGCGGCCTTCTCGATGCCGACCTTGCGAACCAGCTCCGCCCGGAACAGCTCCGTCTCCATGTTCGTCGAGAACCCGAGCGCGAGGATGCGGCGGACCACGAGCGTGTCGGCCGGCGTCCACGGTGCGGGCGTCGCCCGCAGGAGCTGTAGCTCGAGCGGCGGGGCGTGCATCGCGGCGATCGCCGCGTTCACGCCGCTCGCGTACGCCTCGAGGACCTCGCGGTCGCGCTCTGACAGGTGCGCGGCGTCGCGCTCCGAGGCGCGCCGCATCCCGAGCGTGCGCATCATGCGGTCGACCTGAAGCGCCTCGGGGCCGACCATCTCCGCGAGCGTTCCGGAGCCCACTCGCCGGTAGAACTCGAGTTGCCACAGCCGCTCCTGCGCGTGCAGGAAGCCAATTCCGAAGCACAGGTCGGCCGTGGTGTGCGCCTCGATGCGCGGCACACCGAGCTGGTCGCGCTCGATGCGGACGGGTGCCTCGAGCCCCGCGACCTCGATCGTCCCGCTCGTCTGCGGCAGCGGCCGCTTGAAGAGCTGGAACCAGAGGGCCGCGCTGCCGGCGCCTACACCGGCGGCGAGCACACCTGCGAGCCCTGTCCCACGCATTCTGCTCACGAGCCGCCGATTCTTACACGCGCGAGGTTCCGTCCGGGACCGGTCCTACCGTCGATCAGTCCAGATGGAAGCCGCTCGCACACTCCAGCTTCACACCTCCGTGGTCGATGTCCGCGAGGGCGCGCTGTGGATCGACGGCTTGGTGGTCGACGACCGCACGCTGATCGAGTTGGTGCGCCGCCGGGTGGAAAGCGGCGTCGATCCCGAGAACACCGTCCGCGACGCGCTCGAGATCGGCGCGCGCGTGCTCGACCGCGAGGGGACGGGCGCGGAGGTCGACTTCGTGCGGCGCGAGCTCGAGCGCATGTCGTCCGACGTCGAGCGCGGGCTGCGCGAGCAGTTCGAGCGCTTCCTCGGGGGCGACAGCGGCGAGATGTCGAAGGCGCTCGAGTCACACAGCGAGGAGCTCGGGGAGTTGATCGCGCGCCACTTCGGCGCGGACCGCGCCACGGCCGTCCAGCACCAGATGCGCGAGGTGGTCGCCAAGGCGCTGCAGGAGTCGCGCCAGGACCTGCTGCGCCAGTTCTCGGCGCAGGACGGGCACAACCCGCTCGCGGACTTCAAGGGCGCGGTCATCCGTGAGATGAAGGCCTCGCGCCAGAACGGCGAGGCGCTGATCGCGAAGATCCATTCGCTCGAGGGCGAGATCAAGCGGCTGCAGGACGCGCGCCGGGCGGAGGGGGAGCTGGCGGCGGAGCGCGAGCGCGGCACCTCGAAGGGCCGCTCGTTCGAGCAGCAGGCCTACGAGCTGATCGACGAGATGGCATCCGCGCGCGGCGACGTCGCTCACCACGTCGGCGACGAACGCTCCGCGAGCGGCGGCAAGCTCGGCGACGTGGTCGTTGAGATCGACGCCGCCTCCGGTCCCGCCAAGGGCCGGATCGCCTTCGAGGTCAAGGATGAGAAGCTCTCGAAGAACCGCGCCTGGGAGACGCTCAACGGCTCGCTCGCGGAGCGCGACGCGGGCTTCGCCGTGCTCGTGGTCGCGTCCGAGGACAAGGTCCCGTCCGGTCGCGAGCCGCTGCACGAGTACGAGGGCAACAAGATGATCGTCGCGCTCGACAAGGAGTCGCTCGACCCGCGGCCGCTCGAGCTCGCCTACCGCTACGCGCGCTGCCGCTGCCTGATGAGCGCGGAGAAGTCGCTCGAGGTCGATGCAGCAGGAGTCCGCGACGCGGCCGAGGAAGCGTTGTCGGCGCTGCGGGACGCGCAGAAGATCCGCGCTTCGCTGACCGGCGCCACGAACAGCGTGGACAACGCGCGCGAGGCCTTGAACGTCATGGTTGAGCGGGTTCAGTCGGCGATCGCCCGCGTGGAGAGCCTGATCGCGGCGCAAACGCCCACCGACTGACCCACGCTTCTTTTGACGAAACGCCGCGCGTGGGGCTAAAGCTCGCTTGCGGTTTGTCGATATACGCACAAGCCGAAGGCCAACAGCACGGCCCGACAGCTCCTTTCGCGGGTACGGATGGCCGGGGAAGGCTTCCTCACAAAGGGACAGCGGATCACCCGAGGAAGCCACCCGGCTGTCCGATTTCCAACCAAATGACAGGGGAAGACAGGGGATGAGCGCCCTGAAGCGGGTCGGGACGCGCGTTCGGGCGGACGAGTGCGGCTTCACGCTGCCGGAGGTGCTGATCGTCTGCGTGGTGCTGGGCATCCTCGCGGCGATCGCGCTCGCCCAGTTCCTCGGCAACTCGCGCAAGGCGGACGACGCCGACGCCAAGTCGAACGCCCGCAGCCTCCAGGCCCAGGTGGAGAGCTGCTTCACCGACGCTCAGGACTTCGGGTCGTGCACCGGGTCGGGGCCCGCCGACCAGCTTGGTTCGAACCTCGGCCTGCCGATGGGGAGTTCCGCCGGTGAGGTCCACGTTAGTGCGACGACTCAGTCGACCTACGAGATAACTGCGGTCTCCAAGGCAAGCTCCGGCGGAGCGAACCACCGCTTCATGCTGAGCCGCGATCCTGTCGGCCGCGTCCAGCACACGTGCGTAGCCGGGCCGACCAACAGCGACGGCGGCTGCCACGGCGGCTTCTGGTAGCGGGTAGCTAGCTGCGGACGGTGTCGCCCGCGAGCGACTCGGCCGCCGCAAGCACGGCGGCGCGCGCGTCCTCGGGCTCGAGCACCACGAAGTCGCCGGCCTCGCGGAGGATCTGGGCGATCAGGTAGTCGTCGCCCGCGTAGCGCAGCTCGGCGATGACCGAGCCGTCGGCCAGCTCGGCGAACACGCGCCGCGCTTCCTTTGTGCGAGCCGCTTGTTCGGGCGCGACCCAGACTTTCGCGACCTGCGAGTTCTCGATCTGCCCGGTCACGGGCCAGCTGAGATCGTCTACGGACACGTCCGGGCGTGGCTCGAATTTCCCGTCGAGCACGCGCGCCGAGCGGATCCGCTCGAGCTTGAAGGTGCGGGTGTCCTTCTTCTTCGGGTCGTACGCGTGGAGGTACCAGCCCTCGTGTGTGTTGAAGAGCTTGTACGGCTCGAGCACCCGCTTCGAGAACTCGTCCTCGTCCTCCTTGTAGTGCTCGACCTCGAGCAGCCGGTGCTTGGCGATCGCCTGGTTCACCACCCGAACGATCTGCGGGTCGTCGGCGCCGGGCGTCGTCATCTGCAGGCCGTCGTCGGCCGGGTCGCGGCCGAGCGCGTCCACGATCTTCCTGCGCGCGCTCGCAAGCGAGCCCTGCGGGAGGTGCTCGCCGAGGTAGTCGATCGCCGCGACGAGCGCCTTCGCCTCGAGAGGCAGCAGCGTGGCGGGGCGCGCGAAGTTGTCGCCGTAGGGCTCCGGATCGACCTCGATGTGGTCACCCTGGATCTCGGCGTAGAGCACGTAGCTGCCGCCGCCGAAGTTCACGACGTTCAGGAGGTCGATGTCCTCCCGCAGCTCGGCGTCGGAGACCTGGAGGCTCTCGCGCACCTGGCCGACGTCGAGCGGCTCGCCCGTGCGCGTCGCCTCGATCAGGATGCCGGCGAGCGTGACGAGGCGCGCGAACCGCTCGGGCCGGATCGGAGCCTCGCGCTTGCCGTTCGGCTCTGGCTCCTCGAGCGGCAGCGGCTTCGGCGCCACCTCGCGGGCGAGCTCGAACTCACCGCTGTGCCGCTCCGCGACTAGCCGCGCGCGCTCGTGCGCCTCCTCCACCAGCTCGGGCGGGGACAGGATGCGGGCGCGGTCGCCGAGCGCCA
>DASVXS010000205.1:0-3412 GCA_036392575.1 Thermoleophilaceae bacterium | reverse complement strand
GCCGGAATCGAACCGGCGACACCACGATTTTCAGTCGTGTGCTCTACCAACTGAGCTACCTCGCCAGGCAGCCCGGCCATGGTAGCGGGAGCGGCTCGTTACGCTCATGCGCATGAGCCAGCTGATCCACACCTGCTACCGCATCGGTGACATCGACCGAAGCGTCGCGTTCTACGAGGCGCTCGGTTTCGAGGAAGTCGGCCGCCTGCCGATCCGCGACGAGGCGATCAACGTCTACATGGGTCTGCCCGGCGACGGCGCGAGGCTCGAGCTCACGTACAACTTCGGCGTCGACTCGTACGAGCTCGGTACGGGGTACAACCACATCGCCGTGACGATCGAGGACCTCGACGGTGCGCTCGAGAGGCTGAGGGAAAAGGAGATCGAGCCCGAGAAGCCGCCATACACCGTCCGCGACGGCGGGTCGCGCCTCTGCTTCGTGCGCGATCCGGACGGCTACCGCATCGAGTTGATCGAGAGCCAGCCAGCGCCTGGCGACGACTGAGCGGGCCCGCGATATCTTGCAGCGCCGATGCGGAGGCGATTCTTAGCGCTGGTCGCTGTCGCGATCGCGGCAGCGCTGGCAGGTTGCGGGGGAGGTGGCGGGAGCGCACTCAGCGACTCGCTCGCCTACATCCCGAAGGACACGCCGTTCGCTGTTGGGATCGCGACGGACGTGAACGGGACGCAGTACGACAACGTCAACGGGATCGTGAAGCGCTTCCCGTTCAGCGACCGCATCGTGGAGTCGGTGAAGCAGCAGATCAAGGCGCAGGGGCTCGACTACGACAAGGACCTGAAGCCGATCCTCGGGAACGAGTTCGTAGTGGGCGCTGTCGATGCGAGGAGCTTCGTGGGGGACGGGTCGAACCGCTTCGTGGGCGCGCTGAAAGCAAAGGACAGCGGGAAGCTCGAGGGGCTCGTGAAGCGCGACTCGAAGAAGATCGGCGAGGAGCACGGCGCCACGCTGTACCAGGGGCAGAACTCGACTGACGTAGTGGCGGTCAAGGATGGGACGCTGATCGTCGCGGGCAACCGAGCGGACCTCTCGGCCGCGCTCGCACGCGCGGACGGGGGAAGCCACGTCGACGCGAGCGCGTTTGATTCCGCGCTCGACGGACTGCCCGAGGACTCGATCGTCCGGGGCTACTTCGACGTCGCCAAGCTGCTCCAGAGCAACCCGGGCTCGGCCGACGCGCGCAAGGTCAAGTGGATCAGCGCCCTCCGCACGCTCGGCTTCACGGCGAGCGCGGAGAAGGACGCGATCGACGTCGACTTCAACATAAAGACCGACTCGAGCGGCCTCACCGATGCCGACCTGCCGCTGGCGACGGGCGGCGCGCCGGCGCCCGTAATCACGCGCGCCGGCGACATAGCGATCGGCCTGCGCAACCCCGCCCAGGTCCTGAAGTTCGCGCAGAGCACGGCGCAGGCGGTGAACCCGCGGAAGTTCGGGGACTTCGAGACCGCGAAAGCGCAGGTCGGCAAGCAGCTCCGAATCGATGTCGACAAGGACGTGATCGACCAGCTGAACGGCGACTCGTCTCTCATCGTCAGCACTGACGGCAAGTTCGCGTTCCGAGCCACGCCGAAGAATCCGGCCACATTCGCGAAGATGGTCACGAAGGTCGGCAAGGCGCTCCCGCGGATCGCGCGCACGTTCGGCACGAAGAACATCGGCGTGGCACGGCCCAAGAAGGGCGAGAGCTTCTACGCCGTCGCCACGCCGGAGGGGGAGAGCTATGTGTTCGGGGTGGTGAAGGGCGAGTTCGTGTTGGCGAACGATCCCAAGCGGGCGGGGCAGCTCGCCGCCGGCACCCCACAGGAGGTGCCCGGCGGGCGGGGGTCACTCACGACGGGATCCGATGCTCGCGCGATTGCTCGCCGGCTGATCGACAAGGCGGCGAGTGGCGGCCGAGGCGGACTGGCGGCGGGCGCGTTCGTGCAGCCGCTCGGTCAGCTCGTCGGCTGGGTCACGACGAGCACGTCGGGCATGCGGGGCACGCTGAAGCTCACGTTCCAGTAGCGGCGGGCGCGCCCTGCCGCTTGACCGCGCGGTCGTAGTTCAGGCGCATCAGCCGGATCACGTCGCGGACGTCGTCCTCGCTTTCGATCCGGCGCGCCCCCGGGCCGACCTTGCCCGGGAACACGGGGTGATGCGTGATCCTGCCCTCCGCGAACAGCTCCGCCCAGACGTCCTTCGGGAATGAGAAATGCGCCGCGTGATCGCCGTGGAGGTGACCGATCTCCCGGCGCCCGACCCTGAACGCGAATTCGCCGCGCCGACCCGGACCGGCCTCCACGCCCGCCCAGGAAGTGACCTCGTTTGTGATCCGCTCGCTTGCCCTCTGTGACTCGATCATGCGCGCCATTCTGCGCGCAGGCGGGTCCCGTTTCCAAGGGGGAATTGGTCCTGGGCACCGCCGGCGACGCGCTCGCGCCTTAGGCGGCCCGGGCAGCAGGGACCACCCGAGCGTCGCGCCGCGACGACACGACGGCAAGCGTGCGGCTCCACAGCTCCACCACTTCGGGGGTGAGCGGCAGGCCGGCGGCACGCGCGGCGACCAAGGGGGAGGGAGCCGGGATGGTCCACCACAGCAACGCTTCCACCTCATCGTCGCCCGCACCGGCGCGGACCTCCAGCGAATGGAGTCCGTGGTCGAGGGCGGCGGGCTTCGGATCGTGCACCCAGGCGAGGTAGTCCCCGGCTGTGATGCCATCCAGCTTGAGGGTGAGAACCTGGGCGATAGTCATGATCGAGTCCTGATAGTCGGGGTATCGCAATGGTGCCGCGAGCACCCTCGAGACGCATGGGAGCCAGCCAGCTTCAGCGTGGCCGGTTAACCACCGTCTGCATTTACCCGGTCGGGGCGCACAGACCCGACTGGGTCAGGACCAGCTGTCCCAGCGGCGCAGGTAGGGCAGCGGGTCGACCGGCTTGCCGCCGTCCCACCAGTGGCCGCCCTCCCAGACCTCGAAGTGCAGGTGCGGTCCGGTCGACTCGCCGGTGGAGCCCACCTCGGCGAGCTTCTGGCCCGTGAGCACGTGGTCCCCGGGCTTGACCACTATCGAGCCGGCCTTGAGGTGCATGAAGGCGTAGTCGCGGTCCTCGCCGTCGCCGTCGAGGATCACGTAGTGGCCGGCACCGCCCGCCTGGTACGCCACGTACGAGACACGCCCGCCGCGCGGCGCCACCACAGGGGTGCCCTCGGGGGCGCCGATGTCCTGGCCCTGATGGGTGTGGCCGTTGCGCGGCGCCCCGAAGCGGCCGTCGGGGCTCTGGCCGTAGTCGAAGTTGCCGATCAGCGGGAACCGATGCCCATGGAAGCTGAGGTTGCCCACGTTGCTCGGCTTGGCGCTCGAGCGCAGTCTCCGGCCGCCGGGGTCACGCGCCGACAGCTTCAGCTCAAAC
>DASVXS010000204.1:0-2495 GCA_036392575.1 Thermoleophilaceae bacterium | reverse complement strand
CCGGTCGACCTCGAGGTCGGCGAGGCGCGCCAGCAGGACCGCGTGCGCGTCGGCTTCCGACTGTTCCTGGCACTGCCGGCGCTGCTGCTGGCCTCCGCGCTGGCGTCGGCCGGCTGGTTCTCCGGGTACGCGAACCGGGGCGGGGCCGAGAACGACACGTGGGCGAGCTGGGGCGGGAGCGTGATCACCATCGCCGCGGTGGGCGCGTGGTTCCTGATCATGGCCCAGGGGCGAATGAAGCCGGGGCTGCGCGATCTGATCGCATACTGCATCGGTTACGCCGCTCAGGCGTGGGGCTACCTGTTCCTCGTCACCGACCGCTACCCGAGCGCCGACCCCGCGAAGGTCGGGAACTTCCAGCCGCTGCCCGAGCACGACGTGAACCTCCGGCTCACCGACGACCTCCAGCGCACGCGGCTGACCGTCTTCTTCCGGCTCTTCCTCGCGATCCCGCACTTCATCTGGCTGGCGCTGTGGGGCATCGCTGTGTTCTTCGCGCTGATCGTGAACTGGTTCGTGACTCTCTTCAGCGGCACGCCGTCCGACTCGCTTCACCGCTTCAACTCGCGCTACCTGCGCTACCAGGCACACGTGTTCTCGTTCTTCCTGCTGATCGCGAACCCGTTCCCCGGCTTCACGGGCGAGCCCGGCACGTACCCAGTCGACGTCGAACTGCCGGCGCCGCGGCGCCAGAACCGCTGGGTCACGGGCTTCCGCATCTTCCTCTGGCTGCCTGCCGCCGTCCTGACGGGCGTGCTCGACAACGTGGCCTGGCTCATCGCCTTCTTCACCTGGTGGTACGCGATGTTCACGGGGCGCGCGCCCGAGGGGCTGCGGAACCTGGGCGCGTACGTGATCCGCTACTACGCGCAGGCGAACGCTTACCTGTACCTGATCACCGACCGCTATCCGTACAGCGGCCCGTGGGCGACGCGTGAGCAGTCGCGCGAGCCGGTGGTGACCGAGCCCCCGCCACCGGCGGCGCCTGAGCCGGAGCCGTACCCGGCCTGACCCGAACGCGCGATATCCGCCTGGTCGCCGCGCTCGGGCTGGCGCTGGTGACCGCACTTTGGGTGTACGCGGCCACGCGACTGTGGGCGACGCGCGTGCCCGGCGATCTGCACCTCCCACACGTCGCCCCGCGGTCGCTGCTGAGTGCTCACGACCTCGACGAGGCGCGCTCGTTCGACCGCTTCATCCGCTTCGAGTTCGTGGCATCGAAGATCGCGCTCATCGCCGCTCTCGTCTGGTACGCGCGGAACGGCTTGCGCTTCGCTCGCGAGTCGGCGGCCGGCCGAATCGGCACAGGGATGCTGCTCGCGATGCTCGGCTTGGCGATCGTCTGGATCGTTCAGTTCCCCTTCCGGCTCGCCGGCCACTGGTGGGCGCGCAAGCACGGCATCGCAGAGCAGGGCTACCTGGAATGGCTGCTCGGCGACTGGTTCTCGCTCGGCGGCCGCTTCGTGTTCGTATGCGCAGGGATCGTCATCGTGATGGGACTCGCCGGCCCGCTGAAGCGCTTCTGGTGGGTGGCCGCCGTTCCCGTTGTCGCCGGACTGGCGCTCCTGTTCGCCCTGGCGTCCCCCTACCTCACGCCGAACCTCGAGCGGCTCTCGAACCCCGCGCTTGCCGCGGACGCACGCGAGCTCGCGCGCCAGGAGAGCGTGCCCGGAACCCCGGTGTCGGTGATGAAGGTGCGCGACTTCACGAGCGCGCCGAACGCCGGCGCACTCGGCTTCGGGCCGAGCCGCCGCGTGGTGCTCTTCGACACGCTCGTCGACAGCTTCCCGAGGCGTGAGGTGAAGGTCGTGGTGGCGCACGAGCTCGGCCACATCACGCGCGGCCATGCGTGGAAGCGCATCGCGTTCCTCGCGTTGCTCGTCCTCCCGGGCGCGGCGATCGTCGAGGCAGTCACGCGGCAGCGCGGCGGTCTTCGAGCGCCCCGGGCGATCCCGCTGGCCCTGCTCGTCGTGGCGGTGTTGCAGCTCGCTGCGCTGCCGCTCGACAACGCGTTCTCGCGGAGGCTCGAAGCCGAGGCCGACTGGGTCGCACTGCAGACCACGCGCGACCCGGTCGCCGCGCGCTCGCTGTTCGCGCGCTTCGGGCGCGAGGCGCACGACGATCCCGCGCCGCCTGGCTGGGCCGTCGCGCTGCTCGGCGACCACCCGTCGCTCACCCGCCGCGTCGCGATGGCGGAGGCGTGGCAGGAGCGGCAGGCGAGCGCCCGCTAGAAGAAGCGAAACCGCACGGCTCGGTGGCCGCGGACGCATGTGAGCCGCAAGCCGGGCGAGGTGCGGGACTTCGCGACTTGGCAGGTGAAGCCGAGCACGACCTCCGTTCGACCCGGCGGAGCGGGCGCGAAGCGGCGGTGGAAGCGGCGCCCTGTCCGGCAGGTCACGCCGGTCATCTGCAGATCGACCGGAGGCTTTCGGCAGGCGCGCAGCCGACCCTGGAAGCCGGCGACGTCGGCCGGCGCCCGCGGACTGACCGCCAGC
>DASVXS010000203.1:0-15419 GCA_036392575.1 Thermoleophilaceae bacterium | reverse complement strand
CACTACGGCTGAACGTTCTGCCGAGCGCACGCGGTGCAGTTGCATCGCGACCGTGAGAAGTTCGACGCCGCCGGCGCGCGCCTCGTCGTGATCGGGCAGGGCACGCCCGCGCACGCGCAGCACTTCCTGCGCGAGCAAGGGGTGGAGGGGCTGACGCTGCTGGTCGAACCCCGAGCGCAAGACCTACAAGGCGGCCGGCGCGAAGGTGGCGAACTTCAACGAGCTGCTAGGGCCGAAGGTGGTCGCACGCGGGCTCAAGCGGTCGCTCACCGACCACGTGCACCAGGGACGCCCCGTCGGTCATGTGGCGCAGCTCGGAGGGGTGTTGGTGGTCGCGCGCGACGGGTCGGTGGTGTGGGCGTACATGTCGGATGACGCCAGCGACGTGCCGCCCAACGAGCCGGTTATCGAGGCGGCAACAGCGGCCGCGCTCTAGCGGACGCGGACCGGCCTCCTGCTTGCTGCGATGTGCCCCGGCGAGCGGCGCGCGAACTTCGCGCGGTGCGCCCGTGGCCGGCGAACGGTTGCGGCAGCCGTTGGGAACGGAGCGTGGACGAGCGTCGAGAAGACGTCGGTCGGATTGCTCAGGTCGCCCGAGTTCGCCGCCGCGAAGAACGGTGAGAACTGCGCGGACGGCGCCAGCCCCTCGTAATCGCCCACGAAGAACCCCCTGGCGACCGGCGCCGTGCGCATGTCGAACGAGGTGGGAGTGATCCGCTCGCGGGGCTGGAAGGTCGCACCGCCGTCGGTGGAGCGCGTGACCCAGTAGTCGGTGTCGAGTGTGGGCGACGCCGGCGTGTCGAACGAGAAGTCGTAGTACGTCACCGCGATGTCGCCGTTCCCAGCGACCGTGATCATCGGCGTGAACGCCTGCAGAATCCCGTCCTGGCTGATCCGCGTGACCGGGGTCCAGGTGCGCCCGCCGTCGCTCGAGCTCGTGAAGACGACCTGATCCGCGTGGCCGGCGCTGAAGCGGGCGTCCTGCCACACCAGGTAGACATTGTTCGTGCCGGGCCGGGGGTCGACCGCGACCTCCGGGATGATGTCTCCGGTCCGGACTGGCGCTGCATCCATGGGGTCGACGACCCCGATCGAGGCCTCCTGATCCACGATCGTTGGCTGCGACCAGGTCCTGCCCTGATCGGGCGAGCGAATCAGCGCGACGTTCAGGTTCCCCTGGATGATCAGGTCGAATACGTCGAGCAGCTCACCGTCGGGCAGCTCGACGATCTGATTGCCGATCGTCTGGTTGTCGAGGCCTGGATCGAAGATCTTGTGAGCCCTCCGCCAGGTCGCGCCACCGTTGGTCGTTCGGGCGAACCAGATGGGTCCGAAGAAGTCCGAGTTCGGATTCGTCGGATCGAGGGCGAAGAGCCGGTCCCAGACCGCGTACGCGCGGTTCGGGGCCAGGGAATCAGCGGTGATCGACTCCTTGTCGTTCAGGAAGTGGGGATCGTCATCCCGCCTGAGCGTCGCGATCGGTCCCCATGTCTGGCCGTGATCGCTCGACTTGCTGACGAGTATTGCGCTGGTGACCTGGTCGTTGGAGACGGCGAGCGAGCTCTGGTAGCTGTCGCCGGTCGGGCCGAACGTCACCCACGGGTCGCTGGTCCTGTCGTAGTCGCCGCCGTTGGTCGCGTTCCCGCCCTGGCAGTGGCTGAACGGCGGCGGCGCGGGCAGCGTCCACGTGCTACCTCGATCAGAGGAGACGGCCGTCAGCTGACCCTGGGCGGCGGCGCTGGACCATCGGTCCTGCTGCCAGACCCCGACCAGGTCGTTCGTGTCCACCGGATTGGAGGCGACGTAGGGCTCCACCTCCGAGTTCGGGTAAACCGTCCCGAGGGTCGACACGTTGCATCCCGGCGCGAACGGCGACGACCCGCTCGCCCTCGTCAACGGATCGACTGTCGCGCCGGCCGAAGGGACGGCAGCCAGCCCCAAGCCCAAAACGACGGAAACCATGCCGAGCAAGCGCCGCATGGTCCACCTCCAAGTTGGCGTTGCGCTCCGCGAGCACGATACCCGGGGAACCCAGAACCAAGCGCGGGTTCAGCGGCCGCTCTCGTGGCGCAAAAATCCGCGGTCTAGAGCCTGTTTCGCCGGTTGACGGTGGGCGTTCAGATTCGCTACATTCGTAGGTCCACGCCGCGGGGTGGAGCAGTCAGGTAGCTCGTCGGGCTCATAACCCGAAGGTCGCGGGTTCGAATCCCGCCCCCGCTATCAAGGCCGACCAGAAGGTGGAAACTCGAAAGAGACCGCTGGAAGGCCGACCGAGACCCGAAGGCCGCTCGAAAGGGCGGCCTTCGTCGTTTCGCTAACTCGCCGCTAAAACGAACGTTGCCGTGCTTCGAGCCGCTCAGGGTCTTGACGTTGGGACCGCAGTTCCGGTACGTTCGCCCTGCGAACGGGGTGGAGCAATCAGGTAGCTCCACGAAGGTCGCGGGTTCGAATCCCGCCCCCGCTATCGAGGCCGACCGGAAGGCAGAAACTCGAAAGAGCCTGTTGGAAGGCCGACCAAGACACGAAGGCCGCTCGAAAGAGTGGCCTTCGGCGTTCTGGGTCAGCGGGGGCTCAAGCCCTCATGCCGCGCCAGCCATCGCTGCAGCAGAAGCGTCAAGGAGCCGCCCAGCGTCAGCATGCTCACGTTGATGCCGAGCACGAGCAGCGCGCCGAGCGCCTTCGAAGTCTCTCCCACGCCGACCCCGAGATAGGCCGACGCCGGAATCGTGGTCACTGAGATGGCCACACCCACGGCGGCGCTGGCCCGGGTCTCGAAAGAGTGTGGGTCGTCAGTCGAGAGCATCGACCCTTATCGCCGCCTCATTGCGTTGTCGGCGGTCGCCACCGATGCCGCGTAGGCGAAGTGCGTGCCGACGCACGTGGCCACCACGTCCGCTCCCCATCGCCACGGGGGTGGGGTGCGTCCGAGCAGCGGAAAGAGAGTCAGCGTGGCGGTCATGAGCGTCCCGCCAAAGGCGCCCGCCGCCCACGGCTCGCCGACGCGCCGTCGCAGCAGTCCGTGCAGCAGGCCAAAAGCCGAGCCGTAGCCCCAGCGAAGCAAAAGGCCTAGCTCCTCATCCCCTCTGTCGGTTACGTGCGGGAGATGCATGACGCTGGCGACGATCTCGCCCGGCACCAGGCTGTCGTCGTAGTCCAACGGTCCTGTGTGGCGTGGACGCAGCCGTCGCTCCGTCGCGTACGCAAGCGTCAGAGCCGCTGTGCCCGCGGTGCCGGCTAGGACGCTTCGGAATGGCCAGCCAGATTTCATTTGAGACCTCGATTCAGAGCGTGACGATCTCGTCGACCAGGTCGAGACCCTCCGGACGATGGGTGATCAGCAGGATCGAGTGGCCGACTCCCGCAGCGAAGATGTCGGACACGAGCTCCGTCGCGGTAGCGGGGTCGAGGTGAGCCGTCGGCTCGTCGAGCACGAGCACGGGCGCGTCCGCCAGGAGAGCGCGCGCCAGGACCACCCGCTGCGCTTGCCCACCCGAGAGCTCACGGCCCGTCTCGCCCACCCGGGTGTCCCAGCCATCCGGAAGCGTGTCGACCCAGTCCCAGATGCGGGCGTGGCGGAGAGCGTCTTCCACCTCGGCGTCCGAGGCGGCGGGTCGAGCCAGGCGCACGTTTTCGCGGATGCTGGCGGAGAACAGGTGTGACTCCTGACCTGCCACGGCGATGGCTCGGCGAACGTCCTCCTGCCGATAGTCGCGCAGATCCCTGCCCGCGAGCGTGACCCTGCCGGCCTCGGGATCGAGAAAGCGGAGCAGCAGGTTCACGACGGTGGTCTTGCCGGCTCCGCTTGGGCCGACGAGCGCCACGCGGCGCCCGGGCTCGAGGTGGAGACTGAAACCGTTGAGCGCCGGCCGCTCGCGCGGCGAATAGCGCGCCCGCACCTCTTCGAGCGCAACGGCGAACGGAGCCCGCGGTGCCGGCAGCGGCTGCTGCGGATCGACGACCGCGGGGGCCCGGTCGACGAGCTCGAGCAGCCGGCGTCCGGCCGCCAGCGTTGCGCCCAGCTCGCGCGCGGCTGCCGACAGTGGCTGGATCGCCTCGAAGGACGCGAGCGCGAGCAGGGCGAGCATTGCGATCAGCACACGCCCCAAGTGGCCGGACGCGGACGCATGCACGGCGGTCGCGAGCACTCCCGCGACCGTCACGCCGGTGATGAACAGACAGAGCCCGTCGGCCACTCCGCCCGCGGCCGCGTCCCGCCGCGCGAGCCGGACAAGCGATCGGTCGACCCCGCCGAGTCGAGCGAGGGCCGCCTCGCCGGCTCCATGCACCACGAGCTCAGGTGCCGCGTCGAGTAGCTCGACGAGCTCGGCGGACAAGTGCCCGCGGACAGCGGCCTGCCTGCGAGCAGCCCGACTTCCCAGCCAACCTGCCACCGCAGGCACGGCCACGGCTCCGACCAGCAGGCCGCACCCGAGCACGAGCGCGGCGGCAGGGAGGAACGCCGCCGCCACACCCACCGAGACCACGCCGGCGAGCGCGGCCACGAGCGGCGGACTCACGCCGCAGAGGTGCAGATTCTGGAGCGAGTCCACATCGGCGACCATTCGCGACAGCAGATCTCCACTCCGATAGCCCTCCAGCTGCGCTGGCGCGAGCGGCTCGATGCGGCGGAAGACTCGCACCCGAACCCGCCCGAGGACGCGCAGGGCGAGGTCGTGCGAGGTGATGCGCTCGAGGTACCGGGCGACGGGTCGGCCGATGCCGAAGAAGCGGACGGCGACGATGGCGACGGTGAGGGAGAGGATCGCCGGGCGCTCGGCCGCCCGCGAGATCAGATAGCCGGCCGTGCCCATCAGCCCCGCGCCGAACAGCACGGTGAGGGCGCCCAACACGACTGTGAGTCCGACCCGCGCGCGCGGAGCGTCGGCGAGAACGAGCAGGCGCCGCAGGGTCGCCGTCACGCGGCCTCCCTCATCCGCAACGGCACGGCTGCGCCGGACTCGAGAAGCACGACGCGGTCGGCGCGGCCGACGAGCTCGGGACGGTGGGCGATGAGGAGCATCGTCCTGCCGTCCCGGAGCCGCTCCACCGCGTCGGCGACCCGCTCGACGCTCTCGGGGTCGAGATCGGCCGTGGGTTCGTCGAGGATCACGAGCGCGGCGTCACGCAGGAACGCGCGGGCAAGCCCGACGCGCCGCCGCTCTCCCGGTGACAGACGCCGGCCGCCGTCGCCAATGATCGTGTCGTAGCCCTCCGGGAGCGCCTCGATGAAGCCGTCCGCGCCGGCCAGCCGGGCGGCCTCGCGCACCCGGTCTATGGAGGCGCCCGGAACGCCCAGCCGGATGTTCTCCGTCACCGTCCCGCGCAGGAGCGAGGGGTGCTGGGGCACCCAGGCCACCAACCGGCGCCAGGCATCGGTGGAGCAGACGGCGAGGTCCACGCCGCCCACGGTGATGCGCCCGCCCGTCGGCTCGATCAGGCGCAGAAGCAGCGCGGCGACGGTGCTCTTGCCACAGCCGCTCTCGCCCACAAGCGCCACCGTCTCCCCCGGCGCGAGCTCCATGTCCAGTCCGTCGACGACGCGGCCCGGCCGGGTCGGATACGAGAAGCACACCGACTCGAAACGGACCGGGAACTCAGCCGGGTTGTAGGGAGCAACGGCTCCTACGGCCCGCACGGCGGGCGGCGCGCCAAGCAGCCCGAACATGCGCTCCGCGACGGCCAGGCCGTCGGCGCTCGCGTGGTACTCGGCGCCAAGGCGCCTGAACGGCAGGTACAGCTCGGGCGCGAGCACGAGCACCGTGAGCCCGGCCGCGAGCCCCAGCCCGCCGTCCACCAGTCTCACCCCGATCGTCACGGCCACGAGTGCCACGCCCAGGGTGGCCGCCAGCTCGAGAACCGATCCCGAGAGGAAGCTCACGCGGAGAGTGCCCATCGTCGCCTTGCGATAGCGCTCGCTGACGTCGGCGATCGAATCTGCCTGGGCGACAGCGCGATTGAACGCCCTCAACGTCGGCAGGCCGCGCACGACGTCGAGGAAATGGGTGGAGAGGCTCCGGAGCGCGTCCCAGCGCTCCCTTGTCCGCTGCTCGGTGTAGCGGCCGATCAGCCACATGAACACCGGCACGAGCGGCAGCGTCAGCAGCATGATCAGCGCCGAGAGGGGATCGATCGACGCGACCCAGCCGACGACCGCGATCGGCACCACGCAGGCCAGCACGACCTGCGGCAGATAGCGGGCAAAGTACGCCTCGAGGGCGTCGACTCCCTGGACGGCTGCGGCGGCGATCTCGCCCGCCTCGACGCCGTCTTCAGCCGCGGGGTGGTGGGTCAGTCGGCGCGCCGCGAGCTCAAGCCGGAGCTCCGACAGTACGCTCGAGGCCGCGCGCCGCCCGGCCACCTCCATCGACCACGCCAGGGCGCCACGCGCGGCGAACGCCAGCAGGAGCAGCCCAAGATCGAGCCGCAGGGCGGGCAGCGACGCGCCGTCGAACGCGCGCGTCACGATGTGCGCGAGAAGCGTGGCCTGGGCGATCACGGGCACGACAGTCGCGATCCCGAGCGCCGTATCGAGCACGAGCAGCGGCCGCGTTGCCCTCGTGCGGCGCAGCAGGCGCTGATCCAGGGTGCGCATGCCGCAACCTCAACCGGTGGCGCCGCCCAGCCGCCTCCGTAAGACGTAGTAGGTCCACGCCTGGTACAGGAGGACGAGCGGGGTGAAGATGGCGGCCACGATCGTCATCACCTTGAGCGCGTAGTGCGACGACGCGGCGTTCGAGATCGTCAGGCTGTTCGCGAACGTCGGGTCAGAGACCAGGACCCTTGGATAGAGGCCGGTGAAGATGGTGGCGACCACGCCGACCGCAGCGAGCGCGGTCATCGCAAACGCCCAACCGTGCCTGCGCGCGAGCACGAACGCCACGGCGAGCAGGAGAGTACCCAGCGTGATTGCGGCGGGAATGGCCGGAGGCAGCACGCCGCGCTTGTTGTGATCGTGGGCGACCGCAACCGTCCACGCAAGCAGGCCCGCAGCGAGCACTGCCACGGGAATCGCAAGCCGCCGCGCCAGCGTGCCGGCGTGCTCGCGCAGGGAGCCCGTCGCGCGGATCGTCAGGAACGTCGCGCCGTGGAGCGCGAAGAGAAACACCACGACGACGCCCGCGAAGACGGTGTACGCGCTGAAGAGGTCGAGGAAATCTCCCGCGTAGCCACCGTCCCCGTTCAGCGGAACGCCGTAGATGAGGTTCGCGAGCGCGACGCCCCACACGAATGGCGCCCCGATGCTGCCCACCGTGTTGGCCCACTGCCAGCTCGCGCGCCAGCGCGGGTTCTCGCTCCTCTCTCGCCACTCGAACGAGACCACGCGGACGATCAAGAGGAGGAGGACGATCACGAGGGCGAGGTAGAAGCCCGAGAACATCGTCGCGTACCAGACGGGGAACGCGGCGAACGTGGCGGCACCTGCCACGACGAGCCACACCTCGTTCCCGTCCCAGACTGGCCCGATGGTCTCGAACATCGTCTTCCGGTCGCTTTCCTTCCTGCCGAGCAGCGGCAGCAGCATGCCGACGCCGAAGTCGAAGCCCTCGAGCAGGAAATAGCCGCCCCACAGAACCCCGATCAGACAGAACCAGAAGACCTCGAGACCCATCGCCGCCGCCTCAGTAGCCCAACGCCGCGCCGGCGGGCGCGGGCGCCTCGATCTCCGGCGGGTCGACGCGTGCGTACCGCCGCATGAGGACGAAGTCGACGATCCCGAGTGTGATGTAGAGCAGAACGAACAGACCCAGGCTCGTGCCGATCGTCGCGGTGCTGACATTCGGCGAGTTGGCCTCGGAGGTCTTGAGCAGGCCTTGGACGATCCACGGCTGGCGCCCCATCTCAGTGAGCAGCCAGCCCGCAATGGCCGCGATGAACGGGAACGCGATCGCGACGACGGCGGACCAGAGGAACCAGCGCGCTTTCTCGAGCCTCCGCTTGCGATAGAGCCAAGCCCCGACCGCCGCGACGAGGAACATCAGCACGCCGAGGTAGGCCATCACGCGGATCGACCAGTAGATCACCCTGACGTCCGGGATGTAGTTGCCCGGGCCGAAACGCTGGCTCTCCTGCGCCTGGAGCTGGTTGATGCCCTCGACCTTGCCGTTGAACGATCCGGTGGCCATGTAGGAGAGGAGCCTCGGAACCGTGACCGAGACGCTCGGCGTGGGGTCCTGGGAGGAGAACCCGCCGACCTGGAACAGGGAGAAGCCCGCGGGCTGCTCGGTGTTCCAAAGGGCCTCGGCGGAGGCGATCTTCATCGCCTGGGCGCTCGTGACCGCCTCGCCGAAGCGATTGCCGACGATGAGGTTGATCAGCGTGATCGGCAACGCCACGATCAGCGCGAGCTTCGCCGCTCTTCGGAAGAGCTCGACGTTGCGCCCGCGAAGCAGGTGCCAGCAGCAGATGCCGAGCATCACGATGGAAGCCGTCGTGAGACCGACGAGCAGAACGTGGAGGTAGGCGCGAAGCGCGAAGCTGTTCGACAGCAGCGCGCCCACGTCGGTGAGCTCGGCCTTGCCGTTCACGACCTTGTAGCCCACCGGGTGCTGCATCCACGAGTTGGCGACGAGGATGAAATACGCCGACAGCCAAGTGCCTAGCGCCGCCAGCCAGATCGTTGCGAGGTGTATGCGCGGCGACAGGCGGCCCCATCCAAAGATCCACAGTCCGAGAAAGGTCGCCTCCAGGAAGAAGGCGGCCAAACCCTCGATCGCAAGCGGCGCGCCGAACACGCCCCCGACGAAGTTCGAATACACCGACCAGTTCATCCCGAACTGGAACTCCTGCACGAGGCCCGTGGCCACGCCGATGGCGAAGTTGATCAGTAGGAGCGTTCCGAAGAAGCGCGTGAGGCGCAGCCACGCTTCGTCGTGCGTGCGATGCCAGATCGTCTGCATCACCGCCACGAGCGGTGCGAGTCCCAGCGTCAGCGGAACGAACAGGAAGTGGTAGATCGACGTCGTCGCGAATTGAATGCGCGCGAGATCGACCGTTGTGGAGGCGAACGGAAGCACGGGCTCGCCACCTCATCGAAGCCGCAAGCCAGGTCCGCTACATCATCCATTCGGGATGATGTAGGCGCTTCGCTCGGCCCGCAGACTGGGCCGGTCGCATGAGCGCTGTCGTTTCGAAACCGACGACGGGTGCTCCGAACCGGGCCGGGCTCGTACTCGCAAGCCTGATTCTCGTCGCGGCGGTCGCAAATCTGAACCTCTCGGTGGCGAACGTCGCGTTGCCCGACATCGGAAGGCACTTCGACTCGAGCCAGACGATGCTCGACCTGATCGCGGTGGGCTACTCGCTGGGCCTGGCGTGTTCGGTCCTGTGGCTAGGAGCGCTCGGCGATCGCTACGGACGCAAGTCGATGCTCCTCGGAGGGACGGTGCTGGCCATTCCGATGTCGCTGCTGGCGGCGTTCGCGCCATCGGACACGGTGCTCTTCATCGCCCGCTTTGGAGGCGGGCTTGCGGCCGGCATGGCTTATCCGACCACTCTGTCGCTGATCACGGCGCTGTGGGCGCCGGAGGCCGGCCGGACCAAAGCGATCGCGCTCTGGTCCGGGCTGGGCGGCGCGATCGCGGCGCTCGGGCCCGTCCTCGCCGGCCTGCTGCTCGAGCACTTCGACTGGGGCTCCGTGTTCGTGATCACGCTGCCGCTCGCGCTGGTCTCGATCTACATGGCCTGGCGTTACGTCCCGGCCCACGTGAACGAGGGCAGCGAAGCCGTGGACAACCTCGGCGGGATCGTGTCCGTCCTCCTGGTCGCGGCGTTGATCCTCTCGATCAACTTCGCGCCCGTCGACGGCAAGGGAACGCAGTCGCTGATACTCGGGGGCGTGGCGGCGATCGCGGTGGTGGTCTTCTACCTCCGGGAGCGGAAGGCGAGAAACCCGCTCTACGACCTCAAAGTCGCCGCGCGGCCGCCGTTCTGGGTCGCTGCAACGGCGGGAATCATCGTTTTCGGCTCACTCATGGGCGCCATGTTCATCGGCCAGCAGTTCCTGCAGAACGTGCTCGGCTACTCGGCGCTCGGGGCAGGAGCATCGATCCTTCCGGCTGCGCTCTTCTTGGTTCTGGTCGCCCCGCGCTCGGCCAAGCTAGTCGAGGCGCACGGCGCCCGTTTCACGCTGCTCTGCGGCTATGTGTTCGTCCTGCTCGGCTTCCTCGCGATGCTGCTTCTGTGGAAGGAGAACATCGACTGGTGGAAGGTCGGCCTCGGATACGCGCTCGTCGGAATCGGCGTTGGCCTGGCCGGCACGCCCGCGTCGCACTCCCTCACCGGCTCCGTGCCGGTCAAGCGGGTCGGCATGGCGTCGGGCACCGCCGACCTCCAGCGCGACCTCGGCGGCGCGGTGATGCAGTCGATCTTCGGAGCGCTGCTCACCGCCGGTTACGCAACTTCGGCCGGCAGTCAGATCGCGGCATCCGGCAAGAACATCACGAGCAGCGTGCAGAACAGCCTCACGAAGTCATTCGACGGAGCTGAGGCGATCGCGAAGCAGTACCCGCAGTATGCGGACAAGATCACCGCCGGGGCCAAGACGGCCTTCCTGCAGGGAGACCAGTGGGCCTACCTGGCCGGCATCATCGCGGTCCTGCTCGGCGCGCTGCTCGTCTTCTTCGTGTTCCCCAAGAAGGACCGTGAGCAGCAGCTGCTCGCCGAGTACCGCGACCAGGACCGCATCGAGTCCCCGGCGCCCGAGCCCGCCGAGCCCGTGGTCGCCGCCTGAGGCGCGCTCCGCTCCGGCTAGGGGCGGTGCTCGCGCTCGGCCAGCCTGGTCATGTCCTGCTCACCGGGCTTGACACCGGCGGCCGCCACGATCACGCGAGCCGATGCCTGCAGCGCCGAGCCCGTGCGTTCGTCACGTGACTCTCCGATGAACGCGGTCAGCCACTTGGAAAGGGCGATGAAGCGGTTCTTGAATCCGGTGAGGAAGGCCAGGTGCACGAACACCCACATCAGCCACGCGATGAACCCGGACATCCGGATGCCCTTGAAGTCCACGATCGCGCTGAAGCGGGCGATGCTCGCCATGCTGCCGAGGTCGCGGTACTTGAACGGCTTGCTGTCGCCGCCGCCCGTCACGCGGCGCTTGATCGTCTCCGCCGCGTGGATGCCCGACTGCATCGCGACCTCCGCGACACCGGGGAGCTTGTCCAGCGCCATCATGTCGCCGACAGCGAACACCTCGGGATGGCCGGGCAGCGAGCAATCGGGGAGCACCTCGATGCGTCCTGCCCGGTCGGTGCCGGCTCCGCTCGCCTCGGCCAGCATCGCTGCCAACGGAGACGCCCGCACGCCGGCGGCCCACACCTTCACATGGCACGGGATCGTCTCCGGCCCGCTCGAGCCCTCGACCGTGATGTCCCGATAGGTGATCTCGGTAACGCGTGAACCGGTCCGCACGTCCACGCCGAGTCGCTTCATCGACCGTTCCGCGACCGTCGAGAGCTTGTTGCCGAAGCCGGCGAGGATTGCGTCGCCGGCGTCGAACAGCAGGACGCGCGCGCTGGCCGGGTCGATACGCCGGAAATTGCCCTTCAGCGAACGGTGCGCGAGCTCGATGATCTGGCCCGCAACCTCGACACCTGTGGGACCGGCGCCGATGACGGCGAAGGTCAGCCACGCCCGCCTCGCCTCCGGATCTTCCTCGAGCTCGGCCATCTCGAACGCGCCGAAGATCCGGGCTCGCACCTCCAGCGCGTCGTCGATCGTCTTCAGGCCGGGCGCGAAGCGCGAGTACTCGTCGCGACCGAAGTAGGAGCTGGCGGCGCCGGTCGCGACGATCAGCGAGTCGTAATCGAACTCCACAGGCGACCCCATGACCCGCTCCGCGATCACGCGCCGCCGCTCGAGGTCGATGTCGGTCACGTTCGCGAGCTCGACCGAAACGTTCTCGTGCTTGCGAAGCACCTGCCGCAGCGGCGGCGCGATCGCCCCTTCCGACAGGATGCCCGTCGCGCACTGGTAGAGAAGCGGCTGGAACAGGTGGTGGTTCATCCGGTCCAGCAACACCACGTCGACCGGCGCGCGTCTGAGGAACTTGGCGGCGAACAAGCCTCCGAAGCCGCCGCCGATGATCACGACGCGGTGCCGGCCCTGCTGCCCGCTCATGACGTCATCCACGGGCCGTACCAGCGGCCATGGTCGGCCAGGAGATGATTCGCGGCCTCCGGACCCCACGATCCCTGCTTGTACGGGTGAACCGGCGGAGGTTGATCGAGCAGAGGTTGCATCACTCGCCAGGCCTCCTCGACACCGTCCTGCCGCGTGAATCGTGTGCTGTCTCCCAGCATCGCCGCGTGGAGGAGCACCTCGTAGGGTGCGGCTCCCTCGCCTCCCTGCTCGCTGAACTCCATGTCGAGGCTGATCTGCTCCGGCTCACGGGTGCCGCTGCGCTGCGCCTCCAAGAGCAGCCGGATGCCGGTCGACGGATCAAGCTTCACCACCACCTGGCTCGGCTCGGGCGGCTGCTTGACGATGTGGAAGCCGAGCCGCGGCGGACGCTGGAGCACGATCCGCATCTCCGTCTGCGTGGTGGGCATGCGCTTGCCCGTGCGGAGGAAGAACGGGACGCCGCTCCAGCGCCAGTTGTCGACGTCGAGGCGCATCGCCGCGTAGGTCTCGGTGGTCGAATCCGTCGCAACGCCGTCGATGTCGCGGTAGCCGTCGTACTGCCCGCGTACGTAGTGAGCCGGATCGGCGTCTGGCATCGCGCGAAAGACGCCATGCAGCGCGTCCTTCAAGGTTGCGGGGTCGCCGCCCGCCGGCGGCTCCATCGCGGCGGCGCCGACCAGCTGCATCATGTGGTTGACCACCACATCGCGAAGGGCGCCCACCGGGTCGTAGAAGTGCCCGCGGTCCTCTACTCCGAAGCTCTCGGCCATCGTGATCTGCACGGACGACACGTGGCTGCGGTTCCAGAGCGGCTCGAACATGCGGTTCGCAAACCGCAGGTACAGGATCTCGACGAGCCCCATCTTTCCCAGGAAGTGGTCGATCCGATAGAGCTGCGACTCGTCGATGTACTGGTGCACCTCGTCGTTGAGCTCGCGAGCCGATGCGAGGTCGTGCCCGAACGGCTTCTCCACGACCACGCGGGCGGACTTCGTCAGTCCGGCGTCCGACAGGCCCTTGATCACCCTCCCGAACAGGAACGGTGGTATCTCGAGGTAGAAGACGGGGCTTCGGGCATCGCCGATCGCCCTCGCCAGACGCTCGAAGGTCGCAGGGTCGCCAAAATTGCCGCTTAGGTACGACAGCCTCGCGGCGAAGCGCTCGAAGACGTCCGGGTCGAGCGTCTCGCCGCCCGCTTCGATTGCGCTGCGAGCGTGCTGACGGAGCTCATCGTCGCTCCACTCGTCCACGGCGACGCCCACGATCGGGCAGTCGAGCAATCCGCGTCGCTCGAGCCTGTAGAGCGATCGAAACGTCATCTGCTTGGCGAGGTCGCCGGTGATTCCGAACGCGACGAACACATCCGCGGGCGCCGTAGGGCGAGCGACTCCGGCTGCTTTCGAGCGTGCTCGGGGCTCGACTGCGGTGGCCATGTTTCTTCCTCCTCCGGAGTGTCGCGAGTGCGAGCCGATGCTCCGCGCCGAGGCGAACGCGATCATCATCTGATCCGGGTGAACTTCCGCCGCGGTGGCCGCCTCACCTAATCGGGGTGATGAACGCCGCGCACGCTCGGCGGGACGATCGTCCTCGCCGTGTCGTCGCAGCTGTCGAGCAACGAGGTACTGCTGGGTCTGGGGCTGGTGCTGGTCCTCGCCGTGGCGGCTCAGCTACTCGCGAGCAGGCTGCACCTCCCGGCGATCGTGGCGCTCCTGCCGATCGGCTTCATCGCCGGGGCGGCGACGGACGACGTCCACCCAGACGCGCTCCTCGGCCAGCTCTACCAGCCCTTTGTCTCGATCGCGGTCGGCGTGATCCTGTTCGAGGCGGGGCTGAGACTCTCGTTCGCCGACATTGCGCCCGGCGTACGCCGCGCCGTCGTCCGGCTGATCCTCGTCGGGGTCCCGGTCACATGGCTCGCTGTCACGGGCGCCGTCGCCCTGCTGTTCAACGACGTCTCGACCGGCGTCGCGTTCCTGATCGGCGCGATCCTGGTGGTCTCGGGGCCGACCGTCGTGCTTCCCCTGCTCGCGTTCATCCGGCCGAGCGGAAACGTACGCTCGCTGCTGCGCTGGGAGGGCGTGCTGGTGGACCCGGTCGGAGCGCTACTGGGAGTGCTCGTCTTCCATGCCGTCCGCTCCGGCGGACCTCACGGGTCTGGCTGGCAGCCGGGCTCGATGCTGGCGAGCGTTGCCGTCGGCGCGCTCGTCGGGGCCGCGGGGGCGGCCGTCCTTTGGGTACTGCTGCGTGGCATTCAGCGGACGGCACCGCGGCAGGCGGTGCCGGCCACGCTCATGGTCGTGGTGGCCGCGCTCGTGGGCGCGGACCTGATTCGCGACGACTCGGGCTTTGTGGCGACAACGCTGATGGGTGTCTTCCTCGCGAACCAGCGCCGCATCAGCGTCGCTCTGACGGCGGCGTTCCAAGAGACCCTGGTCCAGCTGCTGGTGGGCGTCTTGTTCATCCTGATCGCCGCCTCGGTCTCCCCGAGCGAAGTCAAGGCGGTCCTTCCGGAGGGGATTCTCCTGGTCGCGCTGATGGTGCTCGTAATCCGGCCTGCGGCGGTCGCGCTCGCTACCTGGCGATCAATCCTCAGCGTCCGTGAGCGCCTGTTCGCTGCCTGGATGGCGCCACGCGGGATCGTGGCGGGCGCGACGGCCTCGGCCTTCGGTCTACAGCTCGCGCAAGAGGGGATCAAGGGCGCGGATCAGGTGCTTCCGATCGTGTTCGTCGCGATCTTTGGCACTGTCGTGGTCTACGGACTCACCGGACCGCTCGTGGCTCGCCTCCTCGGACTGGCCGGCGAAGAGGGCACCCTCATGCTTGTCGTGGGCGGACACGACTGGGCACGCGAGCTTGCCGACGCCCTGAGAAAGGCCGGGATCCGGATCCGCCTCTGGGCGGGTCCGGAGGAGTACCGAGCGGCTGCGCGCGAGGCCGGGCTGGACGCGGATCGGGGCCGGATGATGATCGACGTGGTGAATCGCGAGGCGGAGCTCGAGGAGGTCACCGACGCGCTCGTACTGAGTGGGAGCGACGACTTCAACTCTCTGGTGGCGGCCGACCTCCGCGACGAGCTGGGCCATGAGCACGTGTACCGGGTCGCTCCCGACCCCGAAGCGCCCGATCTGCTGCCGCCGCCCGAGGAGACGGGCATCCTTGCGGATACTCACCTCACCTTCGCGGAGATGAGTCGGCGCTTCGCGCAAGGTGCACGTGTGGTGAGCGAGACGGCGGACTCGCGCCCCGACGGTCCGACTGGGTCGGACTCCATCCCGTTGTTCGTCGTCACCCCAGACGGAGAG
>DASVXS010000202.1:0-8557 GCA_036392575.1 Thermoleophilaceae bacterium | reverse complement strand
GCTGGCCGATGATCCTCTCCGGCCTCAAGACGCTGCTCGAGACCGGCGAGCTGCTCACCACGCCGGGCTCGCTTCGCTACTCCGGAGCGACGAGCGAGTTCGCGTCCTAGGCACCGGGCACAGGGGCCGCCGCCCCGGCGGCGCCCGCTTCCCCGCCGCGCTACGTCCCTCGGCTCGTTAGAAAAATCGCAAAGCGTCCTGCTTTACCCCCGCATATGGGGGGCAATCCAGGACGGTACAGAAAAACCGCCCGCTCCTGCGTCCTTTGCTGCTCTACCGAACCGCGGAAGCGCTAGTCCGAATCGAACGCTTCGGCGGGCGCCTGCCCCGTTCGCCCGCATACGGGGCAGGTGTCGCCCGCCGCGAGCACGATGTCGGAGCAGTGCGGGCAGTCCTTCACGGACTCGAGCACGCCGAGCAGCTCGCCCACGCGAGCGACGAGCAGCCGCTCCTCCTCCACGTCGACCCATGTGCCGGCCGACGCCGGGAACACCACGTGGTCGCCGGGCTTCACCGGCATGTGCACTCCGGCGCTGGCCCACCAGTCGAGGCCCGGACCGACCGCCAGCACGATCCCGTGCTGCGGCGGCGGCTCATGGGTGCCGGGCGGCACGACAAGACCCGAGCGCCGGACGCGGTCCGGCTCGAGCTCCTTTATCACGACTTGGTCGAAAAGGGGCCGAAGCTGCTGCCTCACAGCCCTGAATCTAGCGCGGTCGGTGGCCCTGGACCTCGACGATTTGCTGGAAAGTGGGCCGGTTCTGCCACGGGATCGGCTTGGTGCCGACGGCGCCAGCGGTCACGAACTCGATCTGGTCGCAGGCGGGCGGGCTCTGTCCCTCGTCGCAGGTGGCGGGAACCTTGGCGGCGTCGACGCTGCCGTAGCGCGCCTTCACCGCCGCGGCGGCCTCCTTCAGCGTGGAGACCAGCTCCGTACGACACGCCGCGAGGTCGCCCCCGCCGCAGTACTTGCGCGAGAAGCCGCCGCCCACCGGCTCGCCGAGCATCGTGCGCAGGTCCTTCTGGATGTAGCCCCACCAGCCGTCGAAGTACGAGCTGCCGCCCGGGTTCGGCGGCGAGTCAAACGCGATCAGCCTCCTGATCGAATCGACGAGCGGCGTGCCGAGCTCGGGCGTGTAGACGCCGTTCACGAGCCGCGGCCACCAGGCGTCCATGAGCGCGACGGCGGGCGACTCGTCATAGGTGTTGTCGCCGTTGGCGTCACGCCTGTGCGCGCCGCCGGCCTGCCAGCGGTCGAGCAGCGCGAGCGACGAGCTCACCTCGGGGTCGCTCCTGTCTCCGATCACCCGCCGGATCCACGGGTAGGCCTCCTTGCCGCGCAGGTCCTCCGTCGCCCCCTCCTCCATGATCTGCGTGAGGTGCGTCAGATCGGTCTTCTCGCCGCCCGCGATCGCCGCCTCCATGCCGCGCTGGAGCAGCTGCACGCGCTGCACCGGGCCGTACGACCACACGTCGTCGGCCGCGCGCCAGCCGGGTGCCTGCTTGTTGTTCCACGACACGAGGTAGCCACGCTTCGGGTTGATCGCCTTGGGTAGCGCGTCAACGCCCGCCCGTGCGGAGTCGAAGGTGCTCGGGTCGAAGCCCTGCCAGTCCCACTGCCCAGTGCCCCAGGTCGGCAGCGACGGGTCCGTGCCCTTCGCGCGCAGCGGGAACCAGCCCGATTGCAGGTACGCGATGTCCCGGTCGTCGGTGTAGAACCAGTTGAACAGGAAGTTCAGCTTGCTCATCGCGTCCTGGAACGACTTCGCGTCGTGCACCTCGCCGTCGTTCAGGCGCTTGAAGGCGAGAGCTGAGTCGAGCTCGTGGAAGTACGTCGAGCGCGCGTTCGCGATCGCGACGGGCGCGCCGTCGACCGTCGCCGTGCCCTGGATCGGCCCGTGCACGCTGCGCCGCGCGTGGATCGTGAACGTCTGCGGCGGCGTTGTGGGATCCGTCGGGTTGAGCGTAGTCTGCAGGACCTTGTCCCGGTTCACGAACGGAATGCACTTGCCCTTGTAGAGGTAGTGGTCCGAGTCGCGCGTCGGCGTCGAGCCATCCGGCTCGCAGAGCTTCTCCACGAACTGGTCCAGGTTGTCCGTCGTAGCCGTGGTTGCGCTCCACGCGAAGTCGGCGCCGCGCCCGAGGAGCACGTACAGGCTGATGCCCGGGAACGCCGCGCCGCGCGCGTCGATGCCCCCGCCGTGCAGGTCGAGCTCGTTGAGGATCTCGGGCGAGTAGTAGCCCACCTGCGGGCCCATCACTGCGATCGGACGGCCTGAGGTGGAGTGCGCGGCATCGATCAGCAGCGCGTTCGACTGGCGCTCGTGAAGGCCGAGGCCGTTGTCCTGCAGCGAGCGCACCCAGCCGTCTGCCTCCTGCGCGGCCTTAGCCTCGGCCGAAGGGAGCTTCGGAAGCGCCGCGCTCGCGCTCGGTGCTGCCGGTCCGCTCGACTTGTCGATCTTCGGCGTGGTGTCGAGCGAGCCCGGATCGACCAGCGCGACGGCGCTCGGGTCCGGCTTGCCGCTCGACGGGAACGGAAAGCGGTCGGTGATCGTGGTCGGCGCCTCGGGATCGTCGATGCGCCGGAAGTCGTCGAACACCGAGCGCGCGTTCGACCCGAAGCGCTTCTGCGCCTCCCGCAGCGCCTGCGCGGCAAGCGACTCCGAGCCGCCGCCCTTGCCGAAGATGCCGCCGATGAGCGACGCCACCGCGACCGTGTCAGTCGGCTTCCAATCCTCCGGGACCTTGCCGAGCGCGACGTACTCCACCGGCAGCTTCGCGGGATCCGTGCGCGCCTCGGCGATGTATCCGTTCACCCCCGCCACGTACGCGTCGAGGTCCGCACGCACCTGAGTGCCCTCCGCCCCGGCGCGCCGCTCGGCGTCGTCGATCATCTTGGCCAGCTCCGACTCGCTGTAATCGGCGATCTTGAGCTGCTCGGCGTCCATCTTCACCGTCGAGTCGTTGGTGCCGGGCCCGATCAGCTCGCTGAGGTTCGCGCGGCCGGTGTGCCGCAGGACGTCCATCAGGAACAGCCGGTCCTGCGCACTCGCGTACCCGGCGCCCCACTCGACGTCGGCGCGCGTGTCGCCGAACACGTGCGGCACGTTGTACTTGTCGCGCGCGATGCGTACGCCGGGATTCGGCGTCGCAGTCGAGACCGTGTCCGCGTCGGACACGCCGAACGACTCCGGCTTGTAGAAGTCGTCGAGCTGTGGCGCCGCGAGCGTGGGCGACGCCGCCACGAGTCCGGTGTACCGGGCGCGCTGGTTGTTGAAGCTCGCGGGCGGCTCGCCCGTCGCCTCGTACTGAAGTAGGTCGAACGCGTTGGCGGTCTGCCCCTGGCCGACCGCAAGCACGTTCCTGAAGCCGCCGTAGTCCTGCGCCTGAGCCGCCGACGCGCCCGTGAGCGCGACGAGCGCGCACGACGCCGCGGCGAGGATCCCCCTGCCACCTCGCATGGCGCGGCACATTACAAGTCGTCGCCGGTGCGCGCTCCAGTTCCCTAGCTCCGCTCGAGCGGCGGATTTAGGATCGCCGTTGTGCAGGAGCCTGAAGTACTCACGGTCCTGTTCACCGATGTCGTCGGCTCCACCGAGCTGTTGGCCCGGCTGGGCGACGACGCGGCCGACTCCGTCCGCCGTGCGCATTTCGAGCTGCTGCGTTCGGCGATCGCCGAGCATCGCGGCCGCGAGGTGAAGAGCCTCGGCGACGGGCTCATGGTCGCGTTCGGCAGCGCGCGTGACGCCGTGGCATGCGCTGTCGCGATGCAGCGGGCGGTCGCCGCCGAGCGAGGAGCACTCGAGCTGCGGATCGGCATCGACGCCGGAGAGCCGATCCATGAGGGGGACGACCTGTTCGGAACGCCGGTGGTCGTGGCGCGGCGTCTCTGCGACGCGGCGGCCAGTGGCCAGGTGCTCGTCTCGGACCTTGTGCGACTACTCGGCGGGCGGCGCCTGAACGAGCCCCTCGTGCCGCTCGGCTCGCTGGGGTTGAAGGGCCTCGACGAGCCGGTTGTCGCACACGAAGTGCTGTGGCGGACTCCGGCGCAGACACCCGTTGCGGACGACAGCCGCGCACCCCCACCGTTGCCGCTCGCGCTTGGGCGCGCGGCGGAGCATCCCTTCGTGTCGAGAAGGCACGAGCTCGATGCCCTTCACCGGGCTTGGGAGCTCGCCCGTGGCGGAGACGGCCGCACCGTGGTGCTCGCTGGGGAGCCTGGCATCGGCAAGACGAGCCTGACTGCCGTTTTCGCGCGGGAGGCATACTCGTCCGGAGCACGCGTCCTGCTCGGACGCTGCCATCCCGAGGCACTCGTGCCGTACGAGCCGTTCGTGGAGGCGCTTCGGCAGCTGCCGCCCGCCGCGCTCGCGAAGCGCTCTCGCACCCTTGCCCGCGTGATGCCCGAGCTGCTGGCCGGCGCGCCGCCTACCGCGCCCGCCGACGATCAGGCCGAGCGGTATGTGCTCTTCGAGGCGGTCGCGCACACGCTCGCAGAGGCCGCCCGCGATGCACCGCTCGTCCTGGTGCTCGAGGACCTGCATTGGGCCGATCAGCCCACGCTGCTCCTCCTTCGCCACTCAGCGCGCGCTTCCGAGCGGGCGCCGCTGCTCACGCTGCTCACCTTCAGGACCACAGAGGTCCCCGGCACCGAGCACGTGATGAGCGCGCTCACCGACCTCGAACGAGAGCTCGCGTTCGATCGCATCACGCTCGGCGGTCTGCGCGACGGCGAGGTGGCTGAGATGGTCGAGGAGGTCCACGGCGGGCGCGCCTCGTCGCCGCTCGGCACCGCGCTGCATAGGGAGACGGCGGGGAACCCGCTCTTCATCGGACAGCTCCTGCGGCATCTCGAGGAGACCGGCGCGCTTGTGGAGCGCGACGGCGAGCTGGCGCTCACCACGCCGGGAACGGGGCTGGGCGTCCCTGAGAGCATCAAGGAGCTTGTGGGCCGGCGGCTCTCCAGTCTCACCGAAGAGACGGTCTCGACGCTCCGCACCGGCGCCGTGATCGGCCGCTCATTTCCACACGAGGTTCTCGTGTGGGTCGAGCGGAATGAGTTGGACGCGCTGGTTGACAGTCTGGAGGAGGCAACCGCTGCAGGGCTGCTCGAAGAGTCGGTCGCCGGCCGCCATGCGTTCGTGCATGCGCTCGTGCGCGAGGCCATCTACGAGCAGACAAGTGCGACCAGGCGCGCGGGTCTGCACCGCCGCGTGGCCGAGGCACTCGAGGCCTCGGGCGGTGCCGAGCCGGCCGAGCTCGCCCATCACTTCCTCGCGGCGCGCGACACCGGAAAGGGCCTGGAGTACTCGCTTGCCGCAGCGGAGCGTTCGCTCGGTCAGCTCGCGTACGAGGACGCCGCGGCGCACTTCCGTCGCGCACTCGGAGCGCTCGGCGACGAGGACGCGGGCCGCCGCTGCGAGCTGCTGATCGGCCTGGCCGACGCCCAGGCGAGAGGCGGAGACATGCCCGCCGCGAAGGTCGCCTACCGCGACGCCGCCGAGTTGGCCGACAATCCCGAGCACCTCGCACGCGCCGCCCTCGGATACGGCGGCCGGATCATTTGGGAAGTGTCGAGGGACGACCCGTTCATGATCCCTCTGCTCGAGCGGGCGATCGAGAATCTCGGGGACGCCGACAGCCCTCTGCGCGTGCGCCTGCTCGTCCGGCTTGCGGGCGGTCCCCTCCGCGACGCTCGCTTCCCGCGGAGCAGGCGCTCAGACCTGAGTCGCGAGGCGCTTGAGATGGCGCGCCGGCTTGGCGACCCAGTCACGCTCGCGTACGCGATCGATGGCTACATCCTCGCCCACCACGGGCCCGACCAGACCCACGAGCAGCTCAGGCTCGCGCGCGAACTGGTGGACGTCGCGCTCGAGGGTGGAGACAAGGAACGGGCGATGGAGGGCTTCGAGGAGCAGTTCGACGCCCGCTTCGAGCTCGGTGATGTCGCCGGAGCCGAACGCGCGCTCGCGAGCATGGCCGAACTGGCGCGGGAGCTGCGCCAACCGTCGCAGCAGTGGTTCGTCGCGGTCTACCGCGCGTTGCTGGCCTTGCACAAGGGGGATTTGCGCGAGGCGGAGCACATGATTACCGCAGCGCGGAGATTGGGCGAGACGGCCCAGGCATGGAACGCCGTTGTGTCGTACGGCCTTCAGCTCTACGTGCTGCGCTGGCAGCAGGGCCGCATCGAGGAGGTGGAGAAGCTGGTCCGGCGCTCGGCGGAGCAGAACCCGTCGTACCACGTATGGGACTGCGCCCTCGCACACCTCGCCGCGAAGCTCCGTTACCACGCGGAAGCGAGCGAGTTGTTCGGCGCACTGGCCGAGCGCGAGTTCGCCGGCGTGCCCTTCGACGAGGAGTGGCTGGTGAGCATGTGCCTCCTCGCCGAGACGGCGAACGCCGCGGGCACCGCCCAGCAGGCGGACGTGCTGCACGGGCAGCTGCTGCCGTACGCCGACCGCGTCGCAATCAGCTATCCCGAGATAAGCCTCGGTGCGGTGGCGCGCTACCTCGGGATCGCCGCAGCGGCGGCGCGCCGCTGGGACGAGGCCGAGTACCACTTCCGGTCGGCGCACGAGTTGAACGGCCGCGTGAAGGGGCGTCCGTGGGCTGCTCACACTCAGCGCGATCACGCCGAGATGTTGCTCGCGCGGGGCTCTGGCTCCGACCGGCGTCGCGCGCGCGAGCTGATCTCCAGCGCGGTCGCCGCGTACTCGTCGCTCGGTATGCAGCATTGGGCCGAGCGCGCTCGGGATCTCGAGAGAGTTGGGTCTTCCGCCGGCTCCGCGTAGCGCGCCGCCTTGGCAGACTGCTCGGCCCCATGGCCTGGACGGAGACGGAGTCGCTGTCGTTCACAGCGCGCCACGACCACGCTCACCAGCGGGATGCCGAACGCGTCCTCGCGAGGCTCGAGAGCTTCCGCGAAGAGCTGTCAGGGCTGTTCGAAACCACCCCGTACGACGTGAGCGTTGTGATGCATCCGAACGCGCTCGCGCTGTCGCTCGCTCAGCCCTGGCTGCCGCTCGCGCGACGCTCGGCGGCGCCGGCGAGCCGGCGCTACTTCGCGGGCTGGTTCTCCACTCGCGAGATCCACGTGCTCGCTCCCGAGGCCCTGCGTAAGCGGGCGTCGAACGTACCGGGCTCGCGCGAGGCGCTCGAGCTCGAGCCTGAGCACGAGTACGCCCATCTGGTCGTGGGCGCGAACAACCCGGCGCTGCCGCCACCGTTCAACGCGCGCACGTTTCGGAGCTATGTGCGCTGGGCGTGGCTGTGCGAGGGCGCGGCGACCTGGTTGTCGGGGCAGACGAGCTACCTGCGGCCGGCGATCGTGCGCCGCATGCGCGAGAACGGCCGCCCATCGTTTCCGCCCGACGCGCGCGACGCCCCGCTGCTCGGCGGCACGGTCTTCGACCTGCTCGAGCGCGAGCGCGACGTGGACGCCTGCGTGGACCTCGCCACCCGCTTCGACGAGGCCGCGCACCGGCGCGCGCTGGAGAACGCGTTCGGCATGCACTTCACCGACGTCGAGCGCGCATGGCGCGAGCACCTCACGGCGCTGACCGCCGCTGAGTAATCGTGCCCCACGGCCGGGTGTTCACGACGTTGGCTGCCGTCGCCCAGCCGCGGCGCGCGGTCGCGACCGAGAGCGCCATGTTGCCGAGCCCCTGCACCGAGTGCGAGTCGGTTGAGCAGACGATCTGGACGCCGGCGCGCAGCGCGTCGCGGACGTGCTCGCCGCGAAGGTCGAGGCGGTCGGGCAGGCCGTTCACCTCCAGCGCGACTCCTTCCTCGAGCGCCACTTCGAACACGCGGTCGAGATCGAGCGCGTTCTCCTGCCGCCGGTTGATGTAGCGCCCCTTCGGATGGCTGAGGCAACGCACGAACGGATTGCGTAGCGCCTCCTCAACGCGCTTTGTCATCTCGCGTCGCGGCATCCGCTGGCCGCCGTGGACGCTCGCCTGCACCCAGTCGAGCTCTGACAGGACGTCGTCGGGAAGATCCAGCCGCCCATCGCTGAGGATGTCGCACTCGATTCCGCGCAAGACGCGGAAAGGGGCCAGCAGCTCGTTGGCGGCATCGATCTCCTCGGCCTGGCGGCGGACGTCGTCGGGGGTGAGTCCGCGGACGGCGCCGACCGCGGGCGTGTGGTCACAGATCGCGAGGTACTCGTATCCGCGCTCACGGGCAGCGCGGCCCATCTCCTCAACGCTCGCCCTTCCGTCCGACCAGGTGGTGTGGCAGTGCAGATCGCCGCGAATCTCGGCCGGCTCCACCAGCGGCGGCGGCTCGCCGCGGAACGGCTCCTCACGCAGCTCGGGCGGACACCAGGGAAGGCCGAGCGCGTTGTAGACCGCCGGCTCGTCGGGCGCATCCGGTAGCGGCTCGAGCGCCTCGACGTACCCGGGTGCGCCGGTCGCGCGCAGCAGCGCGGTGCCGAAGCCGTCCGGCGCGGCGACGACCAGCTCCACCGGGACGCCCTCGATCGTGACGCCGAGCGCGCGGCGCTCCTCGCGCTCGAGCACCGCCACGATCTGCGCGAGCTCGGCGAAGCGGTCCA
>DASVXS010000201.1:0-23942 GCA_036392575.1 Thermoleophilaceae bacterium | reverse complement strand
GCCCGCGATCAGTCGCTCGTCCCTTGCCGCGGCGCCGGTCGACGCGCGAGCGCAGCTGCTGCGGGGCGCCGATCTCGGCCGTGCCGCGCAGCGCGTCCACGGCGGCGCGCTGGCGCTCGACGATGCTCGAGAGCTGCGGGGACGCCGCCACGCGCGCCTCGACCTCGGCGCGACGGTCGGCCGGCAGCGTGCCGTCGACCAGCCGCGCGACATCGGCGAGTTCGTCGTCGCTGAGCCGCTTAGTCGGTTCGGGTTCCATGCCCTCTTCCCCCAATGACCCCACACGGGGCGCTTTTCTGCCGCTTCGCGTTCATCCTTGCAACGCCTCGGCGACCTCGAGCCGAGCCCGGGCGAGCCGGCTGGGGATGGTGTTCTCATGGACGCCGAGCGCCTTCCCGGCCTCGGCGTAGCTGAGCCCGAGCACGTCCACGGCGACGAGCACCTCCCGCATCGGCTGGGACAGCGCCGCGACGGCTTCGAGCACCAGGTTGTTCTCCGCCGCCTGCTCGGGCTGGACGTCCGCGCGCGAGGACGCTGCCTGAACGTCATCGAGCTGCGCGGTGACCCGCGGGCGGCGCGACGCCGTGCGCCGCGCGTTGAAGTAGGTGTTGTGCAGCGTCCGGTACAGGTATCCGAGGTCATCGTCGCGGCGCACGAAGCGCGGCCGACGCAGCACCCGCTCGTAGGTCTCCTGGACGAGGTCCTCGGCGTCCTCGCGAGAGCCGCATAACGCCCACGCGGCCCGAAAGAGCCGGTCGAGGTGGTCGCCCAGCGACTCTGGGTCGAGCGTGCGCGCCACGGTGCCCCGATGATCCCACGCCCGCTGCTTCCAGACGCAAAGCGAGCTCTGGCAGAAACCGGCATCCGCCGGGGTCCTGGATTAGGACGGCAACCCGACCCCCCGGAGGACCACGATGAAACCCACGACGATTCTCGCCACGCTCGGAGCAGCCCTGGCGGCCGGCCTCGCCACCAACGCCGCCCCAGCCGACGCGGCAGTCAGCTCCGCGTCGATAGATGGACAGACGGCGACGCTCAACCTCGACGGCGCCGACGACAACGTGACGGTGTCGGTGTCCGGCGGCCTACTCGTTCACGGTCAGACGGGCGGCGGGCTCAACAGTGGCTCGGACTGGGACAGCGCGACGCCCGGGGACCAGACCGTCCCCGCCAACGGCACGTTCGGTGTCGACATCAACGGCGGTGACGGCAACGACTCGCTCACCGTGCTCGCCAAGGCGAACGAGATCGCCGGCGCAAAGCTCAACGGCGGTGCCGGCGACGACCTGCTGACCGGCGCAGACACAGCCGACTCGCTGGGCGGCGGCGACGGTAACGACCGCCTCGTCGGTGCCAAGGGCGGGGACGATATGAGCGGCGGAGCGGGCAACGACACCCTCGTGTGGAACAACGGCGACGGCAGCGACATGATCGACGGCGACGCCGGCAACGACACCACCGAGGTCAACGGCAACCCGACTCTCGGCGACACGTTCACGCTCGAGCCCAACGCGGGGCGGATCACCTTCAAGCGGACGAACCTGGTGACCTTCACGCTCAACGCCTCGACCGAGCGCTTCCAGGTCAACGGGCTCGGCGGCGACGACTCCGTCTCAGCGAGCAACGGCGTGGGCGCGCTCACGCTGCTTTCCGTCGACGGCGGTGCCGGAAACGACACGGTCAACGGCTCGGACGGGCCGGACCTCCTCGTCGGCGGCGAAGGCAACGATGTTCTCGGCGGCGGGGCTGGCGACGATCGCATCGTCGGCGACCGCGGCAGCGACACCATGAACGGCGGCGCTGGCGACGACACGCTGGTCTGGAACAACGGCGACGGCAGCGACGTGATGAACGGCGACGACGGCCGTGACGACGTCGAGGTCAACGGCTCTCCAACCGCGGGCGACGTCTTCACCGTCCAGCCCAACGGGGCGCGCATCAAGTTCGACCGCACGAACCTCGTGCCGTTCTCGCTCGACATCGGCTCCAGCGAGACGATGCATGCGAACGGCCTCGCCGGCGACGACACGATCACCGTCGGCGAAGTCGGCAGCTTCGCGGTGACCGCCGCGGGCGGCGCGGGCAACGACACGCTGACCGGCCGCGGCTCGTCGGAGACGTTCCTCGGCGGGTCGGGCAACGACACGATCGCGCCTGGTGGCGGGATCGACTTCGTCTCGGGCGATGAAGGTGACGATCACGTGAACGTCCGGGACAAGACGGCCGACCTGGCAGTTGGAGGCGCAGGCAATGACTCGGTCGTGGCCGATGCCGGGCGGCTCGACATCCTCGACGGCTTCGAGGCAGTCGACCGCACGCCCAACGCCACGCCCCGGCCCGGCGACCGCTCTACGCGCCCGGTGACGATCAAGGGCGGCACGCTGAGAGTCAGCAAGGGGCGGGCGTCGGTCAGGGCGAGTTGCTCTGCGAACTCGTCAGCTAACTGCACAGGGTCGCTCTCGCTCCGGACCGCGAAGCGCGTCAGGTTCGCGGGAGTGAGCGCCGTTCTACAGCTCGGGAGTGCTCGTTACCACGTCGCTCGCGGCACTACGAAGAGCATCACCGTGAAGCTCCCGAAGGGCATCCAGCGCCTGGCGGATCGCAACGGCCGGCTGAAGGTCGTGGCCGTCGCGTCCACGCGTGGCTCGGGCAGCATCGCCTCGAGCTCCCGGCGGGCAACGCTGGCACTGCGAACGCACTGACCCCCGTGCGGCCTCGCCCTACGGGGCGGGGCCGCAGCCGGGGACCGACCACTCGACAACCGACTCACGAAAGGCAAGGACATGCAGCAGACAAAAAACATCCAACGCGACGTCCGGGCGCGCGTGGCAGCGCCCGAGTATCGGATCAACCGTCCACGGCGTCACTCGGCCATGAGGCGCTTCGCCGGCTATGGAATCGTCCGGTAACTGCGAAACCGAGTCGTCTTCAGGTCGGCCTCTGGTTCTTCGGGGCCGGCACGCTCTGGCGGTCGTGTTCCGAGATGTCGTGGAGATAGCTCGCTACGACTGCCTCGTAGATCAGGTGCGGGCTAGCGCTCGAAGCGGATACATGCTCCGTCCCGGGTGATCGGCGGCGGGTCGCATCAGTTGTCGTGGTGTGGGGACGGGAGCGGTTGGGCGTTCTCATGCTGAGTCTTTCTCGGTTACGGGGTTGGCGTGAGCTTCGGTCTGATCCCGTGGGTCGCGGCGGTGGACGATCAGCACGGAGCGTCGCGAGTGTGCTGCGACCGCTTCGGCGACGCTTCCGATCAGTACGCCGGCGAGGCCGGTGCGGCCGTGGGAGCCGAGCACTGTGAGGCTTGCGTCGTGCTCGTCGGCGATCTGGACGATGCCCTTCCAGCTGGGCGCGGTCTCGGCCACCGTGGTGCGTGCTTTGAAGCCCGCCGCCTCGGCCAGCGAAGCTCCCTCGGCGGCAGTTTGTTCGGCGGCGTTCCTGACGTCGGCGATCTCCGCGGCGTCGATTCGGAGCTCGACGGGTGGCACGAACCCGACGTCGAATGGTTGCCAGACGGTGAGCACGAGCGCGTCGCGTCCGGGCGCGAGCTGCCGGCCGGCCTCCTCGATCGCAAGCCTGGCCAGTGCGGAGCCGTCGTAGGCGAACACGACGGGGCCGGCTGGGTAGTTGTCGCGGTCCTGCGTCATGCGGCGTCCTCGGCGAGCACTCGATGGTGCGGGCGGTTGCGGATTCCGGCTAGTAGGGGCGGCGAGTACCAAGCCGGCGCCTCGCCCGCCATGAAGCGCTCGAGATCCGGCGTCTGCGGGCGCGCGCGCCCGACCACGTAGAGAAGGACGGCCGCGATGGCGCCGCCGATCGCGAGACCGAAGCCGATCCACAGCGCGATGCCGGTACCGGTCCTGGCGTTGCCGCCGACGGTGACGGCGAAGTGCGCGAAGACCGGAGCGATCATGAACGCTGCGACCGCGCGGAACAGCTCGACGATCGCGAACACCCGTTGCAGGCTGGCCGACGGCAGCGAGAATCCGGCGACGAACAGCGCTGGGGCCACCGCCGCCCCGAGACCGATTCCGGTGAGCCCGGAGCCGATAAGCGTTAGGGCCTCGGTGGGCGGGACCTGGACACGAAACACTCCGATCCCCGCCGCCAGAAACGCCATGCCCGCGAGCGGCAGGTAATGCATCTGCCGTTTGTTGAGCACGACGCCGAGCATCGCCGCGGTGATCAAGGCGCCACCCAACTCCGGTAGATAGAGCAGCCCGAGATGCAGGGGCGAGTAGCGGTCCGCCAGCTCTGACGCTGTCAAGACGGTCGCCGAGACAGACGCGGCCGCGGCCGCCAGGGCGACGACGATCCCGGCCACCGGCACCGTGCTCGTCAGCATGCTCCGGACCCGCAAGAGCGGCCGCCGGCTTCGGTACTGGTTGACGACTAGGACGACGATCAGCGCTAGGCCGACGACCAGCGGCAAGAACGTCTGGGTACCCAAGAAGCGGTGCGTCACCAGCTCCGAGGCGCCATAGAACGCGGCCACGCATCCCGAAGCAGCAAGAGCGATCGCCACGAGGTCTCGCGGGGCTTCTGGGTCGGCGGGCGGGGCGTCCTCAAACGTCAATAGCGACAGCAGCAGCGCTGCGAGCGAGATCCCGGCGACGATCCAGAACAGAGGCCGCCACGCGTGAGCACCGGCCTGGATGCCGCCAAGCACGGGCCCAAGTGCGACCGCACCGAAGATGCAGACGTTCATGATCATCGCCGTCGAGCGGAACTTGTCCAAGCCGAAGCCGAGCGCCAATGGCGGAACGGCCGCGATCAGCAGCAGGCTGGTGCACAGGCCTTGCAGCACGTGCCCGGCAATGAACATCGCGGGGTCCTGCGCGGCCGCCGCCAAGACGGACCCGATCAGGAGCAACGCTGCGTAGAGGACCATCATCCGCCGCTGCGGGAGAAGCTGGGCGAACTGCACCGCCAAAACCGTCCCGACCGCGTAACCAGCGTTCGCCATGCCCAACCCGAGGCTCATCGTCTCCGCGTTCATGTGCAGCTGACCGCCGATGATCGGCGTCAGCGGCTGCAGCGCCGCCGAAAGCCCGAGGTAGGGCACCAGGGCGAAGATCACCATCGCGGCCGCCGCGGGATAGCGGCCGGCCAACGGACCTTGTCGCATCAGCCAACCCCCCGGCCGAGGCCCATCTGGTCGGCGGATATGGGAGTAGCGGTAGGAGCTCGGTTCACGAGATTTGTCGATGTCTCCGGCGGGGGCTAAAATGGAGGGCGCCTCCAAAACTATCCGGAGGAACCCTCCGGAAAGATACGGAGGATGGCTCCGTTTGTCAAGTAGATTGCTATGAACGCCGACCAAGCCTCTGTGCAGACAACGCCTGTCCGCCCAAAGCGGGCGGACGCGAGGCGCAACTACGAGCGAGTGCTCGCAGCTGCGCGCGAGGCCTTCGCCGAGGGTGGAGAATCGACGGCTCTCGAGGAGATCGCCCGCCGCGCTGGCGTGGGCATCGGCACGCTCTACCGGCACTTCCCCACGCGGCAGGCGCTGCTAGAGGCTCTTTACGTCAACGAAGTGGAGGCGCTCTCTCACTCGGCCGCGCAACTTGACGACGCCGATCCCTGGGAGGCGCTCAACGTCTGGCTCGAGCGGCTGATCGGCTATCTCGGCACGAAGCGCGCGCTGGCCCACGAGCTCCTGAATTACCTCGAAGAGGACGCCGCGCTGTTCCGCGAGTGTCGCGCTTCGCTCTTTGCTGCCGGTGAGCCGCTGCTCAAACGCGCCCAGGACGCCGGCGCCGTACGGCCGGACGTCGAGTTCTCCGACGTGATGCACATGGTCGGCGGCATCTCGAGGATGCCCGCCAGCGATTCCCGTCAGACCGAACACGTGCTGCGCATCGCGCTCGACGGTCTGCGCTACCGCCCGCAGTCCTAGACGACAGCGACTCGTTCTTGCCTACAAACGAAACGTGGGCCCCGCCCGTAGGCGAGACCCGCGTTCCTGATGGCGCCGGCTTGTTGTTTTAGGAGATCCCGCCGGCGGGGGTCTGCCGGAACCCGTGCAGGCGAACCAGCACATAGCCGCTGCCGAGCAAGGCCACGAGCAGGGCGGCTCCGGACAGCGCGATCGCGAGCGTGCGGCCGTCATAGCTGTGCTTGACGACAGTCACGGTCGAAGTCGGCTCGGAGTAGATCGCTGGCGCCCTGTAGTCCGTCACGCGCTCAGACGCGGACGGGTGGAAGGCGGGCGCTGCGTTGGTGACGCGCTCAGACGGCGCGAAGCTCGACGTCGCTGGCTGTGACGTAACAGCCGGCTCGTCGGCAGGGCGAGCGGAGGCGAGCGCGGGAAGTGCCAGCATCGCCGCCGCGCAAGCGAGCACGGCGACGTGGCGGCGGTAACGGAAGAGACGGCGACTGCGGGACTTCATTTGGGACCTCCTACGGTGGCGAGTCGCGAGCAACCTACGCTCCCTAGGAGGGCCGTTCCGCGAAGCGCGTCACGCGCCGAGTGAGTAATCGTGCACAGAGCAGTGGGCGGCGAAGACCCGCCGGCCCCGAAACCGGGTAGCGTCTCCTCATGGAGGCGCGTGAGGTCGGCCCGCTCAGCTTCGTTGACGTCGCACCCCTCGCTCTCGATCGGTTCGAGCGTGTGCTGACGCCGGAGCAGGAGCAGGAGCTGCTCCGCATGGTTGCCAGGGGCCGTGTCCTGCTCGAGGGCCGCGTCGTCTGGAGCGTCAACTCGACCGCCCATGGGGGCGGAGTTGCCGAGATGCTCCAGTCGTTGATCGCGTACGCCCGCGGCGGCGGAGTCGACGCGCGTTGGGCCGTCATCGGAGGCGAGCCCGACTTCTTCCGCGTCACGAAGAGAATCCACAACCGGCTCCACGGCTATGCCGGCGACGGCGGGCCGCTCGGCGAGCATGAGCGGGCTATCTACGACGAGTCCATGGCGGTAAACGCGGAGCGGCTGGCCTCGCACGTACAGGCCGGCGACATCGTGCTCCTGCACGACCCGCAGACGGCCGGGCTCGTCGATGCGATGAAGACGGCGGGCGCCCACGTTGTGTGGCGCGCGCACGTGGGCCTCGACTCTCCGAACGACCAGGCACGCGACGCCTGGCGCTTTCTCCTCCCATATGTGAGCGGCGCTGACGGCTACGTCTTCTCGCGTCGCGGCTTCGCCTGGGAGGGCCTCGACCAGAGCCGTCTGACGATCATCCCGCCCTCCATCGATCCCTTCTCGCCGAAGAACCAGGACCTGGACCCGGATACCGTGCGGTCGATCCTCCATGTGATCGGGCTGCAGCGCCGCAACGGCGGTGCGCCGGTGGTCACGTGCCACGACGGCAGCAGCCGCGTCGTGGAACGGCACGCCGAGCTCGTCGAGGAGGAGCCGCTACCCGAGGGAGCTCCGATCGTCACGCAGGTGTCACGGTGGGACCGCCTCAAGGACCCGATTGGAGTGATGGAGGGATTCGTCGCCCACGTCGTCCCGGTCACCGACGCGCATCTGGTGCTTGCGGGTCCCGAGACCAGGGCGGTCGCGGACGATCCCGAGGGCGCCGAGGTGCTGCGGCTCTGCGTCGATCGCTGGCATGGGCTGGCGCCCGAGGTGCGCCGGCGCGTCCATCTCGCGATGCTGCCGATGGCGGACGGGGACGAGAACGCGGCTATGGTGAACGCGCTGCAGCGCTCGGCCGCAGTGGTCGTCCAGAAGAGCATCGCCGAGGGCTTCGGCCTGACCGTGTCGGAGGCGATGTGGAAGGCACGGCCGGTCGTCGCAAGCCGGGTGGGCGGGATTCAGGACCAGATCGTGGACGGGCAGAGCGGGCGCCTGGTGGAGCCGACTGACCTCGAGAGCTTCGGCGCGGCGGTGGCGGAGCTTCTACTCGATCACGAAGTCGCCGACCACATGGGGAAGGCGGCCATGGAACGCGTGAGGATGGACTTCCTTGGCGCGCGCCACTTGGGCCAGTGGGTCGACCTTTTCGACCGCGTGATCGCGGCGACCGAAGCGGTCAGCTGAGCACCCGGCGCACCTCCGCCGCGATCTGCAGATCCTCGCGCGCGGTAACGACAGCGACGCGCTCGCCGACGAGCGCGTCCACGTTCGCCCGCTCGTTGGCGGCCGTATCCAACACGATCCCGAGGAAGCCGAGGCCCGCGCAGGCCTCCGCCCGGATCACCGGCGCGTGCTCTCCAACACCGCCCGTGAACACGAGCGCGTCGAGCCCTTCCATGGCAGCAGCCATCGCCGCGATCGAAGCGCGCAGCCGGTGCAGGTACACCGCCACGGCGAGGCGCGCCTGCCCGTCGTCGCGCGCGAGCAGCTCGCGCATGTCGCCTGTCCCCGCGATGCCACGCAGCCCGGACTCGTGCTCGAGGGTGTGCTCGAGCTCGTCCGTGCCGATGCCTGCGTCGCGCAGCAGCCACATCACCGCGCCCGGGCCGAAGGAGCCCGAGCGCGTGGCCATGACGAGCCCCTCGTTGGGCGTCATGCCCATCGTCGTGTCGACCGAGCGCCCGCGAGCGACGGCCGCGAGCGAGGCGCCTGAGCCGAGATGGCAGCTCACGATGCGCAGCTCCGCACGCGGCCGGCCGATGAGCTCGGCGCAGCGCCGGCTCGCCCAGTCGTGCGAGAGGCCGTGGAAGCCGTAGCGGAGCACGCCGAGCCGCTCGCGCCACTCCCACGGGACCGCATAGGTGGACGCCTCGTCAGGCAGGCTCGCGTGGAAGGCGGTGTCGAAGCACAGCACCTGCGGCGTGCCGGGCAGCAGACGGCTCACCTCCTCCACGCGCGCAAGGCCCCGCCGGTTGTGCAAGGGGGCGAGGTCTGCGAGCTTGCCGAGGTCGCGCTCGAGCGTGTCGTCGAGCAGCGCGCTCTCGCGGTGCAGGTGTCCTCCGTGCACGATCCGGTGGCCGACGGCGCCGAAGTCCGGTGCCGCGACGACGAACGCCTCGATCGGCGCGTCGGGTGGGAGCGACTCGGACGCGAGCGTGCCGCCGTCCTCGTCGAGCACGCTCAGCTTGATCGAGCTCGAGCCTGCGTTGACCGCCAGGACCCGCACTACGCGGGCACGCCGCGCTGAGGCCCGCCTTCCGGCTCCGCGCCGTCGCCCGGCCAGGTCCAGTCGCGCACGTCGGGCGGGTCGTCGCCCACCTCGCGCGTGTACGCACGGTGGCGCAGCCGCTCGTCGAACATGCGTTGCCGCAGCTGCCCGGAGCGCTCGGCGAGACCCGGCACCCGGTCAATCACGTCCATCACCAGGTGAAAGCGGTCGAGGTCATTGAGCATGACCATGTCGAACGGCGTGGTCGTCGTGCCCTCCTCCATGTAGCCGCGCACGTGGATGTTCTCGTGGTTGTGGCGGCGGTACGTAAGGCGGTGGATGAGCATCGGATAACCGTGGTAGGCGAACAGCACCGGCTTGTCCCTCGTGAATAGCGAGTCGAACTCGAGGTCGGACATCCCATGCGGGTGCGCCGTCTCCGGCACCAGGCGCATCAGATCGACGACGTTGACCACCCGTACGCACAGGTCCGGCAGCTCCTGCCGCAGCAGTGCCGCGGCGGCGAGCGTCTCGAGCGTCGGGACATCGCCCGCGCAGGCGAGCACCACGTCCGTCTCGCCGTCTTCGTCATTCGATGCCCAGCTCCAGATGCCCGCACCGCGCGTGCAGTGCGTGATCGCCTCGTCCATCGAGAGCCACTGAAGCGCCGGCTGCTTGCCGGCCACGATCACGTTCACGTAGTTGCTGCTGCGGAGGCAGTGGTCTGCGACCGACAGCAGGCAGTTTGCGTCGGGCGGCAGGTAAACGCGCACGATCTCAGCCTTCTTGTTGACCACGTGGTCGATGAACCCCGGATCCTGGTGCGTGAAGCCGTTGTGGTCCTGCCGCCAGACGTGCGAGCTCAGCAGGTAGTTGAGCGACGCGATCGGCCGCCGCCAGGGGATGTCGCGCGTCACCTTGAGCCACTTCGCGTGCTGGTTGAACATCGAGTCGACGATGTGGATGAACGCCTCGTAGCAGTTGAAGAGCCCGTGCCGGCCGGTGAGCAAGTACCCCTCGAGCCAGCCCTCGCATATCTGCTCGCTGAGCACCTCCATCACCCGTCCGTCCGGAGCGAGGTGGTCGTCACCCGGCTCGAGCTCGGCATCCCATGTGCGGTTCTCGGCCTCGAACACCGCGCCGAGGCGGTTCGACGCAGTCTCGTCGGGACCGAATAGCCGGAAGTTGTCGCGATTGAAGCGCATCACGTCGCGCAGCAGCTCGCCGAGCACTCGGGTGGCCTCGGCCGTGGCGCCTCCGGGCTGGGGCACGTCGACGGCGTAGCGCCGGAAGTCCGGCAGTTCGAGTGGCCGCCGCAGCAGCCCGCCGTTCGCGTGCGGGTTTGCGCCCATGCGCAGCTCGCCCTCGGGTGCGAGCGCGGCGAGCTCGGGCACAAGCGCGCCGGCCTCATCGAAGAGCTCCTCGGGGCGGTAGCTCCGCATCCAGTCCTCGAGCTGGCGCATGTGCTCCGGCTTCTTCGCCAGATCCGCAAGCGGCACCTGGTGCGAGCGGAACGTGCCCTCCGCCGGCTTGCCGTCGACTTCCTTCGGACCCGTCCAGCCCTTCGGCGTACGCAGCACGATCATCGGCCAGCGCGGCCGCTCACTGTTCCGTCCCGAACGCGCGGAGGTCTGGATGGCCTCGATCTCGTCGAGCACCTCGTCGAGAGTGGCGGCCAGCTGCTGGTGCACCGCGTCGGGGTCCGAGCCCTCCACGAAGTGGGGCGCGTAGCCGTAGCCCTCCATCAGCGCGCGCAGCTCCTCCTCGGGGATGCGCGCGAGCACCGTGGGGTTCGCAATCTTGTAGCCGTTCAGGTGGAGGACGGGCAGAACCGCGCCGTCGCTGGCGGGGTTCACGAACTTGGTCGAGTGCCACGACGTGGCGAGCGCGCCGGTCTCGGCTTCGCCGTCGCCCACCACGCAGAGTGCGAGCAGCTCCGGGTTGTCGAACACCGCGCCGTACGCATGGAGGAGCGAGTAGCCGAGCTCGCCGCCCTCGTTGATCGAGCCGGGCGTCTCGGGCGCAACGTGGCTCGGGATCCCACCAGGGAACGAGAACTGGCGAAACAGCCGCCGCAGTCCCTCCTCGTCGTGGCCGATCTGCGGATACACCTCGGTGTAGGTGCCCTCGAGGTAGGTGTTCGCGACGAGGCCCGGTCCGCCGTGGCCGGGACCGGTCACGAAGATCGTGCTCGTGCCGCGCGCTCGAATGGCGCGGTTCATGTGCGCGTAGAGCAGGTTCAGCCCCGGCGTCGTGCCCCAGTGGCCGAGCAGCCGCGGCTTGATGTGCTCGATCCTCAGCGGCGCTCGAAGCAGAGGGTTGTCGAGCAGGTAGATCTGCCCGACCGACAGGTAGTTCGCCGCGCGCCAGTACGCGTCGATCGCGCGCAGCTCGGCGTTCGAGAGCGGGCCCTCTGCCGTAGGCGTGGACGGGCCGGGTGCCTGCGAGCGGGTCACCGCGGTCTACCGTACCCGGACGCCAGCCGCCCCATCCGCCGCCTCTGGCGCGGTCCGCAGCTCATCCGCCCGTATCGGTAGCCGGGTCGGCCGCCGGTCGCGGAATAGCGATGACGGGACACGGCGCCGTGTCGATGAGGGCCGACGAGACGGAGCCGAGCAGCACCCGGCCGAGCCGGCCGTACCCACGAGAGCCTGTCACGAGCAGATCGACGCCCGCCTCGGCGGCGCCCGCGATCTCCTTCGCCGCGTCGCCGTCGAGCAGCACGGGCAGGGCGCGGAGGGACGGTGGTAGGTCCGCCACGGCCTCCTCGAGGTGCCGACTCAGTATCTCCCGTGCATCTTCCTCCTGCGGAAGGGGACCGGCCATCGCCCCAACGGATACCGCGCGTGCGGGCACGGCCACGGTGTAGACCCGCACCGTCGCATCCGCTCGTTCAGCGAGCTCGCGGGCGAAGCCGAGCGCCACCCGCGACTCGGGCGAGCCGTCGTACGCGACGCCCAGCACGTGGAGGCGGCCGTCGGCCTGTCCGGGCCAGCCCTTCGGCGCCACTGCGACCGGAACGTGCGCTTCGTGAAGCAGCCGGCCGGCGACCGAGCTCGCGTGCGGCCTCCGGCCGTCATCGTCGCTCGGAACCACGATCAGGCGGACGCCCTGGTGGTCCACCTCGCCGCGCACCGTCACGGGCGTTGCTCCCAGCACGCCGGCGAGCATCTCTCCGAGGCTGGCGGCGGCCGGCGCGCCGCCGCTGCCGTCGTCGAGGATCAGGACCTCGCCGGACACGTCAGGCGACGGCCTCGCTCGACTCGGTAGTGCGGTCGGCCTTGGACGTCGACTCCGGGACCACCAGCACCGGGCAGGGCGCGATGTGAAGGATGCGCTGGGTCACGCTGCCGAGAACGAGCCCTTGGAGTGGCGTGTGCCCGCGAGTTCCCGTCACGACGAGGTCGGCGCCCACCGCGGCGGCCTCCTCGGCGATCGCGTGCGCTGCGCCGCTCGCACGGGTGTCCACCACGCGCAACGTGGCGTTCGCGCCTGACTCCTTGAGGTCAGCGACCTGCGCCTTGATCTTGCTCTGAATGTCCTCTTCGTCGGCGTGGAGCTCGAAACCAGACTTCGGGGCGGCGACGAACTCGTCGACGTGCAGCACCACTACCTCTGTTCCCTCGGTAGCCATCGACCGGATGTGGGGAAGCGCTCGGTCGGCGGATTCGGAGCCGTCGGTCGCCCAGACGACCTTCTTGAACATCTGTTCTCCCTTCTCGCAGGCGGGACAAGCGGATCATCCGCGCGCAGGGAGCCGGCGGCAAGGTGGCCGAGTCCGGTGCATGCTCAGTACAAGCTACTGAGCAGTCTCAGTCGTCCCACCAACCCGGAATCAGCTCGCCGTCGGCGGGGTGGTGCTTGGCGGGCTGGCCCTAGGACGGACGCTGCTCGTCGTAGCGCGGGATGCCGTCGTCGGGGATCGGCTCCCAAACCGCCGCGGACGCTACCCACTGGCGCGTGGAGGGCCGGATTCCCGGGTCACCGTCGAACGTCCCGAGCCGCACGCTGATGATCGAGGGATCGTCGCGGTGGCGGCTGAACAGCGCGGATCCGCACTCCGAGCAGAATGCCTTCTCGAAGCCGCCGGGCGGCCGCCACGCGTGCACCAGGTCCTCGCCCTGCACGACGCGGAACGAGCCGGGGGCCACGCGCGCCTGCGCTGACGCGGCAGCGCCGGTGCGCCGCTGACAGCGCTTGCAGTGGCAGTAGCCCGCCGACTGGAGCGGCGCGCTCACCTCGTAGCGCACGCGGCCGCACATGCAGCCGCCCGTGAGCGGTAGATCGGGCACGCGCCCAAACTACACCGCGGCGCGTGCCACGGTCGGCACGCCGCGCAGTGAGCGTGGGCCGCCCAGGTTCATCACGAGCGCCAGCACCGGCAGCGTGCCGACCGCCATCGCGAGTCCAACCATCGCGTACACCGGTCGTGCCCCGACGAGCTGCACGAGCGCGCCAGCGCCGACGACGCCGAGGCCGAACGTGACGTTGCGTGCCGAGTCGATCGCGCCCAGCGTCCGCGCGCGGATGCGATCGGGCGCGACTCGCAGGATTAGCGACTGCGCCGCGACACCCATGAAGCCGCCTCCAATGCCGCCGAGCAGGTAGCAGAGGAGCATCGGCGCGATCGAGGGCGAAAGCGCGACGAATCCCACGCCGGCGGCCATGAGCACGCGGCCTGCGAGCACGCCGGTCGCCTCGTTGCCTTTGTGCAGCGCGCGCCCGCCGTACCACGAGCCGATCACCATGCCGGTGCCCCAGCTCGCGGTGAGCGCACCCAGGCCAAGCGCGCCCGCGCCGGTGTCGAACACCAGCGGCACCTCGGCCGTCATGGAGAACGCCGTGGCGAACGTGGAAACGCAGGCGGAGGCGACCACGAGCCGCAGCTTCGGGTGCTCGAGGATGAACCGCATGCCGCTCTCCCCGGCGGCGGCCGCGTCAGGCTCGGATGCCGTCTGGCCACGCAGCGGCCCCGAGAACCCGTGCCGAACCGACGCGATCAGCCACGCTGAAGCCAGGAACGTGACCGCGTCGAGCACGAACACGCTGCCCGCGCCCAGCGCGGCGATCAGCGCGCCGGCACCAAGCCGCCCGGCGGTCTTGCCGACGTTGGCGCCGGTGGCGATCACGGCGTTGGCCCACGACAGGTGCCGCTCGCCCGCGACGTGGGCGATCGCAGCGCCCGAGGCGGGCCCGAAGATCGTGCCTATCGCGGAGGCGATCACGCTCAGGCCGAGCAGCGCAATGGGCGTGTGCACCAGCGCCAGCGTAATGAAGATCGCGGCAGCGCCTGCCTCGCAGGCGACCATCAGTCGCTTGCGGTCGAAGAGGTCACCGGCGCGGCCGGCCAGCGGCGCGAGCAGCGCGCCCACGCCCACCGTGATCATGAGCGATAGCGAGAGCCAGGGCGCCGAGTGGGTCTGTTGGTACATCGCGAATCCGACAGCGACGCCGGTGGCGTCACTGCCGGCCATCGATATGAAGCGCGCGGTCGCGAGTCTTCGCACGGCACCGCGCGCCGGGTCGCCGCCCAGACGGGCGCGCCCAAGGGGGAGAGGGGGGAGCATCTATTCCTTCCTGGCCGGCGCCGCCTCGGGCGCGCTGGGCGCCACTCGGCCAGTTCATATGTCGTCACAGGTGCGCGCGGCTCCCACGCGGGAGGCGCACACGCCCATCCAATTCGAAGCCCCGCAACTGGTTGCACGGGCAAGCACCTCAATCTAGGAAACCTGGTCCACCGCGACCACTTCTCCCCGCAAACTCACGCGACGGTGGGATCCGGCCGGGACCGGTTGACCTACTCAGTACAGTCCAGCGCCGTGGGCGCGGGCGAACACGGCCTGAACGAGCAGTTCTGCAAGGCAGGGGACGTCGACCTCTGCTTCGAGACGTTCGGCGAGCCGGCCGACCCCGCCGTCCTCCTCGTAATGGGGCTCGGCACGCAGATGGTCGGGTGGAACGCAGAGTTCTGCGAGGGCCTGGTCGACCGCGGCTTCTTCGTGATCCGGTACGACAACCGCGACAGCGGCCGCTCGACGCACTTCAGGGACACGCCGCCTCCCACGTCGTGGGAGCTCATGAGCCGGCGCCCGCGCAACGTCGCCTACGGCCTATCCGACATGGCCGACGACGGCGTCGCCCTACTCGACCACCTCGGCATCGAGCGGGCGCACGTGGTCGGTGCCTCGATGGGCGGGATGATCGCCCAGGGGGTCGCATCGAGCCACCCGGCCCGCGTCGCCTCGCTGGTGTCGATCATGTCGACGACGGGCAGCCGCATCGCCGGGCAGCCCGCGGCCAAGGTCTATCCGTTCCTGCTCGGGCGCGTGCCGAAGGACAAGGAGCAGTTCGTGGAGCGGGCCGTGAAGCTCCACCGCGTGATCGGGTCCCGCGGCTTCGAGCGTGACGAGAACGAGGTGCGCGAGATGGCCGAGGTCTCCCACGACCGCGGCCTCGACCCGGCCGGCGCCGCGCGCCAGCTGGCGGCGATCGTCGCGGCGGGCAACCGCACCGCCGAGTGCCGCAGGATCACGGCTCCCACTCTTGTCATCCACGGCAAGCGCGACCCGATGATCGCCTGCTCGGGCGGTCGCGCCACGGCCCGCGCGATTCGCGGCTCGAAGCTGATGATCATCGAGGGCATGGGCCACGACCTGCCGCGCGGAGCCTGGCCGCCGATTCTCGACGCGATCGCTGAGAACGCGGCGCGCGCCCGCGAGCCAGTCAGCCCGCTCGCCTGATCTCGGCCCACATCGCCGAGTGGTCGGACATGCCGGCCTCGCGCCACTCGTGCAGGTACTCGCACGCGACGGGATCGAGCTCGGGCGATACGACGATGTGGTCGAGCCGGTAGCCGTAGCCCTTCACCGCGGCCACCCACGAGCGGTCACGCCGTGAATAGCCGTGCACCGCGCGGAAGGCATCGCGCCAGCCGCGCTTTGGGAGGTCCTCGATGAGCAGCAGCTCGGCCCGGTCGTGGCGCTCGCCGTAGCGCGGACGGATCTTGCCGCTCCGTGTCCGCGCGAACGTCTGTATCTCGCCGTCGCGGCTCTCGTACTGGGGTGTGTTGAAGTCGCCCGCCAACACGCGCGGCACGCCCGTCGAATCAGCGAGCGCTTCGTGAAGAGCCTCGAGCGTGCGCACCTTCACCTGCTCCTCCTTGCCGCTGAGCGGCGCGTGCAGCGTGTGCACCTCCGCCTCGGCGCCGTCGATGCTCGTGCGCACGGCGAGGTGGCGCTCCTGCCATGGCAGCGCCGGAGGCTGGACCAGCTCGGCCGGCGCGCGGCTCGCGATCAGCACCGCGAAGCGGCGCGAGCCGCGCGGGTCGACGGGCCACCCGCTCACGGCCACCTCGAAGCCCATCTCGGCGAGTGCCTGCTCCCAGCGCTCGCGGTTGCGGGGCGTCACCTCTTGGAGGCACACAACGTCGAGGTCGCGCGAGTGCAGGGCGTCGATCTGCCGCTCCTGCCAGCCGCCGACCCGCCCCTGCACGTTCCAGGTGAGCAGCTCGGCCAGGTTAGGCCCCCAGGAGGTACACGGCGGCCAGCGTGCGCCAGGGCGGGAAGCGCTCGCCGAGGGCGTCCACCTCGGCGACCGTTAGCGGGCCGTCGAGCCCCCAAACGCGCGCGACCGCGCGGCGCAGTGCCAGGTCCGCGGCGGGCCAGATGTCGCGCGGGCGAAGCGTGAGCATCAGCACGCCATCGGCCGTGAACCGGCCGCGGGATAACCCGATCCCGCGCAGCGCCTCCTCGTCGGTGGCGAGCAGCTCCGGGGGCGTCGGCAGCCGGCCGTCGTGCAGCGCCTCGAGCCGGCCCCGGATCGTCCCGCGCGCAACACCGCCCTGCCCTCTGCGCACCGGTCGGCGCTCAACCGGGTCGCTCCCGGAGAACCTGGTCAGCGCAGGATGCCCGTGTGCCCGATCGAGTAGCGCCCGGGCTGCGGCCAGACGCAGAGGCCGTGCGGTCCTGGCCCGACCGGTATCCGATGCAGCAGCTTCCCGGTGTTCGTCGAAATCGCGTAGACCTCGGAGTTGTAGCGGCCGGACAGCCACAGCACCTTTCCGTCCGCCGACACTCCCCCCATATCCGGGCTTGCATGCCCGGGGATCTTCCACTTGCCCACGAGCTTTCCGGTCGAGAAGCGCAGCCGCGAAATAGAGCTCTCGGCACGGTTCGTGATGTAGAGGTAGCGCGAGTCGCGGCTGGTGTAGAGGCCGTGAGCGCCCATGCCCGTGTGGATGAAGCGAAGCTTTCGCATGCTGTGGGCGTCGAGGACCCAGACTCCGTTCGACGCCATGTCGGCCACGTAGAAGCGCCGGCCGTCGGGCGAGAGCTTCACGTCCTGCGGCATCGCGCCGCTACGAAGGTCAATCGTCTTCAGCACCTTCTCGCGCTGAAGGTCGACCTCGATCATGCGCCCGCTGAACTCGCACGACACCAGCGCCCGGCGGCCGTCGGCGGTGAAGTCCATGTGGTCGACGCCCGCGCACATAGGCACCGCGAGCGCGTGGTGCATCCGCATCGTCTCCGCGTCGCGGAAATCGAGCCGCCTGAGCCGCTCGGCCACCACGATCGCGTAGCGCCCGTCCGCCGTGAAGTACATGTTGTACGGGTCGGCAACGGGCACGTTCTTACCGGGCCGACCGGTTCGCGGGTCGATCGGGGTGACGCTGTTGCCCTGGTCGTTCAGCACCCAGAGCGTGCGCAGGTCCCACGAGGGCGTCACGTGCTGAGGGTTCTGTCCGGTGGCGAAGTGAGCGACCACGCGCCCGCTCTCCTGTGAGATCACATCGACTGTGTTCGAGTCCGAATTCGGCACGTACACGCGCCTGAGCGCCTGGCGCGCCGGCCCGCGGAGGCGGTCCGGGCGGCCGGCGGCGTACACGTCGGCGCGCGACGCGGGCGGCGGAATGTGACCGGCCTTCGCGGCGCCAGTACGCGCTTCCCGCGTTGGCGGCTGCGAGGGCGCTGGCTTGGGCCGTGAGTTCGGCTTGTGCTCCTCACTCTCCGAGCAGCCGGCGAGCATCACGGCAGCGAGCGCGACGGAAGCGAGGGCTGTCGCGAGGCGTCCCGCCATCCGTCGCGCATTGTTCCCAGGGCTCCGTGAAGCACTCCTCAAGCCCTGACACAATCGTCCGCCATGACCGAGGACTGGGTGGGGCGCCTCGCGGATCTCGCCGTCCGCTTCGGCGCCAACGTGCAGGAGGGGCAGGTGGTGGCCGTCAGCACCGAGCCCGGCAAGGAGCCGCTCGCGCGCGCGGTCGCCGACGCGGCCTACCGAGCGGGCGCGAAGTTCGTCGACGTCGCGACGTACGACGCGTACGTGAAGCGGGCGCGGCTGCTCCACGGCTCAGAGGATGCGATCGGCTTCGTGCCCTCCTGGCTGGGGGAGCGGGTGCTCGAGCTCGGGCGCCAACACGGTGCAAGCGTGGGCCTCACGGGCGCGGTCGCTCCGGACCTGCTGGAGGACGTCGACCCCGAGCGGGTGGGCAAGGACACGTGGCCCGCCCTCGAGGAGTGGGCGGTGGTCGTGTCAGAGCGCTCGGTGAACTGGACCGCGGTGCCGTGCCCGACGCCCGACTGGGCAGCCCTCGTCTATCCGGACCTCGGCCGCGACGAGGGGCTCGAGCGCCTCTGGGAGGAGGTCGCGCGCTGCTGCCGCCTGGACGAGCCGGATCCGGTGGCGGCGTGGACAGAGCGCCAGGACGAGCTCGAGCGGATCGCCGGCGAGCTCGACTCGCGCCGCTTCGACCGTCTCCACTACGAAGGGCCGGGCACCGACCTCACCATCGGGCTCCTTCCGAGCTCACGCTGGATCACCGCCCGCTTCACGACGGCGTGGGGGCTGCGGCACATGCCGAACATTCCGTCGGAGGAGACCTTCACCACACCCGATCCCGAGCGCGTGGACGGCGTCGTCCGCTCCACCAAGCCGCTGGTGCGCTCCGGCACCGTCATCCGCGACCTCGAGGTGGAGTTCCGTGGTGGGCGAGCGGTGCGGATTGAGGCCTCGACCGGCGGAGAGGGGCTCGATGCGATGACCGCCGTCGACGACGGCGCCGCGCGGCTCGGCGAGGTCGCGCTGGTGGACAACGACAGCCGCGTCGGGAAGTCGGGGATGGTCTTCTACGACACGCTGCTCGACGAGAACGCGTCGAGCCACATCGCCCTCGGCCGCGGCTTTCCGTTCACGGTCGGCGACGACGACATGGAGCGCGTGAACCACTCGAAGGTGCACGTGGACTTCATGGTCGGAAGCGACGATCTGGTCGTGACGGGCATCACCTCGTCGGGCGAGCGCGTGCCGGTGCTCGCGGGTGGTCGCTTCCAGCTCTGATCCCGTTTAGCGCCGGCAGGGTCTGGGGCAACTGCGTGTCGGTATGCCCGAACCGCCACAGACCGTCGCGGTGCTCGGCACCGGCATCATGGGCGCGCCGATGGCGCGGCACATCGCGGGCGCCGGTATGCGCGTCCGCGCGTGGAATCGCTCGCGTGAAAAAGCTGACGCGATCGCGGGCGACGGCATCGACATCGCCGGCTTGCCCGCGGAGGCAGTCGAAAGCGCCGACGTGGTGGTGACCATGCTCGCCGACGGTGACGCCGTGCTGTCCGTGATGAAGGAGGCCATCCCGGCGATGCGCGACGACGCCGTCTGGGATCAGATGAGCACCATCGGCATCTCGGCTACAGAGCGGGTTGCCGCGCTTGCCGACGAGCACCGCGTGACGCTCGTCGATGCGCCGGCGCTCGGCACCAAGGAGCCCGCCGAGAAGGGCGAGCTGATCGTGCTGGCTTCCGGGCCGGACGAGGCGCTCGACGTCTGCGCACCGATCTTCGAGGCGGTCGGGTCGCGGACGATACGCGTCGGTGACGCCGGCGCGGGCACGAGGTTGAAGCTCGTGATCAACAACTGGCTGCTCGGACTGGTGGGCACTTTGGCGGAGACGATCGCCTTCGCGCAGGAGATCGACGTCGACCCACGCAACTTCCTTGACGCGATCGACGGCGGCCCGCTCGGCCCCGCCTACGCGCGGCTGAAGGGCGAGATGATGATCGACGACCGCTTCGATCCGTCCTTCCCGGCTCGCTTGGCGCTCAAGGACGCCGAGCTCGTGCTCGAGGCGGCCGAACGCCACGGCCTTGTCCTGCCGATCGCCGAGACCGTCGCGCGGCAGTTCGAGAAGGCGATATCCGAGGGCCACGCCGACGACGACATGGCCGCGGTCTACGATGCCTGGCGTCAGCCGGCGAACCGGTAGACCCAGCCGTCGAGGCTCACCGCGTACAAGTGCCCGCGTGCGTCCTCACCGAACGAGACGAGGTTGGGCACCGCGAGGCGTTCTGACCGGTCGGCCCGCGCCCCGCGCGCAGAGAGCCGCACCGAGCGGATCCCGCTCTTGCAGAGGTCGCCGTACACGTAGCGGCCGTAGAGATCGTGCAGCAAGCGATCTCGAACCACGTAACCGGCGATCAGTGCGCACCAGCCGGAGCTGTGCCGCTTCTGCAGGACCGGTGGAATTGCGCCGGGCGCCGCGAACGGGCCGTGCCTGAGCGTGCCCTCGAACGCGGGCCAGCCGAGGTTCGCGCCGTCCTGCCGGCCCCTCGGCAGGAAGTCCACCTCCTCGCGACGGCTCTCGCCCACGTCGCCCACGATCAGATTGCCGCGGTCGAACGAGAAGCGCCACGGCGTGCGAAGCCCGAGCAAATAAGGGACCGGAGGCGCTGTCGGGCTCGCGGGATCCCAGCGCAGGATCTTGCCGCGCGGCGAGGCGGGGTCGAGCGCGCTCCCGTCGACCCTGCTGTTGCCACCGCCGTAGCCCATGCCGATGTAGAGTGCGCCGTCCGGCCCGAACTGGAGCTGCCCACCCGCGTCGAACGGCGAGGTGCGCGCCACGGCCACGAGCGTGCGCCCCGTGGGGAACTCCTCGACGCGGATCGTCTTGTCGCGCGCGGTGAAGAACGCGTAGAGGCGATGGGTGCGGTCGTAGTCGGGCGCGAGCGCGACGGAGAGCAACCCGCCCTGGTCCTTGTAGATACGTCTATCGGCGATGAGCACGCGCCTGCGGATGTCGAGCACCGGCCGCCGCAGCACGCGCCCGTTGCGGATCGCCAGCACCCGGCCGGCGCGCTCGACCACGAACACGTCGCGCCTGTCCGAGGGGCTGGAGGTCAAGTAGACCGGCTGCCGGAAGTGGGCGACCCGCTCGAGCCGAGCCGCGTGTGCCGCGGGCGAGGCCGCGAGCAGCGCGGCGCCAATGACGAGCAGCCTTCGCAAGGTCGGCGCACCTTAGACTGCCGCGCGCAAGCGATCCCGCGAGGAGGCCGGTTGGCAGTCGACACGAGCATCATCGGGAAGTCCTATCCGCCCCATCAGTACGAGGTGGGGCGGGAGAAGATCCGCGAGTACGCATACGCGGTCGGCGAGTCCGACCCGGTCCATCACGACCCGGCCGCCGCGCGCGAGAAGGGCTTCCGCAACGTGGTGGCGCCTCCGATGTTCGCGGTCGTGTACTCCGCAGGCTCGGTAGGGCCGGCCGTGCTCGATCCCGAGGTCGGGATCAATTTCGCGATGATGCTCCACGGCAGCCAGGAGTTCGTCTGGGGCGAGCCCGTCGTGGCGAGCGACACCATCACCACGACCACCACGGTGAAGGACATCTTCGAGAAGGACGACAAGACGTTCTACGTGTTCGAGTCGGTGTCGGAGAACCAGGACGGCCAGGAGGTCGTGCGCGGTACCTGGACCAACATCGTCCGAGGAGGCTGAGATGAAACAGGGAGAGCAGATTCCCGAGCTGCGCGTGACGCCCGACAAGTACCTGCCGCACCGCTACGCGGGAGCGTCGGGCGACTTCAACCCGATCCACATCGATCCCGAGTTCGCCCAGGCGGTCGGGCTTCCGTCGAACATCCTGCACGGTCTCTACGGGATGGCGCAGGTGGCGCGCGCCCAGACGCAGGCGGCGGGCGGCGACCCGCGGGCGCTCAAGCGCCTGTCGGTCCAGTTCCGGGGCATGGCGCTCCCGGAGAAGGAGATCGTCGTGACGGGCACGGTTCGCGAGGAGCGCGATGGCGTGCTCGTGATCGACACCGTGGCCGAGCAGGAGGGCAACCAGATCATCCGCAACGCCGAGGCGGAGATCCGGGCGTAGCGTCCCCACCCGGGCAGGGTCCGTTGTCGGCGCCTACCCGCGAGCGTATGCTCGTCAGGGTATGGCTCATAACCCGGAGCACACGACTCCGGGGCGTCGTGGCGCTCGCAACTCGGGGGCGCTAGTTGATCTGGACTTGCGCTCACACGGTTGGCGGGCGCTGATCGAACAGCTCCCCCTGGCCGTCTACATCGACCGCCTGGACGAGTGGAGCTCGAACGTCTACACGAGCCCGCAGCTCGAAGCGATCCTGGGCTACACGACGGAGGAGTGGGCAAGCGACGACCGCCACCTGCTCAAGATCCTCCATCCCGACGACCGTGAGCGGGTGATGGAGGCGCATAACCGCTCGCGCGAGACTGGCGAGCCCTTCCGGGAGGAGTACCGCCTGATCGCGCGCGACGGGCGCGTCGTCTGGTTCCTCGATCAGGCGACCGTCCTACCAGGCGACGCCGGCATGCCCGCGTTGCACCAAGGCTTCTACCTCGACATCACCGAGCGGAAGGAGCTCGAGGAGGCGCTCGCTGCACGTACGGAGGAGCTCGGGAGGCAGAAGCGCTACTTCGAGTCGCTGCTCGAGATCAGCCCGGTCGCGATCGTCACGACGGACCTCGAGGACGTGGTCACCTCGTGGAACCCCGCGGCCGAGAGGCTGTTCGGCTACACGCCGGCCGAGGCGCACGGCCGCAAGATCGATGACCTCGTTGCGAAGTCGCCGGAGCTTCGCGCAGAGGCCACCTCGGTCACGCGCGACGCCTACACGGAGGGCCGCGTGCAGGCCTTCACCAAGCGCACCCACAAGGACGGCTCGCTGATCGACGTCGAGCTGCTGGCCGCGCCTGTGCTGCTCCGCGGAGAGCCGGTGGGCACGTATGCGATCTACCACGACGTGCGCAAGCGCAAGCGTGCGGAGGAGGCGCTGCGCGAGAGCGAGCAGCGGTTCCGCGTGATGTTCGAGGAGGCGCCGATCGGGGTCGCCTGGGGCCCGCTCGACGTCAGCACAATGCTGGTTCCCACGTTTCTCCGGCGCCCCGGTGGCGAGGGCGAGTTCCGGTGGAACCGCGCCTACCGGGAGATGCTGGGCTACAGCGAGGATGAGCTTCAGACGCTCCACCCGAGCGAGTACACGCATCCGGAGGACCGGCCGCGGCAGCTTGCGCTCTACCGCGATCTCGTGGCTGGGAAGGCCGACCGATACGAGCTCGAGATGCGCTACATCGGTCGCGACGGGCGGACCATCTGGGCTCAGGTTGTCGACTCGATCGTGCGCGACGACCAGGGCGAGGCGCTGTTCGGCCTCACCATGGTCGAGGACATCACCCAGCGGAAGCTTGCCGAGGAGGCGCTTCGCCAGAGTGAGTCGGAGGTCCGGCGCCAGAAGCAGTACTTCGAGTCGCTCGTCGAGCTCAGCCCGACCGCGATCGTCACGGTTGACCTCGACGGCAACGTGACCTCGTGGAACCCGGCGGCCGAGAAGCTCTTCGGATACGACCGCCAGGAGGCGATCGGCCGCGACGTCGACGACCTCGTCGCTCGATCGGACGCGGTGCGCGCCGAGGCGATCGACGCCGCCTACTCGGCCAGAAAGGGCGAGGACCTACACATCACCACTCAGCGGACGCGCAAGGATGGGAGCCTCGTGGATGTCGACGTGCGAGGCGCGCCGATCTTCGTGGGCGAGCAACACGTGGGGTACTACGCGCTCTACCACGACATCAGCGACCTCCTCCAGGCGCGGCGCGATGCCGAGGCCGCCGCTGAGGCGAAGAGCGCCTTCCTCG
>DASVXS010000200.1:0-12094 GCA_036392575.1 Thermoleophilaceae bacterium | reverse complement strand
GCGGCGGGAGTCACCTGGGACCAGGTCGCGCACACCGTCGTGGGCGGGCCGGGCGTATTCGACCCCGACAGCGACCGCCTGCGCCACGCGCCGAACCTCCCCGGCTGGAGTCGCCCCGGCCTCATGAGCTCGCTTCGCGAGGCTTTGCCGCCGAGCGTCGCGCTCGACAACGACGCGAACCTCGCCGCGGTGGGCGAGCGCTCCTATGGCAGGGGCAGGGAGGCGGACACGTTCGTCTACGTGTTCGTGGGCACAGGCATCGGGATGGGGATCGTGATCGACGGGCAGCTCTACCGCGGCGCGCATGGAGCGGCGGGCGAGGTGGGCTACCTGCCGGTGAGCGGCGATGAGGACGCTGACCCGAAGTCGGATACGCGCGCGCGACTGCGCGGGATCCTCGAGGAGGCCGCGTCCGCTGACGCGGTCGTGCGTACGGCCAAGCGGCTGGGGATGACAGGGGCGGTATCGGCGAAGCACGTGTTCGCGGACGCGCGCAAGGGAGACCCGCTGGCGGTCGCGGCCGTGGAGGTCGAGGCCGAGCGCCTCGCGCTCGTGGTCGGGACCGTGGCGGCCATTCTCGATCCCGAGCTCGTGCTGCTCGGCGGCGGCGTCGGCGGCAACCTCGACCTGTTGCGGCCGCCGCTCGAGCGCAAGCTCGCCGAGCTGACGCCCCTCGGCACGCGGATCGAGGAGGGGAAGCTCGGGCAGGACGCGATCGTGCTGGGCGCGATAGCGAGCGCTCTCGACACCGCGAGAGACCGCGTGTTCGAGCAGCGCGCCGGAATGGCGGCTCAGCCGATGAGCGGGCGCAGCGCGGGATAGAGCCCGCGGAACCGTTCGCGAATCTCGGCGTAGGCCTCGACCCAATCGGCCCGCGGCTCGACCACCCGCGTGACCTTCACGCACTCCGCGACGGCCTCGCGCGCGTCCGCGAAGACCCCCGACGCCACGCCACCGAGCAGCGCCGCGCCGTAGGCGGCGCCCTCGTCCACCACCGTCAGCTCGAGTGGCAGGTCGAGCACCGAAGCGACGATCTCGAGCCACAGCTGCGAGCGGGCGCCGCCGCCCGAGACGCGGCCCACGCGCGGGCGACCGCCGAGCTGCTCCACCAGATCGAGCGCGTCGCGCAGCCCGAAGGCCACTCCCTCGAGCACGGCTCGCGCCATCGCTCCGCGGTTGTGCCGCAGGCTCAGGCCCGCGAACGCACCTCGGGCGGACGGGTCCGCGTGCGGGGTGCGTTCTCCCGCGAGATAGGGCGCGAAGAGGAGGCCCTCCACGCCCGGCTCCCAGTCCGCGGCCTCGGCGAGCAGCTCGTCGTAGGTGCCGCCGATCGCGGATCGCAGCCAGCCCAGCGAGCCGGCCGCGCTGAGCATCACGCCCATCACGTGCCACGCGTTCGGCACGGCGTGGCAGAACGCGTGAACGCGCGCCTGCGGGTCGTGCGCGTAGCGGTCGAGCGCCGCGAACACCACGCCGCTCGTGCCAAGCACGACCGAGGCCGGGCCGCCCTCCGCCACCACTCCTACGCCCAGCGCTCCCGCAGCTTGGTCGCCCGCGCCGGCGGCCACCGGTACGCCGCCGTGTGTCGTGCCCGTCTGCTCCGGCGATTCGAACACGTTGGGCAGCCAGGCGCGGTCGATCTCGAGCGCGTCGAGCATCTCGTCGCTCCAGCGCCGCTCCGCCACGTTCAGGAGCAGCGTCCCCGACGCGTCGGCAACGTCGATCGCGTGGAGGTCGGTGAGTCTCAGGCGCACGTAGTCCTTCGGCAGCAGGATGTGGGCGATCCGCGCGTAGACCTCGGGCTCGTTGTTTCGCAGCCACAGGATCTTCGGCGCGGTGAAGCCGGCCTGGGCCCGGTTGCCTGTGAGCTCCACCAGCCGCTCGAAGCCGACCTTCTTTTCGATCTCCGCGCACTCCGCCTCGGTGCGCCCGTCGTTCCAGAGGATCGCCGGGCGCAGAGGGTGGCCGGCCTGGTCGAGCGTCACGAGCCCATGCATCTGCCCCGTGAGGCCGATGCCATCGGCGCTCGCCGAGTCGAGCTGCTCGAGCACCACCGCCGCGCCGCGCCACCAGTCGTCTGGATCCTGCTCGCTCCAGCCGGGCCGCGGCATCGAGAGATCGTGGGGCTGCTCGGCGACCGCGAGCACTTTGCCCCCCGCGTCGATCGCGACGCCCTTCACCGACGAGGTGCCTACATCGAGACCGACCAGTCGGGTCATGCGGCGCGGGCGCCCAGCGCCTCGTACACGAGCTCGTACGCGCGTACGGCGTCCTTCTGTTGCTGCGCCTCGCGGAGTCCATCGCCGTCGACCCGCTGCGCCACGTCGTCGATGAACTGCCAGTGGAGCACCGAGCGCCTCACGGCGGCGACCTGGTCCTCTGTGTACGGGTAGAGGTCGAAGCCGAGCCGCTCGCCGTGCTCGCCGTAGCCCGCGCGCCGCAGCTCGAGTGCGAGCTCGAGCGTCTCCATGAAGGCGGTCGCGCCGACCATGTTGTCGTCGTCGAACGTGCCCCAACCGGAGTTCGCGTGCTGGTGGCCGAGCAGGCCCTCGGCGGCAAGCAGCGCGGCGTACTCGGGCAGGTGCTCGCCGTTCATGATCAGGTGCTGCCAGTCCATGTTCACCTTCACGTTGTCGATTCCCCTGCGCTGGAGCGTGTGGATCACGTGCAGGGTCATGCCGATGTTGCGCATGAAGATCTTCATGGCCGGCTCGGAGTTCTTGTGCTCGAGGAAGAGCTTGCGCCCGTGCCGAGCCAGCACCTCGGCGGCCTGCCCGATGCCGTCGATCATGCGCGCCCACGACTCGGCGTAGGGAGTCTGGAACGGGTAGTTGTAGCCCTCGATCCCGGGCCAGATGATCATCTCGGCGCCGATCTCGCCGGCGAACTCCGCGGCGTCGAGCGTCATGCGGAGCGCGTCCTCACGGAGTCTGTCGTCGGGTGACGAGAGCCCGCCTTTGCCGAACCGCGGGTCGAGGTGCAGGCCGCCCGCGACGGCGTAGATCCCGTGCCCGTCGAGCGCGTCGCGCACATCGTCGAGGTTGTCGCGGCTCAGCTCGTTCGGGTAGTGGAACTCGTAGTCGTCCATCAGGTCGCCGAGTCCTTCCACCGCGCGGCGCACCTTCTGCACCGTCGACTCGGCACCGTGATCGGGCTGGTAGCCGACCGGCACGAAGCGCGTCACCATCCCACCGAGGGCCCAGATACCGAGCGATGTCTTCAGTCGATCGGGCATGGAGCCTTCCTTTCCGCAGATGAGTAGAGCGCCGCGATCGCGCGCGCCTGGGCGAGCGCGTCGTCGCGGCCGAGGAGCGGCGGCTGCTCCCCGCGAACGGCCGCCTCGAAGTTCGCGAGCTCGTAGGCGTATGAGTTCGCAGGCCCGGCCTCGATCCGCTCGATCGATCCGTCCGGCCGGCGTACCTCGATCTCCGCCTCGCGCCCGTGCCAGGGGTCGTCGAGAAAGATCGAGCCGTCGTCGCCGACGGCCTCGAGTTGGTCGCCGCCCTCGTACGCGAGGCCACAGTCGAAGTGGGCGAGCACGTCGCCAGGGAAGCGCAGGGTGGCCGACATCACCACGTCAACGCCCTTGCCGCCGATCACCTGCTCCGCGTAAGCGATCTCCGGCTCGGCGCCGGTGAGCGCGCGGCAGCCGCTCACGCAGTAGCAGCCCACGTCCATGAGCCCGCCGCCGTCGAGCTCGGGGTTCAGCCTGATGTCGTCGGGGTCGTCCGCGAGGAAGGCGAACGCCGCTCGGATCACGCGCAGCGGGCCGATCTCGCCTGCGGCCAAGAGCTCGCGCGTGCGCTGGAGCTGCGGATGGTGTCGCCACATGAACGCCTCCATCAGCACGCGCCCCTCGCGCTCGGCGACGTCGAAGGCTCGCTCGACGTCCTTGGGGTGGCGGCTCATCGGCTTCTCGCAGAGCACGTGCTTGCCCGCCTCGAGCGCCGCGATCGACCACGGCACGTGCAGGCTGTTGGGCAGCGGGATGTAGACCGCGTCGATGTCCGGGTCGGCGAGCAGCTCCTCGTACGACCCGTAGGCGGTCGGGATGCCGCGCGCGTTCGCCCATTCACGCGCGCGCGAGGTGTTGCGCGACGCGACAGCGGTGAACTCCTGGTCGTGGCCCGAGTTCAGCAGCTTGTCGGTGATGTTGGCGGTGGACAGGACTCCCCAGCGAAGGCTCATCCCCAGCTGCCCTCGCTCATCGGGCGGAAAGTGGTGGTCATCAGCCGCATGTTGCGCGGGCGCGTGAGCGCGAACAGAACGACCTCCGCCACCTCGTCGGCGGTCATCATCTCCTCGAGCTCGGGGTCGCCCTCCGTCCGTCCGGTGCCGATCGCGAAGTGCGTGTTCACGCCGCCCGGAGCGATCGTGGTGCAGCGCACGCCCTTCTCGCGCAGCTCGATGTCGAGCGCCCGTACAAAACCGACCTGCCCGAACTTCGACGCGTTGTAGACCGCCTCGCCGGGGAACGCGTTCAGCCCGGCGATGCTGGCGATCGACACGAAGTCGCCGCCGCCGGCCTCCACCAGGTGCGGGATCGTGGCGGCAGCCGTCCAGATAATGCCCTTCAGGTTGGTGTCGATCATCGAGTCGACCTGGTCGAGGTCCATCTCGGTGAACGGCCCGTACGAGCCCACCCCGGCGTTCGCGACAACGATGTCAAGCTGGCCGAGCCGAGCCACCGCGTCCTCCGTAGCGCGGCGCACATCGGCGCGGTCGCGCACGTCGCAGGCGATCCCGATCTCACCGTCGAGCCCGAGGTCGTCGCCGCGGCGGGAGAGCATCGCGACGCGAGCCCCGGCGTCGTGTAGCTGCCTCGAGACAGCCGCGCCGATCCCGCCGCTCGCGCCAGTCACGAGCGCGGACTTCCCGCGCAGTCCCTCCATGATGCAGTGCCTTTCTGTTCGTATTCGTGAGGCGGTGGGCCCCCGCACGAGAGCGGGGTGCGAGGGCCCACCGGCCGTCACGCTCTACCGGCTTGCTCCCGCCCTCGGCGTGCGAGCGAGTCGACGACCACCGCGGCCAGCAGCACCAGGCCGGTGACCACGAACTTCGTGCCCGAGCTCAGTCCGAGGAGCCCGAGGCCGTTGTCGATCGACGCGATCACCAGCGCGCCGAGCACCGCCGACTTGACGCTGCCTCGGCCGCCGAAGAGCGACGTGCCGCCGATCACGGCCGCCGCGATCGAGTAGAGGAGGATCGACCCGCCACCCGAGTTGGTGTCGACCGAGCGGAGGCGCGAGGCGAGGATGATGCCGCCGAGCGCCGCGAGGCCCGAGCAGATCCCGAAACACGCGATCTTCACGGCGTCCACGTTGATGCCGGCTCGCCGCGCGGCCTCGGCGTTGCCGCCGACGGCGTACACGTGCCGTCCGAATGTCGTCCGGTTGAGGACGTACGTGAGCACGATGTACACGCCCGCGAGCACCAGGAACACGTACGGGATGCCCCGGTCCTGGTACGCCACGTACACCACGATGAGGAGCGCTGCTGCGAGCGCGCCGACGCGCAGCAGGATGAGCACATCCGGCGCGTGGCCGAGCCCGGCCTTCGTGCGCTGGTAGCGCTCCCACAGCAGTCCGCCGGCATACACCGCCACGCCCGCGATGGCAACGATCCAGGCCGTCGCCTCCGGCACGAAGTTGTTCGCGAAGCCCTCGAAGAAGCTGTTCTGGATGATCACGGTGCCGCGATCCCCGATGAGGAGGAGCACCACGCCGTTCCATCCGAGCAGGCCCGCGAGGGTGACCACGAACGACGGTACGCCGATCTTGGCGATGATCACGCCCTGGAGCAGACCGATCGCAACGCCTGCGCCCAGAGCGAGCAGCAGCGTGGGGAAGGTCGCGAGCTGGTTCCCGTCCGGGAACGTGAGCAGCGCGACGATCACGCCGGCGACGCCCGAGACGTAGCCGACCGACAGGTCGATCTCGCCCAGCAGCAGCACGAACACGATGCCCATCGCGATGCACGTGATCGCCGCTGCCTGGACGATCAGGTTCACGAAGTTCCCCGCGGTGAGGAAGTTCGAATTCTGCGACTGGAAGACGATCGCGATGATGATCAGCCCGATGACGATCGTCAGCGAGCCGAGGTCGCCCTGGCGGATCCCGGCCCACCAGCGCTGTACGTAATCGCGAAGGCTCTCGCCGCCGGGAGCGGCTACGGCGGGTGCGCCCGGAGCGGTCTCGATGGGAGGAGGCGTTGCCGTCGTCATGCGACCACCTCCGCCTCGGGACCGGGCACCTTGGACAGCTTGCCCGCCGTGATCGCCTCGACGACCTGCGTCTGCGTCACGTCCTTGCGGTTGTACACCGCCACGTTCTGGCCGAGGCGTAGCACGGTGATCTTGTCCGCGACCTCAAACACGTCATACAGATTGTGTGAGACGAGCACGACGGCGAGGCCCTGCTCGCCGAGGCGCTTCACGAGGTCGAGCACCTGCCGCGTCTGGGCGACGCCGAGCGCGGCAGTGGGCTCGTCGAGGATGACCACCTTCGAGTTCCACATCACGGCCTTCGCGACCGCAACCGACTGGCGCTGACCGCCCGAGAGGCCCGCAACCGTCTGACGCGTCGACCGGATGGTGGTCACCGACAGTGACGCGAGCGTCTCGTCGGCCTTCTTCTCCATGTCCACCTCGTCCAGCGAGCGGAGTATTCCGGTGGTCTCCTCGCGGCCAAGGAACATGTTCTGCACCACGTCGAGGTTGTCGGCCAGCGCGAGGTCCTGGTACACGACCTCGATGCCGAGTTTCGCCGAGTCCTTCGGTCCGTGGATGTGCACCGGCTGGCCCTCGAAGAGCACCTCTCCGGAGTCGAACGGGTGGATGCCGGCGACAGACTTGATCAGCGTCGACTTGCCGGCGCCGTTGTCCCCGACGAGAGCCATCACCTCGCCGGCGCGGACGCTGAAGTCCACGTTGTACAGAGCCTGCACGGCGCCGAAGCTCTTCGACACGCCGCGAAGCTCGAGTGTTGGTTTTGTGTCGTTCACGCTCTCAACCCTCCCAGGGTCCCTGTCATCGGAGAGGGGCGCCGCCGCCGGCGGCGCCCCTTCCGTGACTTCGTCTAGCTGGTGATCCCTGCGTCCGCGCACATCGACTTGTACTTACCAACGCACACGTCGCTCGTCTTCAGGAATCCATCGTCGAAGAGCACCTTCACGTTGCTCTTCGTGATCGCCTGCGGCGTGAGCAGCACGGACGGAACGTCACGCGCGGTGTCGTTCACCTTGCCGTTCACGAGCCCGGCCGGGGGCTGCGTGCCCTTGGCCAGCGCGATCGCCAGCTTGGAGGCGGCGTCTGCCTCCTTCTTCACGGCCTTGTAGACCGTCATGCACTGGTCGCCGGCGAGGATGTTCTGCACACCCTCAGGCGTGGCGTCCTGACCGGTCACCGGGATCTGCTTCAGCTTGCGGGCCTTGACCGCAGAGATGACCGAGTTGCCGAGGCCGTCGTTGGCCGCGAGAACGCCCTGGATGTTGTTGTTCTCCTTCTGCAGCATCTGCTCGAAGATGGTCAGCGCCTTCTGGTTGTCCCAGTCCGGCACCGACTGATCCGCGACCTTCTTGGCCTTGCCCGACTTGTAGAGCGGGTTCAAGACCGAGTCGTAGCCCTGCTTGAACAGCGTCGCGTTGTTGTCCGTCGGCGAGCCGTTCAGCTCCGCGATATTCGGGTTCTTCGCGCCGTCCTTGTTGAGGCAGTTCACGAGGCCCTGGCCCTGGAGCTTGCCCACCTTGACGTTGTCGAAGGACACGTAGTACGCGGCCGAGCCCTTGAGCGTGAGGCGGTCGTAGTCGATCACCTTCACGCCACGGGACTTGGCGTTGGCCTCGATCGCTGCACCCGAGCCGGAGTCGAGGTTCACCAGCAGGAGCACCTTTGCCCCGTTGGTGATCATCTGCTCCGCCTGCTGCTGCTGCGTCGACTTGTCGCCCTGGGCGTTGTTGATTGTGGCCGAGACGCCCGCAGCCTTGAAGGCGTCGGCCAGAAGCGGCCGGTCGAACGACTCCCAGCGCACTGACGACTTGGTGTCCGGAAGCAGCACGCCGACCTTGTCGGCCTTGCCGCCACCGCCGCTCGTGGACGAGTTGTTGTTGCCGCCGCCGCATGCCGCGACGCCGACCGACAGAGCCACCAGCGCGCCGCCTATTGCGAGCACGCGGCGGGAATTCGGTGATGTCATCACCGCCCTCTCCCTCCTTGTGGACTAGTTGTAATGGGGGGTACTGGAACCGTCAGCATGTCCTCGGATTCGTGCCCTGCGAGCGCGAGCGCACCGAGTAATTCGGCACGGTCGCCGAGCGTGCCGGCCACGATCTCGACATCGTCCGCGGCAGCCGGAATCGCAAAGCGGCGAACCGCTTCGCGAATCGGCTCGAGGACGAGGTCACCCGCGCCCGACAGCTCGCCGCCCACCACGACGAGGTTTGGATTGAGGTAGTTGCACAGGTCGGCTACTGCCCGACCTACGGCGCGCCCGGCATCGGCGATGACCCGCTGGCATGCCGCGTCACCGCGCTGAGCGAGCGCGAGGAGCTGCGCGACCGTGAGCTGTCCGTGCGATCGCCGCACGAGCTCGCATAGAGCGGGCCCGGCAGCGACCGTCTCGAGGCAGCCGCGGTTGCCGCAGCGGCAGATTGGGCCAGAGGGATCGATCATCACGTGCCCGATCTCCCCAGCCGTCCCGTTGGCGCCGCGGAAGGGACGCCCTTTGATCACAAGGCCGGCGCCGATGCCGGCCGAAAGTCGCAGATAGGCCATCACCTCAGCGCCGCGGCTGGCACCGAAGGTCGACTCACCGAGCGCGCCAACGTTGGCGTCGTTGTCCAGGTGCACGGTGAGGTTCAGCCGCTTCTCCATTTCGGCCGCTGGGCTCAGCCCCACCCAGCTCGGCAGGATGGACTGGGAGTGGACGAGGCCGCTGTCGGTGTCGATCGGGCCCGGGAGGCCCATGCCGGCGGCAAGCACGCGGCCGGTCATCCCCGACTCGTCGATCAGCTCCGAGGCGAGTGCCGTCGCGGTGTCGAGCGCCTCGGGCGCCGCGGTGTCGACCTCGAGGTCCGTGAACCGCTCGGTGATCACCGAGTAGGACAGGTCGGCGAGCGCCACGCGCAGGTGCTTGTGGCCGAAGTCGAGTCCGAGGACCGCGCCGGCGGAGCTGTCGAGGGCGACGAGCACGCCCGGCCGTCCGCCACGCGGACCGCTCGTTGGGCCGCCGTTGCCGTCGCGCTCAACGACCAGGCCGGCGGATTGCAGATCGGCGATCAGGCTCGACACGGTGGAGCGGCTGAGCCCGGTCTCCCGCGCGATGTCGGCGCGACTGACGGCGCCCTTGGTGCGCAATGCATCGATGACGCGCATACGGTTGCGCTCTCGAAGCGACTCCAACGACCCGCTGGTCGAGGCCACGATTGGCGACCCTCTCAGAGCGGCGGCCGGTTTGTCAAGGCTTCGGACGAACCGGAAGCGAATTAACCCTGACTTAATACGAAGCCCGCACGAACCCAACGGTTTTGGGTGCGAAGGACGCCCGAGGAGTCAGCCCCGCAGCGCTGGGTAGGCCCCTGTCATGGCAACAACGACCCTCAACGAGCAGATCACGAAATACCTCACCGACGTCCATTCGATCGAGGAGCAGGCGCTCATTCAGATGAAGAGCGCGCCGAAGATCGCGGGCGACGACGAGCTCGCGCGCGTGTTCAGCGAGCACCTGGTGGAGACCGAGGAGCACGAGCGGCGCGTCCGCGCGCTGCTCGAGGCCCGCGACTCGCAGCCGAGCAAGCTGAAGGACGTGGCCGGCAAGGCGGGCGGCGTCGGCTTTGTACTGTTCGCGCGCGCTCAGCCGGACACTCCCGGCAAGCTCACCGCGCACGCGTTCTCGTACGAGCACATGGAGTTGGCCGCGTACGACCTGCTGTCGCTCTTCGCCGAGCGCGCGGACGAGCAGGACGTGGTGGAGCTGGCTCAGGCGATCGGGCCGCAGGAGAAGCGGATGGCGGAGCGGCTGGCCGCGAACTTCGACCGTGCGGTCGAGGCCTCGCTTCGCGAGGTGGCGGACGACGAGCTCGAGAACCGGCTGATCGACTACCTCGCCGACGCGCACGCGATCGAGGCGCAGGCGATCCAGATGCTCCAGGCCGCGCCGAAGATCGTGGGCGAGTCCGAGCTCGCCAAGGTCTTCCGCGACCATCTGGAGGAGACGCGTGCCCAGCAGGCGAGCGTCGAGGCGCGGCTCAAGGCGCACGACGCCGGTCCCTCGAGGCTCAAGGACGCGGCGATGCGCGTGGGCGCGCTCAACTGGGGCGCGTTCTTCGGCGCGCAGCCCGACACGCCGGCGAAGCTGGCCGGGTTCGCCTATGCCTTCGAGCACCTCGAGATCGCGGCCTACGAGGAGCTGAAGCGCGTCGCCGCCCGGGGGGACGACACCGACACGGTGCGCATCGCGGACGAGATCATCCCGCAGGAGCGCGGCACGGCGGCCCTCATTCACGCCGAGTTCCCGCGCGCGGCGGAAGCCACGCTCGACTGACGCAAAGGAGCGGGCGGGGGCGGGCCGAACCCCGCCTCCGCCGGCCAATTCCTTGGCAGGTGCTTCTCGATCGAGTTGGCGGCGTGATGCGCGGGTCTTATCGCGCCGCCATGCCGCTCGAGGACGCGATCCAGGAGCTGCGCCGCAATTCAGGCACGCAGTTCGATCCGCAGGTGGTGGACGCGCTGATCGCGGTCGCCACCCGCGATCAGTAGAAAGCACTCAGCCGGTAGGCGGCTGGTCCCGGATGACCGTGGCGTCGTCCGAGCCGATCATCGCTCACATGGAACGGAACTTCATGCAGAGCGAGGTCCACCGTCAGCACGAACTGATGGACCGCTCCGGGCTGGGGCTTCTACCCGGGATCGCAATCGCCTTCGCCATCGTCCTCGCGATCATGGCCGCCCTCGTCATCCAGGAGTGGTGGGTCACATTCGCCGTGCTCGGCGCGCTGTTCGCCGTGACCGGCGCGGTGGTGTGGGTGATCCTGAAGCTGCTCGGCGACGAGGACTAGCGACACGCGCCGCGGCCGGGGCTTAGGCTTCCGGCCGCGAATGGGCGAACAGGCTGACGTCCTTGTGATCGGCGCGGGCATTGCCGGGCTCGTCACGACTCTGGAGCTTCTCGAGCACGGACGCGACGTGCTCCTGCTCGACCGCTGTCGGCCTGAGGAGCTCGGCGGCCTCGCGCGCGAAGCGTTCGGCGGGATGTTCATGGTCGACAGCCCCGAGCAGCGCCGTTCCGGAGTGGAGGACAGCGTCGAGCTCGCTCTCGCCGATTGGCTGCGGATCGCCGACTTCGACGAATCGGACGAGTGGCCGCGCCGCTGGGCCGAGCAGTACGTCTCGCGCGCGCGGGACGACGTTGGCGGCTGGCTTAAGCGGCACGGCGTGAAGTTCTTTCCGGTGGTCAACTGGGCCGAGCGCGGCGTCTACGGCGACGGCAACTCCGTGCCGCGCTTCCACCTCACGTGGGGCACCGGCAAGGCTCTGGTGGACCACGTATGGGCCGCGATCGAGCGCCATCCGCGCAGGCGCTCGCTCGACCTGCGCTTCCACACGCGCGTGACTGAGCTGCTCGAGGACGGCGGACGCGTGCGCGGCTGCCGCGCGGAGAGCGAGGACGGCGGCGGAGAGACCGAGATCGAGGCCGCGGTTGTCGTCGTGGCTGCGGGCGGCGTGGGAGGCAATCTCGACATCGTGCGGCGCGAGTGGCCCGCCCAGCTGGGCGATCCGCCCGAGCACATCCTGATGGGCTCGCACTACTACGCCGACGGCGCGATGCACGAGGAGGTGAAGCGGATCGGCGGCAACGTGACCCACATCAACCGCATGTGGAACTACGCCGACGCCGTCCGCCACCCGCACCCGCGGCGGCCGCTCCACGGGCTCAAGCTGATCCCGCCGCGCTCGGGGCTGCTCTTCGACCCGACCGGGCGGCGATACGGACCCGTTCCTGTGATGCCGACGTTCGATGCCTACTACGCGCTCGAGCGCATGTGCGAGGACGAGCGCAAGTACTACTGGATGATCTGCAACTGGAAGATCGCGCGGCGC
>DASVXS010000199.1:0-3817 GCA_036392575.1 Thermoleophilaceae bacterium | reverse complement strand
CGGTGATCTCGCTCGGCGGCATCGTCTGCTCGCGCTCGGTGCGGACGGGCGGCTACGAGCTCGACGAGGCGATCGCCGCGTACGTGAGGCGCAAGTACGGCATCGCGATGGGACAGCAGACGGCCGAGGACATCAAGTTCGAGATCGGCTCGGCCACCCAGCTCGAGCAGGAGTCCACGGTCGAGGTGCGCGGGCGCGATCTCGCCTCCGGTCTCCCGAAGCAGATCATGCTCACGAGCGAGGAATGCCGCGACGCGATTGCGGAGCCGCTGCACACGATCATCGACGCGGTGAAGGACACGCTCGAGGAGACCCCGCCGGAGCTGGCGTCGGACATCTCCGAGCGCGGCATCCTGCTCGCCGGCGGCGGCGCGCTGCTGCAGGGCTTCGACGAGCGAGTGCGCGATGAGACCGGCATGCCCGCGAGCCTCGCCGAGTCGCCGCTCACCTGCGTGGCCGTCGGCTCCGGCAGGTCGCTCGAGGAGTTCGACGCGATCGCGGCGAGCGATGCCCGCGCGGCGAAGCGCGCACGCCAGCGCAACGCGCGTGCCCGCGCGAGCGTGCGCTGACTCGCGCGTTTGCAGGCATTTCACGCGGGGTAGGCGTCCACGCGGAAGCGACCAGGAGGTCTCATGGCCAAGGACCACGGACGCAGCGTCAAGAACGACAAGCAATACGAGGGCCTGCGCAAGAAGGGCATGAGCAAGGAGCGCGCGGCCAAGATCGCAAACACGCCCAACGCCTCCAAGAAGGGCGGAAAGAAGAGCGGAAAGAGCAGCTGAGCCGGGGCGCGAGCGCCCCGGCCCACTCAGGCCACGGCGCATCAGAGCCCTGACACGGGCTGAGGCTCAGGTGCCCAGCGCAGCGCGCGCCTGGCGCACGAAGCGCTCGAGGCGCTCCGGGCTGCTTGGGACGTAGAGAGGCGACAAGCCTTCTGTGAGCAATCGCCGCACGAGGGCGACGCCGCGGGCGTTCGCTCGGTCCGCGATCGCGAGCTGAGCGGCGAGCGTGAGCAGGTCCTCGCGTGCGCAGCGGACCGCCTCGCGATCGATCTGCACGACCGCGTTGGGGTGCGGCTCGCCAGCCTCGTCAACGACCTCCTCGAGCCGCTCCGCAAGCTCGCGGTACGTGCCGGGAGAGGCGAGCTGTCGCGCGCGCCACTCGAGCTCCGGGCTGGTCGCGGGATCGGTACCGTCGGCGAGCGCCCGGTCGAGCGAGGCGCGGCGCAGGCGGGCGCTCAGGCGAACGTGCAGTGGCGGGCGCGAGGCCGTCATGCCCGTCAAATGCCCGCCAAGGGCTGCCCACAACCGGAAAACGGATTATCTGGTTCGCGCGTACCTCAGCTCGACCGGCTGCCTCCGGCGGTGCCCCCATCACGCTCGACAGCGGTCATAAGAAGGCCCAGCGCTTCGCAACGCTGCTGTTGGGGACCCACGAAGGACCAGGCATACAGCCATAGGGCAGACTTGTGCCGCTCATCCAGGGAGCTGCTCTCGATCACCTCCTCTTCGACTCTCGAAAAAGAGTCGCCCCGCCGTAGGCGTGCGTCGACAGCTTCGAGCAGGCGCGCGGCCCTTGTCATAGTCCCTCTCTTTCGTTGCGCCTCCGGGGTTAGCTGACGGGCTCGCGCGGAAAGAGGTCGCGCTACGCCTAGCGACGATTCGCCCCAACTTGTTGGTTCCCCCGGCTGCCATTGCCGCCGGGCGCGGCACGACAGTTCGGCCTGGGCTGCATTTGGATTACCACGGCCGTTGTACCGCAATCTCGGTAACGAAGCTTCCGATCGGCACCATCTCTTTCCGCGAATTGCGGGCTGTCTCTGCGCGGCTCTCGTGCCTCTCGGGGCTCAACGGCCAGCGGCCGCGTCTGAGCACGGTGCGCGCGGGAGCCCATGCGGCTGGATGCGTCCGCTCCCCGGCTCGCACCGGCGCGCGCTGGTACATCCCTTCCGACGCCCCACCGCTAGATCCCGAAGCGGCTACGCGGTGTCGCCAACCCGCCTGCCCCGGCAGGCGTGTAACAACTCCCGCAGGACCCACACAGTGGGATCGGCGAGCGCGGTGGTCATCACCTCGAGCTCACGCCCATCCGACTCGTCGCCCCCGCCAAGCTCGTTGATCACCTCCAGCGTCACCGCCCACCATCTAGCCCAAGGCGAGCCTCCGCGCACCACCTCGGTGGCCGCCTCATGGCGTATGTCCTGAAGACCGCAGCGCTCAAACAGTGCCGGCAGCTTTTGCCCAAACGCCTTGTCGTAACCGCGAGAAGTCCACCAGTCCCCGTCTTGCCAGGCGCGCCGGTAGCCGTCATACAGCGGGTGCGCGGGATCGACGGGAGCGGCTGTCCCCCAATCGGCGTCCTCGTCGATCAGCCAGCCACCTGGGCGCAGGCACTTCGTCATTTGCCTGAGCGCCTGCTCTTGCCTGCCCACGAGATGAAACAGCGTCAAACGGGAGCAGACCAGATCGAACGAACCCGGGCCCAGCGCTTCGAGCGGGTCCTCGAGGATGTTGTGCTCGAGCACCTCAAGATTCTGAAGCTCAAGCCGGCGCAGATACCGGGTGTCGATGTCGGTCGCGACCACGTGCCCTGCCGGACCGACCTGCTCAGCCAGCCACACCGCCATCGAGCCTCGCCCCGCCGCGACCTCCAGACACCTCCAGCCGCGCTGAACCAGTGCCCGCCGCCGGCACGAGACCGGATCGTAGAGCTGCTCGAGAAGAGTCAGCCGCTCGTCCTCGGCCGCCTCCCGGCCCGCCGCAGCAAGGCGATAGCCAGACTCGCTGTCGAGAGCCTCTGCAGCTCGAGCCGTGGGCCTCGACTCCGCCACGGTGACAACGTAGCCCCGCGGGCCGACTCGAGCAAGCGAGTCGGTTCGATCGGGCCGCGCGGTTGGACGAGCGGCAGGCATCGCGACGCACAGGGAACGCAGACCCCGATCAGACTCATGTCTGGGTCGGCCTCGCGGTCGCCGCGGATAGAGTGGTTGAGCCTTGATCAACGGGGTTCACGCGATCATCTTCTCGGACGACGCCGAGGGGGTGCGCGCGTTCTTTCGTGACGTCCTAGGGCTCCCCTCCGTCGATGCCGGCGGCGGCTGGCTGATCTTCGCGCTGCCGCCCGCCGAGCTCGCTGCCCACCCGGACGGCGGGGAGAGCCGCCACGAGCTCTACCTGATGTGCGACGACATCGGGTCCACCGTGAAGGAGATGAAGGAGAAGGGCGTCGAGTTCACCAGGGAGATCAGAGACGAAGGATTCGGCCTCATGACCGCATTGCGCCTTCCCGACGGCAGTGAGCTGGCGATCTACGAGCCCCGTCACCCGAGTCCGCTGTCGCCCTAGTCGTCTGAATGACTGACGATGTTGATGATGTTGCCATCGGGGGCCCGGACGAAGAATCTCCGCACGCCCCAAGGTTCATCGGTGAGCGGATGTACGATCTCGTACCCCCGCCGGCGAGCCTCGGCGTATGCCTCGTCCACATCGGCGCCGACGTGAACCGAGATGACGGAATCCTGCGGCGCGCTGGCATCGCCGGCGACGAGCTGTACCGATGCCCGCCCGTCCGCGGAGGCGTACCTGGCCACCCAGCCGAGGTGCATCGCCTCCTCGCTCAGCCCCAAGTACTCCCGGTAGAACTCGCTCGCAGTCGCTATGTCGGCAACCGGGAGGTTCGCGGTTATGCCGGTTACCCGCATGATTCCCTCCTCGTCGGTGGCAGGCTTGGATGCGCAGAGCCTGCCAGAGGCTCGCAGCCGGACGATGAGTCGATCGCGCCGCCGACGAGGGCCCAAGACGACCGAGATCCCGATGAC
>DASVXS010000198.1:0-13151 GCA_036392575.1 Thermoleophilaceae bacterium | reverse complement strand
TTCGCGCGCACCTTCATGATCGAGGTGCTCGCCGCCGGCCCCGCCGCGCTCGAGCGGCGCGCGGAGGTGCACCGGCGCTTCGCCGATCGCGTGCGCGCACTCACCGCGCGCGCGAGGGAGCAGCATCCGGAGCTTCCCGAGCCGCCGCCCGAGGTGTTCAGCGCGATCGTCGGCGCAGTGCACGAGCTCACCTGGGAGCGCGTACGCCTCGGACAGTTCGACAAGCTCGTCGAGCTCGAACCCGTCATCTCTTACATCGAGATCGCGCTGGTCGCGGGACATGACGAGGCACAGGGAGAGCTCGGCCGGTGACGCGGCCTGAGATGCCCGAGCCTCCGGTCGAGCTGCCGGAGGGCCGGATCGTGCACGTGCACGGCACAGGCGAGATGTTCCTGCGCGATACGGGCGGCGACGGCCCACCGGTCCTGCTGCTCCATGGCTGGATGTTCCAGTCCGACCTGAACTGGTTCCGCACGTACGAGCCGCTCGCGCAGGCCGGATACAGGGTGCTCGCCACCGACCACCGCGGACACGGCCGCGGGCTGCGTCCGGCAGAGCCGTTCAGCCTCGAAGGCTGCGCCGCCGATGCCGCCGCGCTCGTCCGCCACCTCGGCTGCGGCCCCGTCACCGCAGTCGGCTACTCGATGGGCGGCCCGATCTCGCAGCTCATGGCGCGCGACCACGGCGACACGGTGTCGGGGCTCGTGAACTGTGCGACCGCAGCCACGTGGGTCGAGCCACGCATGCGGCGGCTGTGGAAGTCGATGGGCGCTCTGCGCCTCGGACTCGGCCTGTTCCCGCAGGGCGCCTGGCGCGCCGGCCTGCGCGCCGGCGGTTTCCCCGACTCGCCGGCCACCACGTGGGTCGCGTCGGAGCTGTCGCGAGGCTCGAGCCTCGACATCGCCGAGGCCGGGCGCGAGCTCGGGCGCTTCGACAGCCGCGCATGGGCCCGCTCGCTCGACAAGCCCGCGGCTGTGGTCGTCACGTCGCGCGACCGCGGGGTGCCGGCGCGGCGCCAGCACGAGCTCGCCGATCTGCTCGGCGCCGTGCGCTTCGAGATCCCCGCGGACCACAGCGCGGTGATCGTGAACGCCGACGAGTTCTCGGCGGTGTTGCTCGAAGCGATCGGGGCGGTGCGGGCCGATCAGCGAATCGCCGCCGCTTCCTAGGTACATTCCGCGCATGGAGGTCTCGCCCGCCGTGACCCCGATCAAGCCGCGCCTTCGCGGTGTGACGCACCAGTGGGCGTTCTTCGTGTCGCTCGTGGCCGGCTCCGCGCTGCTCGTGCTCGCGCCGGGGCGCAAAGCCGCGCTCGCCGCGGCGATCTACGCGGTGTCGCTGTCGGCGCTGTTCGGCACGAGCGCGCTGTACCACCGCATCACCTGGCGTCCTTCGGCGCGCCGCTGGATGCGCCGGCTCGACCACTCGATGATCTTCCTCCTGATCGCGGGCACGTACACGCCTTTCTGCCTGCTCGTCCTGCGCGGAGGAATCGCGAACACAGTGCTCGCGGTTGTGTGGGGCGGTGCGCTCGGCGGGATCCTGCTGAAGCTCCTCTGGATCGACGCGCCCAAGTGGCTCGTGGCGGCGGTCTACGTGGCGCTCGGCTGGGTGGCCGTCGCCGCCACGCCGCAGATACTTGACCACGCCGGCGCCGTGGCGCTCGGGCTGGTGCTCGCCGGCGGTCTGCTCTACACGGCAGGCGCGGTCGTGTACGCGGTGCGCAGGCCCGATCCGGTCCCGGCCGTCTTCGGCTACCACGAGGTGTTCCACGCGCTGGTGATCGGGGCGGCGGCGCTGCACTACGCCGCCGTTGCGTTCTTCGCGCTGCCTGGCGGATGAGCACGCTCGAGCTCTACCGCACGCCGGAGGAGCGCTTCCGCGGCCTCCCGGGCTACGACTTCGATCCGCACTACGTCGACGTCGATGGGCTGCGCATGCATTACGTCGACGAGGGCCCGAGCGAGGGTGAGGCGATCGTGTGCTTTCACGGCGAGCCGACCTGGTCGTACCTGTACCGGAAGATGATCCCGCCGCTCGTGGACGCGGGCTACCGCGTGATCGCTCCGGATTACGCAGGCTTCGGGCGCTCCGACAAGCCGCTCGATCGCGACTGGTACGGCTACGACCGCCACGTGGATCACGTGTCGCGCGTGCTCGACACGCTCGATCTCCGACGCGCGACCGTGGTCGTCCAGGACTGGGGCGGCCCGATCGGGCTGCGCTGGGCCGTCGAGAACGAGGCGCGCGTCGGCGGCCTCGCAATCCTGAACACGGGTCTCTTCACCGGCCGCGTGTCGAAGGGGTTCATGGCGTGGCGCGACTTCGCCGAGCGCAACCCGGACATGCCCGTCGGCTTCGTCGTAGCGGGCGCGACGGCCACCGAGGTGCCCCCCGAAGTCTTGGCGGCCTACGAGGCGCCGTTCCCGACGCCCGAGTCGAAGGCCGGCGCGGCGCAGTTTCCTCTCATCGTTCCAACTTCCGACGAGGACGCGGGCGCCGCCGAGATGCGCGCCGTCGCGGACGCGCTGTCGCGTTTCGAGAAGCCCGCGCTTGTCGCCTTTTCGGACTCCGATCCGGTGTTCCCCTTCCCGCGCTCCGGCCAGGTGTTCTGCGACCTGCTGCCGGGGGCGGGCGAGCAGGTGAGGATCGAGGGTGCGGCCCATTTCCTGCAGGAGGACAAGGGCGAGCTGATCGCCGAGCACATGCTCGAGTTCCTTCGCGGGGGCGGTACCGGCTGACCGCCGCGCTCGCCAGCGGCGGCGCCGGCATCGACGTCGGCAGCGCCTTCTACGTCGCGGTGATCGCACTCGGCGCGGCGCTTGTGATCGCGGTCGCCGCGCTGCCGCACGAGCACGACCGGCGCTACAGCGTCGCGATCGTCTACCTGGGGCTCGGGGCCCTGTCCGGCGCAGGGCTGAGGCTCTTCGACCGCGGGCCGCTCGACCCGGTCGGCGATCAGCTGTTGCTTCGGCGCGCGAGCGAGGCGGCGATGGCGCTCGCCCTGTTCGCGACGGGCCTCCGGCTGCGGCGGCGGCTCAGCCCGCGCGCATGGGCGTCGCCGGCCCGCCTGCTCGGCATCGCGATGACGCTCACGATCGCGGCTGTCGCCGCCTGGGCCGCGGGGCCGATGGGGCTCACGCTCGGCGCGGCGATCGCGCTCGGCGCGGCGCTGGCGCCGACCGACCCCGTGCTCGCCGGCGGGCTCGGGGTGGGTCCCCCGGGCGCCGCAGAGGAGGAGCGTGAGGCCGAGTTCACGCTCTCCGCGGAGGCGGGCTTCAACGACGGTCTCGGCGTGCCGTTCGTGGTGCTCGGCACGCTGGTCGCCACCAAGGGCGGCACGAGCTGGCTGGGGGAGTGGATCGGCACCGAGGTGCTCTACGGCGCGGGTGCGGGCATCGTGCTCGGAGGCCTCGCCGGGTACCTGTTCGGCAAGGGCACCTTCGCGCTCCGCCGCCGCGGGCTGCTCGTGCCCGAGCTCGACCCGTGGCTCGGGCCGGCGGGCGCCGTACTCATCTACGGAGCGGCGCAGGCGCTCGACCTCTACGGCTTCCTCGCGGTGCTGGCCGCGGGGATCGGCTTCCGCCATCAGGAGCTCGAGACGAGCTACAACCGCCGCGTGCACGACGGGGCCGAGGTGGTGAAGACGTTCGCCGAGCTGGTGGTCCTCGCCCTGTTCGGAGCGATGCTCACGTGGGGCGACTTCGGCGCCCCCGGCGTGTCCGGCTGGCTGCTCGTGCCGCTGCTGATCTTCGTGATCCGACCCGTGCTGGTGTTCGTCTCGCTGGTGGGCGACGACCGGCTCAGCCTTCGCGACCGGATATATCTCGCCTGGTTCGGCGTGAAGGGGATCGCCTCCCTCAACTACCTCGCGCTGATCGTCGCCTCAGGCGCGTTCGCAGGCGCCGAGCTCGAGCAGATTGTGTGGACGATCATGGCGGTCGTGCTCGTCTCGATCGTCGTGCACGGCCTGTCGGCCACGCCGCTCGTGAAGCGCCTGCGCTAGGCGGCCTCATCGAGCACGCCACGCATCTTCGAGAGTCCGATCCGGATGCGGCTCTTCGCGGTGCCGAGCGGAATCTCGCTCGCGAGTGCAAGCTCGCTCGCGGTCAGCTCTCCCACTGCCGCGAGGAGCACCGCGGCCCTCTGCTCGCGTGGCAGCTCGTCGAGCGCATGGAGCAGTTGCCGCGCGACCTCGCGGCGCAGCGCCGGCGCCTCGGGGCTCTCCGCAGCGCGCGGGTGGCTGAGCTGCTCCACCGCCAACCGCTGCGCGGCCGATTGGTGCGCTCCGCGCGTCCGGAAGCGATCGATCGCGCGCGAGCGCGTGAGCACTCTCAAATACGAGCGCAACGAAGTCCGCGACGAGTCGTAGGCCTCCGGGTTCAGCCAGAGCTGGGTGAATAGGTCTTGCGCAAGGTCCTCCGCGGCGGCGTCGTCGCGGAGCACGATGCGGGCCCAACGAAGCACCGCCGGGCGGAGGTCACGGACCGCCGCGTCGAACTGGCTCGGGTCCCGCAGATTCGGTGCGCCTGGAGTGGATTCGGCATGGGGCCGGTGCCGCACGGCACTCCCTTCGCGTAGGGGGGCGAGTGCCAAGCTAATCAACCGTAAGGAATGCGACAAACAGGACCTGGCTGGAAGACCTACAGGCGAACTGAGTTAATCGTCCTCATGCGAGCTGCCCGCGCTTCCCGAGCATGCGCACCAGCCGGACGAGCGACTCCACTGTTGGGTCGGGAGCGACCGGCCGGCGGACGAGGTCGATGGGCGCGAGCGGGGCCGGCTGGTCGAGCGCGACCAGCACGATACGGCCCCCTGAGCGCTCGGCGAACAAACGGCCGGAGCTCGACGGAGCCAGTCCGAGTGCCGAGCCGCTTTCGTAGATCGCCGGGATGATCCCGTCGTCGCCGGCGTCAGGCGACACCATCAGCCTCGGCTCGAACCCGCCAAAGGTGCGCAGCATGCGCACGATGGCGTCGAAGTAGCCCGGCGCCATCTCGCGCGGAAACACGAGGAAGGTCTCATGCCCGAGCTCGGCCAGCCGCAGCTTGTCGAAGCCGGCGTAGGGGTGGCGCGAGCTGACGAGTATGCCCTGCTCCTCCTCCGCGACCGTCTCGCACTCGAGGTCGGCATCAATCACGGGAAACCGCGCGAGCCCTATCGCGTAGGTGCCCGAGGAGACGGCCTGCGGGATGTCGCTCGCCCACATCTCCCACCACGTGACGCGCACGTCGGGCAGGACCCGCCGCGTGGCCTCGTGCAGCGCGGGCACGCATCGCGGCCCGATCGTGTGGGAGTAGGCGACGCGCAGCTCGGCCGCGGCGTCGCCGTCGCCGCGAGCGTGGCGCCAGGCGGACTCCACCGCGCCAAGCGCGCCGCCGGCATCCTCGATCAGCCGCCTGCCCGCGTCGGTGAGCTGGACCCTGCGCGTGGTGCGCTCGAACAGCTGCACTCCGAGCTCGCGCTCGAGCTGCTGGATGGTCGAGCTGAGCGTCTGCTGGGCCACGTGCAGGCGCTCGGCCGCGCGCGTGAAGTTCAGCTCCTCAGCGAGCGCAACGAAGTAACGGAGGTGCCGCAGTTCGGGGCTCATTGGGGACCCACTCCCTCCGAAGACAACGAAGTACGGATCCCTTGCCTACACCGATCATTCCCTGGCCCGCCACAATCACGCCCTCATGGACCTGCTGAACGCCGCCGACAGCTCGTGGCCCATCCTCAACCGCGTGTTCAGCGGGCACGCGTTCGTGTACCGCGCCAGCGGGGGCTGGGTGGGCCGGAAGCTGCCCGGGTTGCCGCCGTTCCTACTGCTCGAGCACGTAGGCGCTAAGAGCGGCGCGAAGCGGGTGAGCCCGCTCGTCTACGTGGAGGACGGCGTGGACATCGTGCTCGTCGCCTCCAAAGGCGGCTACCCGCGGAACCCGGCCTGGTTCCACAACCTGCGCGCCAACCCGGACAGCACCATCCAGATCGGCCGGGAACGCCGGCCGGTCCGTGCGCAGGTCGCGAGGCCCGAGGAGCGCGAGCGCCTTTGGCCGATGGCTGTCGAGGTGTACGGCGGCTACCACGGCTACCAGGAGCGGACGGAGCGCGAGATACCGCTCGTGATTTTGGAGCCGCGGGAGTCGTAGCGGGCGACGGTCAGGCCGTCGACCCCGCCATCGTCTGCGCGAGGCGCTGGCTCTCGCCCTTGACCTCCTCGAGCGTGTGCTGCTCCTGCTCGAGGTTCTGCTTGAGGAGCTGGGCGACCTGCTGGTTGCCCATCGCCTCGGCCTGCGTGATCAGGCTCTCGTAGACAGCGATCTCGTGGTGCTCGGTCTCGGCAGCGCCTGACAGGATCACCGCGTCGACGACGCTGTCCTCGGCCATCTTGATCTCGGCCTTGCTCTCCTTCTCGAGGCCCTGGATCGCGGGGCACGGCTTGTCGTCGGCCTCCTCGCCGAGCGCGGCGAACGCCTGCTCGATGTTGCCGATCTGCTGCCGGGTCTCGTCGGCGTGGTGGCTGAACAGCTGCCGCAGCTGGTCGTTCGTCGTCTCCTGCTGGAGGTCGTCGAGCATGCCGAGCACGTTCTGCTCCATCGTGTACGCCGCGCCGAGCTTGTAGCCGAACAGCTCCTTGGGGTTCTCGATCTTGTCGAACATGCCGTTCCTTAACGGGTCGATGCCATGACCCTCATGGGCTACCCAGGCGGGATGCGGCGAAACGGGGCGGGTCAGGCGGACAACGGAAGCGCCTTCCATGCGTCGTAGGCAGGCCTCTTGACGCCGCTCGGGTCGCACAGCCCGGAGTCGAAGCTGGCGTCGGTACCGAACAGGTACTGCGCGAACATCGCGATCCCGGCGCCCTCGCGCTCGCTGCGCATGCGGGCCCAGTTGCGCTGGATCAGCTCGGCCTGCCGCTGCAACAGGAACTCCCGGTCTGAGCTTCCGTACACGTTCGCGATCTCGCTAAGGCGCGCACCGCCCTCGGTCATGAAAACCCTCGGCTGCGACGCGTCCGCACTCGGCCAGCCGGCCCAGCGGCCCCTCAGCATCTCGCGTACCGCGGCCGCGCCATTCGCGAGGTCGCCGGTCCATGAGCCTGAGCCCAGGTCGGACTCCACGTCGGTGTAGTTGTGGTGTGTCCAGGCGAACTGCGGACCGGCCCGGAAGCCGAGGCGCGTGAGCTCGTCGAGGAGTGCACCGGTGAAGGTGTCGTAGCTCACCGCCAGCCGCGAGTCGCCCGTGCTGTCCGCGGTGGCGGGGCCCATGAGCACCGGCTGTGAGCCGAACTCCGCCGTGATGCCCTGCGCTGTGATGAACATCTGCGCGACGGCGGTCTGAACGGTGAGCGGTCCGTCGGTATAGGCATCCGCGGTCGTGCTCGGCCGTTGAAGCGGCCACATCTGGCCGTTCGGCTCGTTGCACACTTCGAGCGCCGCGATCGTCGGCTTCCGGCTGGGGGAGCCGGGGCCGTAGCGCTTCACGAGAAAGCGGATCCACGCCGCCCACGCGCTGGTCGGCCCCAGGTTCTCGGGAAGCTTGAAGCGGAGATCCTTGCGGCTCGTGCCAGCCGCGCTCGCGCGGTCCGGCAGCTCATACGTGACCTCCTCCGAGGGGGAGAGATCTGCGGTCCCGTTGGCCCAGGTCGGGAAGCGGTACGAGCACAGAATCACGTGGACGCCGTCGGCGTTCGCCTGCGCGATTTGCTTGTCGAGCTCGGCGAGCCGCCAGGCGCCGCTGCCGCGGTCCGGTGCCAGCGACGGCTCTGGCTGGAGGCTCGGCCAGTCCGCCCACAGCCGCACCCATGTCGTGCCCGTGTCGAGCAGGAAGGTGCGGTTGCGGCGATAGTCCTGGCTGCTGCGCGGGTTGATCACCCCGTTCGCGCCGAGGCTCACGCAGCGACGGAGCGGAGCGCTTGTCGCGCGGGCGTCGGCCGGGAGCCACCCAAGCCGCGCGGCGCCGACCACGCCGATGGCGATGCCGCCATTGCGCAGAAGCTCACGCCGAGTCTGGGGGCCGAGCATGTCTACCTCCTCTCCTCCAGACGGTATTGCGCCGTGACCACTCACCGCATACGGTCGCGCACACGCGTTTCTGGTCGCCCCTCAGAAGGAGGTCTGGTCCATGCCCGCCATTCGCAGAAGGCTCGTCCTGATCGTGCTCGCGGCTTGCGCCGCGCTGGCGCTCGTCGCGTCTACCGGCTTCGGCCGTGGCGACAACCACCGTGCGCACATCACCAGGTCCGGAGCCGTGTTCGGCAAGCAGGTGGTGAGCGCCGCCTCCCCGGCAGGCTTCGTCTACGTGCGCGCGAACGGCACGCTTGCGCCGGGCACGTACGGCCAGATCGTGCTCACCTGCCCACACAAGTTCCCGCACCCCGTGTCGGGTCTGTTCGACACGAACAACGACTTCACGCTGCACGCGACGTCCCGCCCGGACCCCGATGGAGTGAGCGCGCGCACGGCGCACAAGTGGGCGGAGGGAGTCACGAACACGAGCCAGACACAGGCGGGCGTGACCGTCGGAGCCGTTTGCATGAAGTAGGGCACGGCCTGGGGGGTCCGCGCCACGCCGAGGGCTAACCGCGACGAGCCTCGCGCACAGTCCGCGCCTGCGCCGCATCCATCCACATCTCCCAGCGGGCCGACTCGGCTTGGTGCTGGTCGTGGAAGTGGTAGGGCCGGCGACCGCCGAACTCGGTGTGGCGGAGGTGGGAGACGCCGCCGAGCACGGACGCGATCCGGCGGTGCGGCCATCCGATCTCGTCCTCGATCTGCGGGAACGGACGGGGCCGATCGGGTGCGTGTGCGAGCGCCTCGAGCAGTTCGCGCATGAGGTCACTACAGCGGTCGTAGAAGCGGGCGATTTCGCCGGGATCGTCCATAGCGTTCTGCGGCGCGTGCTCGCCGAGTGACGACATGGGGGCCGACGCTAGCGACCGCGGAGGGAGAGGCTGGTTCCGCCCGGAGATAGTGTGCGGAACGTGTCGCAACAGAACGTCGCAATCGCGCGCCGATGGGTCGAACTCTTCAATACGCGGGACGACGTTGACGAGTTTCTCTCGTTGCACGATCCCGAGGTTGTGCTTCAAACCCCAGGCGGGCCTCGTCTGCGCGGGCACGACCAACTGCGCGATTGGTTTGAGGCTGGATATGAGCATGTGCAGCCACGCATCGTCCCGGAGCGCTTCGTGGCAGAAGGCGACACCGTGGTCGGCCTCGGGAGAACGGAAGCCCGGTGGATCGAATCGGGTGACGTCGCCCACGAGGGCGAGAGCGCGGCGGCCTACTGGTTTCGCGACGGCAAGATCATCAGATGGCAGCCGTTCGAGACCCACGCCGCCGCCCTCAAAGAGACGGGACTAGCCGAGTAAGCCCAACTCGCTTGCGGAAGCGAGAACAAAACCGTTTACCGCGCCGGCCGAGCATGGCAACTGAAAGCCATGGAGCTTCGAACGCGCGGTCCACGAGACCCCGATAGGGCGGCGAAAAGCGAGGAGTGCGGTTCACGCGAGCCCCGTGGTGGGCTTCAGCCCACAAGGGGCGAGCGGGGACCGCAATCCGAAGCTTTGCAGCCGCCCGATGCGGATGAGAGGACTCGAACCTCCACGGGGTTGCCCCCACAGGCACCTGAAGCCTGCGCGTCTGCCAATTCCGCCACATCCGCCGGCGAATGGCGAGGATAGCCGAGCGGCGCGCGCGTGCCCGCTCTCGCGCGAGCGTGGTCCTTTGGGCTCGGATATCGAGCCCGATCGACCACGGTACGGCGATACGCCGCGCTACTCCGGCGCGCGCTCGGCCCGCTTCGAGCGGTCGAGCCACGTACCGAACACCCTGTCCCAGTACGGTGCGCTGATCCCGTAGCCGCGCGTGTGGTCCTGGAAGTGATGCCGCATGTGGAGCTCGCGCAGGTACCTGCCCAGCCGGGTCCTAGAGGTGTGGTGGTGCAGGTGGTAGTGCGTCATGTCGTAGGCGAGGTAGCCGAGGAAGAAGCCCGCGGCCACCGCCCACGCGATCGGCAGCCCGAAGATGCCCCAGAAGGCGAAGAAGAAGCCGGTCGAGAGCGGCACGCTCACAGACGGCGGCATGACCAGGCGCAGCGGATCGTTCGGGTGATCGTGATGCACGCCGTGGATGATCCAGTGGAGGCGCGCGCCGAGCCCGTCCTCGGGTTCGAAGTGGAAGATGATGCGGTGGATCCAGTACTCCGACAGGCTCCAGATCAGGTAGCCGAGCGCGGCGTAGCCGATCACCCGCAGCGCGCTCATGTTGATCGCCGCGACGACGAAGAACGCGGTGATCGCCGGCGCGAAGATGATCACCGGCACCGCGGGATGCACGCGCGAGAGCCTGTCGAGCAGCTTCGACTCGAACATTGGCGGCGAGGCCCTGAGGAGCTCGGCGCGGCTCATCTTGGGCGTCTGGGTGGTCATGCGCACCAGTGTAACGGCGACCGTCCGCTGATTCGTGGCGTCAGCGAGCCGACCTTGGGCTATCGGAAGGCGTCCGCTGGTGTACGCACTGTTTAGTCTGTCGCCGCATCGGCAGGAAGGCGGATTTTTGACGCAGTCATTCGAACTGGGGCCGTCGAGAAATGGCCGTTAGGGCAGAGCCGGCCGCGCACGCGGACGCGCAGGAGGCCCTCGAGCGCGCGCAGGAGCACCTGCTCGGGCTGCAGCAGGAGGCAGGCTTCTGGCGCGCCGAGCTCGAGACGAACCCCACCATGGACGCCGAGGACCTCCTGCTCCGCGAGTTCCTCGGGATCCGCGACGAGGGCAAGCTCGAACGCGCCGCGAAGTGGATCCGCTCGCAGCAGCGCCCCGACGGCAGCTGGTCGAACTTCTACGGCGGGCCTTCGAACCTCTCGACCAACGTCGAGTGCTACGCCGCACTGCGCCTGGCCGGCGACCCGGTGGACGCGCCCCACATGCTCGCCGCCGCGGAGCGCATCCGCGAGGAGGGCGGGATCGAGCAGGCGCGCGTGTTCACGCACATCTGGCTCGCGCTGTTCGGACTCTGGGACTGGGAGGACGTTCCGGCGCTCCCGCCCGAGCTTGGCTTCTTGCCCAAATGGGCGCCGCTGAACCTCTACGACTTCGCCTGCTGGGCGCGTCAGACCATCGCCGCGCTGACGATCGTGCGCTCGTACCGGCCGGTGCGGCCGCTGCCGTTCGACCTCGACGAGCTGCGCGTGCCGGCAGGACCGCGGCAGCTGCGGCCGCTGACCACCATGAAGGGCCTGCTCGAGCGCCTCGACCTGATCGCGCGCCGCTACGAGCGGCGCCCGGTCAAGTGGGTGCGCAGGCTCGCTCTGGCGCGCATGGAGCGCTGGGTGCTGACGCGGCAGGAGGCCGACGGCTCGTGGGGCGGCATCCAGCCGCCATGGGTGTACTCGCTGATGGCACTCGCGGTGCGCGGCTACTCGCTCGACCACCCGGCGATGCGGGCCGGCATCGACGGGATCGAGGGCTTCATCATCGAGGAGGGCGACACGCGCCGGCTCGAGGCGTGCCAGTCGCCGGTGTGGGACACCGCTCTAGCCATCATCGCGCTCGCCGACTCTGGCCTCGATCGCAGCGACCCCGCCCTCGTGCGCGCCGCCGACTGGATCCTCCGGGAAGAGGTGCGCGTGCGCGGCGACTGGGCCGTGCGCCGTCCCTCGCTCGCGCCCGGCGGCTGGGCGTTCGAGTTCGAGAACGACAACTACCCCGACGTCGACGACACCACCGAGGTCGTCATGGCGCTACGTCGCGTCCAGCACCCGGAGCGCTCGCGGGTGGAGGCCGCAATCGAGCGCGCGCTCGACTGGACGATCGGGATGCAGAGCAAGGGCGGCGGCTGGGGAGCGTTCGACGTTGACAACGTGCGCGAGCTCTGCCGTCAGATCCCATTCTGCGACTTCGGCGAGGTGATCGACGACCCGAGCGCCGACGTGACCGCGCACGCCCTGGAGATGCTCGCGGGCGAGGGACTGATGCGGCATCCGGCGGCCCAGCGCGGCCTCGAGTGGCTGCTCGGAGAGCAGGAAGCCGACGGGTCGTGGTTCGGCCGCTGGGGGGTGAACCACGTGTACGGCGTCGGCGCCACGGTGCCCGCGCTCGTGGAGATGGGGATCGAGGGTTCGCACCCGAGCATCCGCCGCGCGGTCGCCTGGCTCGAGCAGGTCCAGAACGAAGATGGCGGCTGGGGCGAGGATTGCCGCTCCTACATCGACCGCGCCTGGATCGGCCGCGGCGAGAGCACGCCCTCACAGACCGCTTGGGCGCTGCTCGCCCTCCACGCCGCCGGTGAGCGCGACTCGGTGGCGGTCGAGCGCGGGCTCGCGTATCTCGTCGCGACGCAGACCGAGGACGGCACGTGGGAGGAGCCGTTCTACACGGGCACCGGCTTCCCCGGCGACTTCTACATCAACTATCACCTGTACCGGCTGGTGTTCCCGCTCACCGCGCTCGGGCGACTCCTTCGGGACGAGGAAGACTGATCAGTAGGGTGGGCGCAATGGGCACGACCGCTCCCGCGCCGACCGAGGTGATGGCGAAGGCCGGTGGCGAGAACTTCCCGGTTGCGAGTCGCCTGCTCCCCCGCCGCGAGCGCGAGCACCTACTGGCGGTCTACGGCTTCGCGCGCCTGGTGGACGACGCCGGCGACGAGGCGTCTGGCGACCGGCGCGCGCTCCTCGACGAGCTCGATGCGGATCTCGCCCGGGTGTACGAGGGCGAGCCGCGCCACCCGATCATGCGCCGCCTCCAGCCGACGGTGCGCGCGTGCGCGATCCCGCGCGAGCCGTTCGAGCGGCTGATCGAGGCCAACCGGCGCGACCAGCGCGTGCATCGCTACGAGACCTTCGAGGAGCTGCTCGAGTACTGCACGTTCTCAGCGGACCCGGTCGGCGAGATCGTGCTGCACGTGTTCGGCGCGGCGACGCCGGAGCGCATCGAGCTCTCGAACGCCGTCTGCAGCGGCCTGCAGCTAGCCGAGCACTGGCAGGACGTGGCCGAGGATCGCGGGCGCGGGCGCGTGTACGTGCCGAGCGAGGACATGCGCCGCTTTGGCGTGGCGGAGGAGGAGCTCGACGGCTCGCGCGCGAGCGAAGCGTTCCGGCGGCTGATGGCGTTCGAGGTGGAGCGCGCGCGTTCGCTGCTCGACCGCGGCGCCCCGCTGATCCGCACGCTG
>DASVXS010000197.1:0-5181 GCA_036392575.1 Thermoleophilaceae bacterium | reverse complement strand
CCGCGTGAACAGCGGCAATAAAGAGTGAACTCCCTCAGCTGGGCTAGCTCGATCTAGGCGTGGGTGAGGTTAGGGTCGAATAGCGACCCAAAGGTCACCCACCCCCTCTCGAGCACTCCCTAAGAGCGTGTTTTTGATTTCGCGCGGGAGCCCCGCCGGGACCGCGGGCGGGAGCCGTCCGACCCGTCGCCCTCGTCGGCCAGCTCTCGCTTGAGCACCTTCCCCGTGGCGTTCCGCGGCAGCTCGTCGAGGAACTCGACCTCGCGCGGCACCTTGTAGCGCGCGAGGTTCGCCTTCACGTAGGACTTCACCTCGTCCTCGCTGACCGATGCGCCGTTGCGCGTCACCACGAACGCCTTCAGGCGCTGGCCGAACTTCTCGTCGTCCACGCCGATCACGGCCGCCTCGGCGATCTTCTCGTGCTTCGCGAGCAGGTCCTCCACCTCGGCGGGGAACACGTTCTCGCCGCCCGACACGATCATCTCGTCGTCGCGGCCCTCCACGAACAGGCGCCCAGACTCGTCGAGGTGGCCCACGTCGCCCGTGCTCATCAGCCCGTCGATCACGTCCTTCTTGCCGCCGCCTGTGTAGCCCTCGAACAGCATCTCGTTGCCAACGAAGATGCGGCCCGTCTCGCCAGGAGGAAGCGCGCGCCCCCGCTCGTCGTAGATGCGGACGATCGTGCCGCGCGGCGCGCGGCCGGCCGTGCCCGGTGCGACGTGCAGGTCGGCGGGGGTGGCGATCGTCGCCCACGCCACCTCGGTCGAGCCGTAGAGGTTGTAGACGATGTCGCCGAACTCGGCCATGAAGCGCTCGGCCAGCTCGCCCGGCAGGGCGGAGCCCGACAGCGGCACAGCCCGCAGCGACGAGGTGTCGTACTTGCGGCGCGTCTCCTCCGGGAGCTCCATGATCCGCTGCACCATCACCGGCACCATCGGGCAGGAGACGGCCTGGTGTTGCGCGATCCCCGCGAGCGTCTGCTCCGGGTCGAAGCGGCGCTGCAGGACCATCGTCGACGAAAGCAGCATGCCGAGCGTGAAGTGCGCGAAGCCCCAGGAGTGGAACAGGGGCGCCGCGATCAGCCACTTCTCGCGCGAGCGGAGCGGGATCTTCGAGAGGAGAGCCGCCGCCGGATCCACGGTGTCCGGCTGCTTCCGAGAGGCGCCCTTGGGCGTGCCAGTCGTGCCCGAGGTGAGGATCACCACGCGGCCCTTCTCCTCTGGTGGGACCAGGTCGGACGTATCGCCGTCGCGGATTAGCGACTCGACGGTCGGGTCCTTCACCTCACTCGGATCGTCCTCCCACGCTACGAAGCGCTTGCGCCGCTTGCCGGCGTCCTCTAGCAGTCCGTAGAACTCCTGGTCGAAGATCAGTGCAACAGGCTTCTCGCGTTGCACCACATCGGTGAGCTGCGGCCCGGCGAACGCGGTGTTGAGCAGGAGCGCGTGGGCCCCGAGCTTGGACAAGGCCGCGATCGCGTCGATGAAGTACCGGTGGTTTCGCAACATCAGGCCCACGTTGTCGCCCTCATTGATCCCGCGGTCCGCGAGGGCGTTCGCCAGCGCGTTCGAGCGCTCGTGTACTTCACGGAAGGTGAGGTGACCGGCCTCGTCGATCACGGCGTCCTCGTCGGGGAAGAGCAGCGCGGCGCTCTTGTAGCCGGCGGCGGGCGTCGGTCCCCAGCGCTGCAGCGTGGCGAGCGCGCGTGCGAGCTGATCGGGCCGGTGCAGTCGCAGGAACCCCGCGCGCGCCAGCACCTGCGCGCTCCACAGACGCTGCGTGACCGTCTTCACCAAACCGGCATCTTGCATATCTGTCCCCCTGAGTTGCCTACCTTCCAGATCCGCCGCCAATTGCCGGAGTGAATGCCGCAGGTTGCGGCGGACTATCGGCGCCGACACGTTGTCAGCGATGAAGCCAAGGATCTGGCTCGGCGACTGATAGCTGAGCCGGAGCGTTACCCGCGTCCGCCCGTCATCGGTCTCGCGCAGCCGCCAGCGCCCGCGCTGGTCGATGCCGAGCACGCTCGTCCACGCCATGTCTCGCGGCTCGTCGAACTCGACGACCTCTACCAGCCCGCCCACCTGGGCGGATCCGACCTCCATGTTCAGGCGGTAGCGCGCGCCCTTCCCCCGCTTCTTGCGTCCCTCGACCTCCCAGCGCGTCACGCCGTGCATGAACTCGCGGTAGCGCTCGGGGTCGGTGATGACGTTCCAGATCTCCTGGGGAGAGGCGTCGATGACGATGCATTCCTCGACCCTCATCCGATCACCGGCAGCCGCCGCTCCTCCGCGAGCACGTCGAGAGCCGCCTGCATCTGGCGCACCACATGGTCGTAGACCTCGTCGAGATCCGGCTTCCGCCCGAACTCCTTCGCCACTTCGATCGGCGGCAAAACCTGCATCGTGATCTTCGCCGGAAGGGGGAAGTGGCCGAAGAAGTCGCCTACGTTCAGCCCCCACGGCAGCGCCAGCGATATCGGGAGCACCTTCAGGCGAAGCAGCTTGTCGAGCAGGAGCAGCCGGGCAAGCCGCTCGCCGCGCGAGAGGAACAACGCGGTCTCCTGGCCGCCGATGCCCACGACCGGGACGATCGGGACGCCCTTCGCGAGCGCTAGGCGGATGAAGCCCTTGCGGCGGTTGAAGTCAACCTTGCCCGACTCCCACGACGGCCGGTGCACTTCGTAGTCGCCGCCGGGGTAGACGAGCAGCGCCGCCCCGGATGAGAGCGCGCGGTCCGCATTCTCCGGAGAGGCCGCGACCGTGCCGAACTTCCGAAGCCAGCCGAGCCCCGGCCACGACACCACGAGGTTGTGGGCGAGCTGGTAGAAGGCCCGCTCGACGCCGAACCACGTGTAGAACGCGAGCGTGAAGACGGTCGTGTCGGGCGTTAGGTTGCCTCCCGAGTGGTTGCCCACGAGCAGGACCGGGCCCTCCTCCGGGATGTTGTCGAGCCCCCGCACCTCGCCGCGGAAGTAGAGGCTCGCGAGCAGCCAGGAGCCTGGTAGCCGCTCGCGGATGAAGTCGGGGTCGCGCGCGTCGAGGTCGGCCGTGGGTATCCGGCGCTGGAACTCGCCGGCAAGCGCCCCCGCCAGGCGGCCGGTCATCTCGAGTAGCGAGCGCGCGGAGCCGGCGCCATTCTGCGAGGCCCGCGACGCGAGACCTTCTGCGGTCGCCCCTCCCTCGCTCATGACGCCTCCCGGTAGGCGGTATTGCCGGGCAGCGGCCAGGTCGAGGGGGGACCGGCCGGGCGCGCGATCCGCTCGGGCTGCCCCGGCGGAAGCTTGCGGAGGAGGCCGCGGACGCCGGGCTCGCGCAGCTGCTCGCGGACCGTCCGGATCGCGGTCTCGATCACCTCGTGCCTGCGCCGGGTGCTCATCAGGTTTGGCCCCATGACTTCGATGTCCTCTGCGGTGGGCTGGATCAGCACCACGCTCGTACCCGCTTCCCGCAGCTTCTTGGCCTCGGATCCGAGACGGCGACCGGAAAGCGAGCGAGCGGCACCCGCGAGCCACTCGGCAGGGTTGTACGCGTGCGTCGGGTTGAGCGTGGACGTCGGGTTCAGGCAAACGACGAGGTCGAGCTCCTGGGCACGCAGCACGTCGAGGTTCGAGTTCGAGTAGAGCCCGCCGTCCACATAGCGCCGGCCGCCGATCTCGACCGGGTGGTAGAAGCTCGGGATCGCGCACGATGCCGCAACTGCGTCGGCCAGGTCGGCGGGCGGGGCTCCGTCGCGCCCGAATTGCACGCGGCGCCCGGTCGAGTAATCGCAGGCCACGACCCAGAGGTGTGGATGCTCGGCCCAGCCATCAGGCACCACGCGCCGGATCGTGTCCTTGAGCGGCTCGGTCGAGAACACGCCGCGTGGCAGCCAGCCCGCGAGCACAGCCGCCGGTGTGTGCCGGTGGGGCTGCATGGCGCTTCGGAGCGCCAGTCCCCACGAACCCGGGCCGATCGGCGGCAGTGCACGCTCGAGCTGGAAGACTGCGCCGGCCGAGCGGTCGGCCTCCTCCGCCGGACGGCCCTCGGCGTCCACGAGGCCGTCGAACACCTCGCCGGCCGAGTGGGCCACCATGAACCACGGCGGCACGCCGGAGGCAAGCAGCGAACCGACCATCGAGCCCGCGCTCGTGCCCACGATCGTGTCGGCCGACGCCGGGTCCCAGCGCGTCTCCGTCGCGAGGGCGTGCAGCCCGCCCACGAGCCAGGCTCCACCCAGCACGCCGCCGGCCCCGAGCACGAGCCCGACCCTCATTTTTCCTGTCCGTCCATTGCTGACCGAAAAGTAAGTGTCGCCTATCCAGGAGTTCTTCGTCTCAGGAACTCTTTAGGAAGGCACGAACGTGCAGGGCGCGAGGCAGCGTCCTCCTTTGCAGTGGGCAAACACAGGAGGACCACATGAGACGCATATTCGCCATCGCCCTGCCGTTCCTGGCCATCCCGGTTATCGCGGCAGGCTGCGGCGGAAGTTCCAACGCCAACACGGGCTCGAGCAACGCGAGCAACATGAGCAGCACCAGTAGCTCGAATGCGTCGACGAGCGCCGGATCGGCCGCTCGTTCCGCGACCGTGAAGCTGCGCAAGACGAGCCTCGGGATGATGCTCGTCGGCCCGAGCGGCCGCTCCCTGTACCTCTTCCTGAAGGACAAGAAGGGCAAGAGCGCGTGCTACAACGCGTGCGCCTCCGGATGGCCGCCCCTCACGACGAAGGGCAAGCCGACCGCGGGCAAGGGCGTGAAGGCATCGCTGCTCACGACGGTGAAGCGCAAGGACGGCACGATGCAGGTGGTCTACAACCACCACCCGCTCTACTACTACGCCGGCGACAGCAAGGCCGGCCAGACCTCAGGCCAGGGGCTGAACCAGTTCGGCGCAAAGTGGTACGTGCTCAACGCCAAGGGCAACAAGATCGACACCGACTAAGGGATCGAGCACGCCAGCGCGCGCACGAACTCGTGCGGCAAGACATGAACGGTTCGAAACGACGGAGCCTGCGCCCTTGAAACACGCGGCGCGCGGGTGTGTAGTGCGCGGTCGGCGTTTTACCGAATTGCAACCACGGTCTTAAGGCTGCTTTAGACACTCCATCGAACCTATGGATCGCCGGCTGTCTCCAGCGCTCGGGTCGCAGAGCCCTCCCCACCGCGGCCCGGGCGTGCGCCGGCCTTCCCTTCCAAGTCCC
>DASVXS010000196.1:0-15483 GCA_036392575.1 Thermoleophilaceae bacterium | reverse complement strand
TCTCGCACGTGCTCTCAGCCTGCCTCGGATTTGCGGCGTTCGTCGTCCTGTGGGTGGAGCGCGAGGGGCCGCAGCACCTCGGCCGCGTCGCCCTGGCGGGCGCGCTCGCCGGGCTCGCGATCACGTGCGAGTACCCGCTCGGGCTGGTCGCGGTCATCGTCGGCCTCTACGCGCTCGCGCGTCGCGACCGGCTGCGGCGCGCCTTCGCGTACGGAGGCGGCGCGGTCGTCGGGTTGCTGCCGCTGTTCGGCTACAACCTCTGGGCGTTCGGTCAGCCGCTCCACTCCGGCTACGCCGACGCCGTGGCTATCCAGGGCGCGAGTGGTCACGACGTGCTGGGGCTGAACAGCTCGGGCTTCTTCGGGATCGGCGCGCCGAGCTTGAAGGTGGCCGCTGACCTGCTGTTCTCGGCGAAGGGGCTGCTGATCACGAGCCCGCTGCTCGCGCTCGGCATCGTCGGCACGGTCCTGCTCTACCGCAGCGGCAAGCGTGCCGAGGCGCTCGTGGTCGCGGCGGTCGGGCTCTCCTACCTCGTCTACAACGCGGGCTACTACCTCCCGTTCGGCGGCGGCTCTCCTGGACCGCGCTTCCTGATCCCGGCGATCCCGTTCCTATGCGCGCCGCTCGCGCTCGCGTTCAAGCGCTGGCCCGCGGCTGTGCTCGGCCTGGCGGTCGCTTCGACGGTCACCCTGGCGACGGCCACGATCACGTTGCCGCTCATCGGCAACCAGGACGTCGGCTACTGGGTGAAGCTGGTCGGCGCGCACAGCTTCCAGAACACGTTCCTCACGGTGCTTGGTCTCGGGCGCGGCTGGCTCGGCATCACGCCGTTCCTCGTGGCGCTGGTCGCTGCCGGAGTGCTCGCAGCGTGGGCCACCCGGCCGATGCGAATCGTGCGCCGCGATGTGCTCACCGCGGCGCTCGCGCTTGCCGCATGGGCCGGCGTCGCTGCGACCGTGCCCGATTTTCTAGGCCGCGGCGATGGCGACGTGGCTCACACAAGCCAGGCCCTCGCGCTCGTCGCGGTGTCGATGGGCGCGGGCCTGCTCGCCGTGCTCCTGGCCGCAGCGTTCAGCGCGGAAGCAGCTGGTAGAGCACCACGCCGCCGCGCTCCTCGCGGCGAAGCGGCAACCCGCTGACCGGCCGCGCGCGCCAGGCGGCCCACGGCGTGCCGCGCACAAACGTGGGATGGAGGATGACCGTGCGCACACGCAGTTGCTGCAGCACGGCGACGCTGCGCGCGTCCGGGAACGAAGCGAGCTCGACCTGGAGTCGCTTGAACTCAGCGGGCCTGAAGCTCCCCCGCCCATTCACGAGCTCGGGGAAGCGGTCGGTCGACCAGAGCAGGTACTTGCGGCTGTCGAGCGTGTCGAGGGGCAGGTGCGCCTGCGGGGCGGGCGCTCCTATCTGGCCGCTTGGCTGCGGCGGAACGGTGGGATGGGCGGGTCCCGCGATGGCGGCACCGCGTTCATCGATGCCTAAGCCCGACCCCTCGAGCAGCACGAGCACTACGAGGCCCACGCCGACTGCCGCGGGCACGCGACGCGCGGCGAGGATCCGCTGCGCGCCGAACGCCGCGAGCAGCGCGAGCGCGAGCGAGGTGAGCGTCATGAGTCTCCCCGGCACGCGGATGCCCTGCCAGCCGGGCAGAACCTCGTAAAGCAGTCGATAGGGCCAGGGCCCGCCGCCGTGAATGCCGAGCGACAGCAGCCAGACGACGACCGCGGACACGCCCAGGCCGATTCGCAGCCCTCGCGGAGCGCCACGCCAGAAGAGTCCGGTTAGCGCGAGTGCGAGGATCGCGACCCCCGGGAAGAGCGACATCTCCGGCACCCAGCGCACGTCGTTGCGCACACCCTCGGTCGCCTTGCCCCAGATCAGGTTCTGCGGAGGGGCGGCGGCGAACGCCTTCAGTGGCGGCGAGAGCGAGCTGACCTGAGCGAGCGTGCGCTTCGCCTCGGGATGGCGGTCGAGCACCCGGGCGTACGGCACCGCCAGCGCCGCCGACACCGCCGCCGTCAGGGCAACACCGCCGGCGGTGGCGGCAAGCACGCGCCGCGGCGGTAGCGGCAGGCGCTTGCGCCAGATCAGCACGGCTGCGCCCGCGCCGAGCAGGCAGATCAGGTAGAGCAGCTGAAGGCCGAGCGTGAAGCCGAGGCTGATCTGCCAGGTGACGACAACCCAGCCGGCGGCGACGGTCACGGGGTTGGCTCGCCGATAGCCGCGCAGCAACAGGAACAGCGCGAGCGGGATCCCACCGCTCGAGATCACGTGCAGGTGCCCGTCCTGCTCGAGGCGCCACGGCGCGTACGCGAACGCCGCGCCGGCAACCGTGGCTGGGATTGGGCGCGCGCCGAGCTCTCGCGCCAGCAGGTACGCGCCGAGGAACGCGAGCGCGTACGCGAACAGGAACAGCAGGTCGTACCGCACGATGGCGGCGTGCGGACCGCTGCCGATCATCCCGGCCGGCGCATAACCCACGAGCGCGTCCGAGAACGCGAGCGGGTCCTTCAGCGGCCAAAAGTCGTTCGCCTGGAAGTAGTCGAGCGGCTGATGCAGCAGGGCGTGGCCGCCCCACGCGACCTGCCACGCCTGCGTGAGCGGATCGCCGAGGTCGCGCGGCACGTCGCTCCCGAGGTTGATCGGGATCGGCCAGTGCATCACGCACGCTATGAGGACGGCCGCCAGCGCGGCGAGCGCGAGCTCCCGCCCGGGAAGCGCCGGCGACTCGCGCGCCCCGCGCCGCGATGCAGGAGGCGCGGCCCGCCGCTCGACTGTCACCACCACGCGTCGTGCTCCTCCATCACGCCCCAGCCCTCGGCGAGGCGCACGCCGGGCGCGAGCTCGCCCTCGAATGTGCCGAATGGCTGCCGGTAGTCCGACCGGAACAGCCACAGATTCGTGTGGTGCTCGCGCGTCGCCCAGGCACGGAAGCTCAGTCCGCCCACTCGCGACAGGTCCGCCGCGAACTCGACCGGTGGCAGCTCGCGCGCCTCGTCGCCGATCCAGAGCGTGCGCTCGCTCTGCTCGGGCGCGTCGTGCACACCGTCCACGAGGTTCCACGCGACCGGCTCGCCCGTGTCGGTGTGGCCGACGCCGGCCGACCAGCGCCAGCTCGTGTGCCGCTCGTGGTAGCCGGCGCTCTCGTCGATCACCGCGCCCGCGTCAACTTCGAGCACGCGCCCGTCGATCACCGCCCGGCCGCGCGCTGGAACCCCGCCGCGCTTGCGCGTCCAGATGTAGCCGGACTTCCCGCTCGGCGAGACCACCTCGAGCTCTGTTCCCGATTCGTCGAGGTTCACGTTGATGCGGGCGTTGGGTGCCGCGACGCGCAGGCGCCGCGGCTCGATGATCACGCCGCCACGACCCGCCGTCGTGCGCTCGCGCAGCGTCCCGTCCGGCAGCGCCACCGCCCACCAGCGCTGCGGGAACGGCCCTACGCGCGCGTCGCCGGCGCACAGCATCAGCTCCGGCCCGAAAACGCCCACGTAGCGCCAGCGCTTGAGCGGGCGGCCGTGCTGGAGCAGCGGCATGCGGCCGGGCGGCAGCGCCAGACCGAGGTCTCGCACGCGCGCGCCACGCGCGGGCAGGTTGCCGGCTGAGGCCATCCGCGCGAAGTATCACGGGTGTTGGTTGTCGACCCGGGTAGACCACCCCGGCAGGTAAGATTGGATTGACTCGTCAGTCAACCGGGACCGGGGACCGGTTAATGGGACTCGGGGCAGGGGGGAGAACAGGCGTGCGAGCCGCAGCGGTTCAGCTCAATTCCACGGAAGACAAGGAACGTAACCTGGGGACGGCCGACCGCCTCACGCGCGCCGCTGCCGCGAACGGCGCGACGCTCGTCGTGCTGCCCGAGAAGTTCAACGTGCTTGGCACCCACGACGACTACATCGCGGGAGCGGAGACGCTCGAGGGACCCACGATCAGCTGGGCGCGCGACACGGCACGCGAGCTCGGGATCGACCTCGTGGCCGGCTCGATCGTCGAGCGGCGCGAGGGGCACGACAAGCTCTCGAACACGTCGGTGCACATCGGACCCGACGGCGAGCTGAAGGGCGTCTACCGGAAGATCCACATGTTCGACGTGGTGGTCGGCGGCGTGGAGTACCGCGAGTCGGAGTCCGAGGAGCCGGGCGACGAAATGACCATCACCGAGGCGCAAGGCGTGCCCGTCGGGATGACGGTTTGCTACGACCTGCGCTTCCCCGAGCTCTACCGCATCCTCGCCGTGCGCGGCGCGCGCGTGCTGACGCTGCCCGCGGCGTTCACGAAGGTGACCGGCCGGGCGCACTGGGAGATCCTGGTGCGCGCCCGCGCGATCGAGAATCAGGCCTTCGTGGTGGCCGCCGATCAGATCGGCGCGACGAGCGACGGCAAGGAGAGCTTTGGCGGTTCGATGATCGTGGACCCGTGGGGCGAGGTGCTCGCACGCGCGCCCGACGAGGAGATGTTCATCGCGGCCGACCTCAACCTCGAGCGCCAGGACGAGGTGCGCCGCGAGCTTCCCTCGCTCGCGAACCGCGTCCCGTCCGCCTACCGCTGGCCGCAAGAGGCAATCGCCTGATGGCCTCGACGCGGCAGCATCCCAACGGGGTCGACAAGCGACGTCTGATCCTCGACGCCGCGGTGCGCGTGTTTGCGCAGCAGGGCTTCCACGCCTGCCGGGTGAGCGACGTGGCGGACGAGGCCGGGGTCGCCTACGGGCTCGTGTACCACTACTTCGATTCCAAGGAGGAGATCCTCAACACGCTCTTCACCGAGCGCTGGCAGATCATGCTCGACGCGATCGTCGACATCGACCGCCAGGAGGTCCCGGCGCGCGACAAGCTGTACATGGTCGCGTCGTTCATCATCGACTCCTACCGCTACGACCCGAACCTGATGAAGGTGATCATCGTCGAGGTCACGCGCGCGGCGAACTCGTTCGGGCGCCAGCACCTCGAGAAGATCCGCGAGGCGTACCAGCTGATCGCCGGCATCGTGGAGTCCGCGCGCGTCGACGGCTCGTTCAAGTCCGACATCTCCTCGGACTTCGCCGCGATGTGCTTCTACGGCGCGATCGAGCAGCTGCTCTCGGGTTGGATCTTCGACCTCATGCCGCAGCAGGACGAGGACTTCGAGCGCGCAAAGGGTCTCGTGGTCGAGACGATCTGCGGCGGGCTCGAGGCGCCCTCGGCATCGGCGCCGGTTTCGTAGCCGCCCCGCCCGGTTACACTGCCCGCTTCATGAGCAACGACATGGTCAAGCGGCTCGCATGGAGTGGACTGCTGGCGGGTATCGGTGCACTCAGCACGATCGTCGCGAACCGGATCGCGACCATCATCTGGCAGCGAGTATTCAACGAGGACCCGCCGGAGTGAGCGTATGACTCAGGAAGACACGGCAACGCACACGAGCGCGTCCGAGCAGCCCACGGCCGAGACCGACGCGCTAGGGCGCGAGGCCGCCGAGACCGCCGCGGGCGGTTCGTACAGCGCGGTCGCAACGGGCCAGTCCCCGCTGGACGCGCACACGCGTGCGGTCGAGCAGTCCAGCGACCGCCCCGAGATCCTCGTGGGCGCGGCGTTTGCGGGTGGCTTCTTGGTCGCCCAGGTGCTCAAGCGCTTGGGGGGCGGAGATGACTGACCACAACGGCGCGCCTCCAGGCAGCGCGGAGAAGTCGCTCGGCGAGATTGTCAACGAAGTCAGCGAGAAGGCGTCGCTCCTCGTTCGTGAGGAGATCCAGCTCGCCCAGGCTGAGATCCAGGTCAAGATCAACCGGCTCGCGAAGGGCGCCGCGTTCGGGGCGGCTGCCGGGGTCTTCCTCGTGTTCGTGCTGATCTACTTCTTCCACGCGCTGTCGTGGCTCTGGGATGACCTGTTCGACTTCAATTCGGTGTGGCCCGGCTTCGCAATTACCGCGGGGTTGCTACTGATTCTCGGCGCGATCGCCGGCTTGCTCGCGGTGCGCTTCTTCAAGAGAGGAGCGCCGCCCGTGCCTGAGCTCGCGATCGAGGAGGCGAAGAAGACGCGCGCCACTCTCGAGGAGGCGCGTCACTGATGCCCACCCGCTCGCCCGATGAGATTCGCCGCTCGGTCCAGGCCACTCGCACGGAGCTCACCTACTCGCTGAACGATCTTCAGGGGAAGGTCCAGCAGCTCACCGACTGGCGGCAGCAGCTGCGTCAGAACAAGCAGACGGCGATGATCGTCGCCGGCGTCGCTGGGTTCGTGATCGGTGGCGGCATCGCCGCCACGTTCGGGCTCTTCCGCCGCCGCTAGTCGAGCCAGTGCGGCGGAATGCCGCCGACGCCGAGCAGTCCCGGTCCTGTGTGCACGCCGAGCACCGGACCGATCTCGCTGACGAACAGCGGGCCGGTGCCGAAGATTTCCGTGCAGCGCGCGGTCAATTCAGCCGCCTGGTCGGGCGACTGAATGTGCTGGACGACCCAGGCGTCCGCGCCTGAGGAGTGGCGCTGCTTGGCGTAGTCGACCATGCGCTCGAATGCGCGCTTGCTCGTGCGCACGCGCTCGACCGGAGTCATCTCGCGCTCGACCGTGAGGATCGGCTTGATCTTCAGCGTCGACCCGATCCAGGCGCTCGCTGCGCCGATACGACCGCCACGACGGAGATACTCGAGCGTGTCGATTGCGAACCAGATCTTCAGGTCCGCGCGCGCGCCGCGCAGCCGCTCCATGATCTGCTCGGCGGACTCGCCGCGTTGGGCCGCCCTCGCAGCGACGAGCGCGAGGATGCCCGTGCCACCCGCGCCGGTCTCCGAGTCGAACAGGTGAACGCGCTCGCCGCCTTTGCCCTCGAGCGCCTGGGCGGCCTGGCGGGCGGCGTCGACAGTCCCCGAGAGGCCGCCGGAGATGTGCACGGACACGATGTCCTGATCCTGCGTGAGCAGCGGCTCATAGACCCCGATGAAGTCGCCCACCGCGGGCTGCGACGTGGTCGGCAGCTGCTCCGAGCGGCGCAGTTCTTCGAAGAAGCGTCCGTAGTCGGTGATGTCCGCTTCGCGCTCCGTGCGCTCGCCGCCGAAGTTCACATACAGCGAAACGATGTGAATCGAGTTGTCGCGAACAACATCCGCCGGCAGATAACCGGTAGTGTCCGTGACCGCTGCGACGGGCGACATGCGCGCGCAGCCTACAGAGCCGCGGACGGGGCTGCCGCGGCCTGCCCAACCGGGGAGAGGACTCCATGCTGACCGGAAGCGACAGGGATCGAGTCGAAGCGCTGCTGCGCGAGCGAGCTGATGGCATGGTTCGCGGCCGTCGCGAGCGCCGCAGCCAGGATGCCGACGAACACGCCGTCGAGGGCGGCGAGCACGCGCGCATCGAGGCACACCGCGCGCGCCGGACGCGCGTTTGCGTCGCGTGCGGGACGACCATCGCGCCCGCGCGACTCGAGCTCGTGCCGGAGGCGGTGCGCTGCGTGCCATGCCAGCAGGCGCACGAGGCCGCGCCCTAGCAGTCGGCAAGCGGCATTCGCGCGCGTACACTCGCGCCCGTGGGCAAGACCCTCGTGACGGGAGGGACGGGCTTCATCGGCTCGCACATCGCGCGGCTGCTCGCCGAGCGCGGCGACGACCTGCGCCTCACACTGCGCGAGGACTCGCGTCTCGAGGGGCTCGAGGGACTCGACTACGAGGGCGTGCGCTGCGACCTGCTCGACCGCCGCGCGGTGCGGCGGGCGCTGAAGGGCGTGGACCGCGTATTCCACTCGGCCGGGCTACTGTCGCTGCGGCCCGCCGACGCCGACGTGCTCTTCCAGGTGAACGTGGGGGCCACACGCCTCCTGTTCGAGGAGTGCTTGCGCGCAGGCGTCGTGCGCGTGGTGTACACGTCGAGTGTCGCCGCGATTGGCCCGGCGGCGCGCGGCGGCACCGCTGACGAGAACGCGCTATTTACGGCCGGGCATCTACAGATTCCATACGTGAACTCGAAGCACGAGGCCGAGGTGGAGGCGATGCGCCACGCGGCCAAGGGACTGCCGGTCGTGTGCGTGAACCCCTGCTTCGTGTTCGGCAGCGGCGATGTGACCGGCGGCTCGACCGGTGTGGTGCGCCGCTTTCTCCTCGGGCGTATCCCGGTGTACATCGAGGGCGGGCTGAACGTGGTCGGCGTGGGTGACGTCGCACGCGGGCACCTGCTGGCCGACGAGCGCGGCGCGGTGGGCGAGCGCTACATCCTCGGCAACCGCAACTACACGTGGGATCGGTTTTTCGCGGACCTTGCACGCATGTCCGGCTGCGAGCCGCCGCCGCTGAAGCTCTCGCCGGGCCTGGCCTTGCGGCTGGCGCAGGCGCTCGACGCGGCACCCGGCCGGCCGCCGATCTCGGTCGACGAGGTGAAGGCCGCCGGCCAGTGGTGGACGTACCGCAGCACGAAGGCGCAGCGGGATCTCGGCTGGAAGCCCTCGCCGCATGAGGAGGCGGTGGAGGCGACGGTCGCCTGGTACATGGAGCGCGACGGCGCCCGCGTGGCGCGCTCCCGCCGATCGCAGCCGATCCAGTACAAGGCGGCCGCGAGGGCGCTAGGCGCGGTGGAGGGCGCGGCCGCGATCGCGCGGCGGCTCAGCCCCGTCTGACGAGGTGCCGCTAACCTCGCGGCATGGCCACGCTGTACCGCTGTAGGACCCGCACGAACCTGCTCTGCGCTTGCGGTAGGGTCGCCCGGCGTTTGAACCGGGCGGGGATCGAGTACGACGAGGTGCGCGTGCCCTATCTGAAGCGATACAGGCCCGAGGTGGAGGAGCTGACGGGACAGCGCTGGGTGCCGGTGCTAGTCCACGGCGAGCAGGTGATCCACGACTCGCGCCGCATCTGCGAGTACATCGACCATCTCGAGTCGACGAGCCCGCCGTCCCGCGACGCGGCGCTCGGGGAGAGCGGTTGATGGCGGGATACAGGCGCTGGGCGCCGATGGCCAGGCGCGGCTTCCTGATCGCGCTCGAGGCGAAGCGGCGCTGGGACCGGCTGCCCGAGCACGAGAAGCAGCGCTACATCAAGATGGCGCGCGACTACGCCCAGCGCGGGCGCGCCCTGGGTGGTGTCGCGATGAAGCGCGGGCGCGACCTCTACGGCAGCCGTCCCAAGAAGAAGCGCTAGTTCAGGCGGTTCTCGAGCCCGAGGGGTTGCGAATCCTGCTGTCCCGGCGACTGCGGGCTCAGCTCCTCGTCGTCCTCGGGCTGCTCAACGCCGAGCAACGCGGCCAACTCGCCAGACTCGTACATCTCGAGCACGATGTCGCAGCCGCCGACGAGCTTCCCGTCGATGAACAGCTGCGGGATGGTCGGCCAGCCCGAAATCGCGGAAAGCTCCTCACGGATGCGCGGGTCGGGCAGGATGTCCATCGCGGCGTACTGCACGCCCATGGCGTTCACAGCGGCCGCCGTGCGCAGGGAGAAGCCGCAGCGGGGCGCGTCGGGCGTGCCCTTCATGAACAGCATCACGCGGTTCTCGTTGATCGCGTTCTCGAGGAACTCGCGAATCTCCTGGTTCTCCATCAGTTGCCCCCTGGCGTTGAAGTCTTCATCGAGAGCGCGTGGATCGCGCCGCCGATCTCGTCGCCGAAGATGTCGTAGACGAGCTTGTGCTGCTCGATGCGTGAGAGGCCGTCGAAGCGCTCGGAAACGACTTCCGCGCGGAAGTGATCGCCGCCGCCCGTTAGGTCTTCGACCGCGACCTGCGCCCCGGGCAGCGCGTTCTGGATCCGTTCCTTCAGCTCTTCAGCGTTCGGCATCGGCGTCCGATCAAAGATAGCGAGAGCGATCTCTCGTACAGGAATGGCCGACGGCAGTTGCGGCTACAATCGATCCCAGATGGTCAGCCTCACAGACGTAGCAGCAGAGAAGGTCTCCCAGTTCCTCTCCGGACAGAGCGCCGGCGAGACCGCCGGTCTCCGCGTGGGAGTGCGCGGCGGCGGCTGCTCCGGCTTCCAGTACGCGCTAGCGCTCGATGAGCAGCGCGAGGGCGACCACATCTTCGAGGACCGTGGCATCCGCGTGATCGTCGACGAGGCGAGCCTGCAGTACGTGAACGGCTCGACGGTCGATTACAAGGAATCCCTCATGGGCGCGGGCTTCGAGGTGAACAACCCGAACGTCGTGGCGGCCTGTGGGTGCGGCTCCTCGTTCCGCGTGGCGGACGAGGATCCGAGCTGCGGCGCGACGGTCTAGCGCGCGCTCCGCGCGGTTCTCCGAAACAGCAGCAATAACGGGTGGGCCCGGTCCGCGGCGGTACCTCGCGTGGGCTAGCCCGCTCTAGGCGTGGGTGACCTTAGGGTCGCTATTCGACCCCAAAGTCACCCACGTCCCGGCCGCCTACCACGCATGGCGTACCCCACCCCAACGGGCCACTCCTTATTGCTGCTGTTCACGGCGCCCCGCTACTCAGCAACCGGCTTGTTGTCAAGCGACGCCCAGAGGTACAGGCAGGCCAGCGTCCGGTGCGGCCGCCACGGCTCGGCGATCTTCTCGAGCTTTGCGGCGTCCGGGATCTTCTTCAGCCCGTAGGCTCGCTCCACCGCGCGCCGGATCCCCTGGTCGCCCACGGGCAACACGTCCGGGCGCCGCAGGTGGAACATCAGGAACATGTCGGCCGTCCACTGGCCGAGGCCCTTCACCGCCGTCAGCTCGGCAGAGATCTCCTCGTCGGAGAGCTCGTCCAACCGGTCGAGCTCGAGCTCCCCGTCGATCACGTGCTCGGCCAGCGAGCGCAGGTACGCGACCTTGGGCCGCGACATCCCCACCGAGCGCACCTCCTCGGGATCCGCCGCGAGCAGCTCCTCCGGCGTCGGCGTGTGCCCGCCGAAGAGCTCCACCAGCCGCCCGTAGATCGAGCGCGCCGCCTTCGTCGACAGCTGCTGCCCCACGATCGACCGCAGCAGCGCGCCATACGCCTCGGCCGGGCGCCCGCGCCGGCGCTCCTCCTCGTCGAGGGGCCCGAACTCGTCGATCAGCTTCCGCATGACCGGATCGGCCTTGCGGAGGTCCTCGACGGGGGAGTTGGAGCGGGGGGTCAGTGGATCAGGACTGGCGTCCCGACGGGGACGCGCGGATAGAGGCGCTTGACGTCGCTCACGTGCATGCGGATGCACCCGTGCGACGCGCGCGAGCCTATCGACCAGTCCTCGGCGGTGCCATGAATGCCCACGCCGTCCCCGAGTGCGATGAACGCGTACTTCAGCGGGTTGTTCGGGGACCCCGGAGGCACCGTGGTCCCCGCGAGCGAGCCGGCCCACGGGCTGTTCGGCACGTGCCACGCCGGGTTCTTCTCCTTGGAGAGCACGTGACGAAGACCGCGCGGTGTGTCGTGCCCCGCCATGCCGACCGCGATCGGATAGGTCTTCACCACGCGCAGCCGCTTGAAGAGGCGCAGCTTGAAGTGGCCGCGGTCCACCGAGATGTAGGTCGAGTAGACACTCCGCAGCTTGTTCAGCCCGATCCGCGGGCGCAGCGTGCGCACGGAGGCGGTGATGATTCGCGCATCGGTCGGACGGTGCAGCTCCGCCCCGACGGCGACGCGCACCGATTTCAGATCCAGCCCGCGGCCGTTGTGGCCGCGGATCCGCACGACCCGCGTCACCCCGAAGCGCACGCGCGCATTGCGTGGCGCGCGGTAGAACGGCTTCGAGGCCGCCTTCACCGCCGCCGTGAGCGCGTTCGAGTCGTAGTCGCGGTCGAGACGTACGTGCACCGGCTTGTGGTCGCCCGCCAGCTTGAACGCCAGGTCAACCATGCGCTTGTAGGCGATCGTCTGGCCCGCCTTGGCGGTCGAGATCGCCACGTCGCGTGAGCCGACCCGCAGCGTGATCGGCCGCTCATACTGCGCGCCGATCACGCGCTGCACTTCGCGCTGCGCGGTCACGGGGCCCATGCCGGCGACGGACACGCCCGCAATCGTCGCCCCCGACGGCAGCCGCTTCGGCGCGTCCGCCCCCGCAGGCAGCACGAAGAACATCGTCGCCGCGAGCGCGGCGAGTAGTACCGGTCGCCTCATGCCCAACAGGGTAACTGCGCTAATTTGCCGCCGCGATGAGGCTGGTCACCTACGACTCGGGGCGGGGTCCGCGCGCCGGCGTGCTCAGCGGCGAACATGGCATCGTCGACATCTGGGACTCGCTCGGGGAGGAGCCGCGCTGCGAGCCGTCGCTCAGCGAAGTCATCCGCGCCGGCCTGCTCGAGAAGGCGCGCGGGGTCGAGGGCGCGGAGCCGACGGCACACGTGCACGAATCCGCACTGCTGCCGCCCATCCTCGACCCGGGAAAGATCATCTGCCTCGGGCTGAACTACGGCTCCCACGCGGAGGAGACCGGCCGCGAGGCGCCCGACCAGCCGACGATCTTCGGCAAGTACGCGAACGCACTCGCGCCGCCCGGCGCGACGGTGAAGCTGCCCGCCTACAGCGAGAAGGTGGATTACGAAGCCGAGGTGGCGTTCGTCGTCGGCGAGCGCTCCAAGGACGTGAGCGAGGCCGACGCGATCGCGAAGCTCGCCGGCTACATGCTGCTGAATGACCTCTCGGCGCGCGACTTCCAGTTCAAGACGCCGCAGTGGATGCCCGGCAAGATCTTCGACGGCGCCGCACCCTGCGGGCCCGCGCTCGTCACGCCCGACGAAGCCGGGCCGCCGGATCGGATCGAGATCCAGCTCACCCTCAACGGCGAGGTGATGCAGCACGCCACCACGGCCGACCTGATCCACTCGATCCCCGCGCTAGTGGTGCACCTGTCGATGCTGATGACGCTCGAGCCCGGCGACATTGTGTCCACCGGCACGCCCGCCGGCGTGGGCAGTGTGCGCACGCCGCGCGTGTGGCTGAAGCCGGGCGACGAGATGGTCGTCAGCTCGCCCCAGCTCGGCACGCTCGAGACGACGCTCGCGCGCTAGGCGCCGCCCCTCTGGCAGTCCGCGCCGGGGGATCCGGTTTTCTCAACGCCTTAGCGGCGTCGCCGGGCGGTGATCAGCCAGGAACGCGAATCGAGGACGACGCCGCGCTCGTCGCTGTGGTGGGCCGCGAGCATCTCGCGGAGGCGCTCGACGGTACGGGCCGCCTCGCCGTCGTTCAGGGTGGCGAAGGCTGCGCTTGTGTCCTGAAATCCCCGGACGAACGCGATCGCGGCGTCGAGGTCGTGTCCGTAGAGGACCGGCTCGTGGACGTCCTCGAACCGCACGCCGTCGAAGCCGGCGCCCTCGAGGATCCCCGCGGTGGTTTTGACATCGCCGAGCGAGAAAGGGTCCGCGCCCGGCTGCCGTGGCTGCGCCGCATCACCCAGCGCGGCGTCGATCGCCCGCGCCCATTCGTTGTGCTCGTGTCGCTGCCAGACGAGCAGCACCAGGCGCGCCTCGGGTCGAAGGGCGGCGGCGATGTTGGCGAACGCGACGGCCGGATCGGAGAAAAACATCGTCCCGAAGCGGCTGATCGCCACGTCGAAGCCGGCGGCGTCGAAGCGATGCACCTGGGCGTCGCCTAGTTCGTACCGGACGTTGTCGATCCGTTCGGCCGCCGTCAACTGGCGGGCGCGCTCAAGCATGCGCTCGGATACGTCGACGCCGACAACGCGGCCCGGCGCCGAGGCGCGCGCCGCCTCGCGAGTCGTCAGCCCGGTTCCGCACCCGATGTCGACCACGTCGTCACCGGGGCTGATCCCGTAGGCCGCGCGAAGGTGCTCGTGGTGAGCGCGCAACTCGCCGTCGTAGAAGTCCAGCCTGTCCGGCGAGGGCACCGACGCGATGCTAACCAACCAGGGAGCGCGCTGCGAGACACTGGGGAACGCCGTGTCACAGGAGAACGTCGAACTGGTCCGCCGACTCTACGCGGAGCTTGCGAGCGAGGGCTCCACACAACAGTTCGAGCAGCGCATGTCCGATGACGCTCTCGGTCGTTTCTTAGATCCAGAGATCGAGTGGGTCCCGGTGACTGAGTCATTGCTTGCCGTCGACAGTTACCGAGGCTTTGACGGCGTGCGGCGATTCTGGGGTGAGTTCCTGTCGGCTTGGGAGAGGTACCGGGTTGAGACGCTGAGGTTCGACGACGCCGGTGATCAGGTGGCGGTCGTCGTACACATCGTCGGCCGGACGCACGAGCTCGAAGTCGATGAGACCCGGTCCTCGCTCTTGACCGTCCGCGATGGGCGTGTCGTCCGCGTCCAATCCTTTGCGGACCCCGACGGGGCGCGCCAGGCCGCCGGGTTGCCGCCATAGGCGGATCATCCGAAGCGGGAGCCGCTACTCCCGAAGCCCCACGGTTTCGAGGGCATCTGCGTGGTCCCAGAAGATGTCGACGCCGATGATCTTGCGCTCCCGCAGAGTGAAGACGCGAGAGAACTGCATGTCCGCGTCGGGTCCTTGCCCCGTCCCACGCCAGGAATCCCGGACGACGACGCGGTCGGCGGCGGCGACGAAGTCGGTGACCGGCACCAACGTGTCGCCCGTCCAAGCCTCGCGAATCTGCTCCCACTGGCGCATGACCGCCTCCCGACCCACCGAGGGGCCGGGCTCAGGCCAGCCCTCGGGGTGATGCATGACCACATCGGGGTCGCAGAGGTCGCGGAGCGCGGTCATATCTCCGGCGTTCCACGCGTCATAGACACGGCGTACCACCTCGACGTTCTCCTGCGACATCGCCCCTGCAGTATCCCGCTACCAGCGTCGGCTTCCGCCACCGCCGCTCCGTCCCATTCAGAAGCGCGACACTACGTGCAATGGCCGAATACGCCGTTGCCCACCTTGAGGAGATCGACGAGCTGAGCGACGGTCGCGCTCCCTTCCGCCCGATCCGTCACGAGCTCGGCATCACGTCGTTTGGCGTCAACACATGGACCGGCCACGAGGCCGGCGACCGGATAATCAACGAGCACGACGAGGCCGGGTGGGACGAAGAGCTCTATTTCGTCCAGAGCGGCAGAGCGACCTTCGAGCTCGACGGCGAGCGCGTGGACGCGCCGGTGGGCACTTTCGTCTTCGCCCGCCCCGGGGTGAAGCGCACCGCGTTCGCAGAGGAGCCCGGGACGACGATCCTCGCGGTCGGGGCCACCCCGGGTCAGGCGTATGAGCCAGAAGGCTTTGAGATCTGGGCCCCGTTCAACCGCCTCTACCTCGAAGGCCGCTACGCCGAGGCGGCCGACGGGGGGCGTGAAGCGGTGAAGGCGCATCCCGAGTATGCGGGACCGCTCTACAACCTGGCTTGCTGCGAGAGTCTCGCCGGCCGAACGGCCGACGCGATCGAGCACCTGAGGCTCGCGATCGACAAGGCGGAGCGTTACCGCTCGTTTGCCATAGGCGATTCCGACTTCGACCCGATTCGCGAGGAGCCCGCGTTCCAGGCCCTCGTCACGGCCTGACTCCCGGCCCGCCGCAAGAGCGGGGGCTCGCGCACTAGGCCTTAGCGCGTGAAGTCAGCGTCCGGCGTAACCCTTCGATGGCCTGTTCGGCCCAGCGCTTGATGAACCAGCGCCCGAGCGTCTTGTCGAATAGTCCGTATCGAAATGCGG
>DASVXS010000195.1:0-20206 GCA_036392575.1 Thermoleophilaceae bacterium | reverse complement strand
TCGGTCGGGTGCGATGCCTTCAGGTAGAAGCTCTCGTAGTGCCCTGCCTCGCGCGGCACGTCCGGAAAACGCGGCCGCGTGCGCAACTCTCCCGCGTTCACGGCGCGCAGCGTACTCGCCCTGATACAACCCGCGCGTGGCGGATGAGCGACCCGTGATCGTCATCACCGGCGCCTCGAGCGGCATCGGCGCCGCGACCGCGCGGCATGCCGCGGAGGCCGGGTGGCGAGTCGTGCTCGGCGCGCGCTCGGAGGACCGGCTCGCCGCGCTGGCGGCCGAGCTCGGAGGCGACGAGGTGGCGATCGGACGTCGGTGCGATGTGACCGACTGGAACGACCAGCAGGCGCTGGCGGCGGCCGCGCTCGATCACTTCGGGCGCCTGGACGCAATGTTCGCGAACGCCGGCTTCGGGGCGAAGCGCGGCTTCCTCGAAGAGACGCCGGAGTTCTGGCGCTCGATGATCGACACCAACGTCTACGGCACCGCGCTCTCGATACGGGCGTCGCTCGCGCACTTCCGCAACGAGGGCCGCGGTCACGTCGTGCTCACGAGCTCGGTCGCCGGCCGCCGGGCACTGCCAGGGTCGCTCTACTCGGCCACGAAGTGGGCCGTGACGGCGATGGGCGAAGGGCTCCGCCAGGAGGTGTCCGACTCGGACATCCGGGTGACGCTGATCGAGCCGGGCGCGGTGGACACGCCCTTCTTCGACAACCGCCCCGAGGTCGCCCTCGAAGCCGACGACATCGCGCGCGCCGTCGTGTTCGCCCTGTCGCAGCCGGCGCACGTGGACGTGAACGAGATACTGATCAGGCCTGTCCGCCAGCCTTCTTAGTTGACACCCGCGCGCGGCGCACAGACCATGGGGACATGGGGAAGCCCATCCTCGTCGGATACGACCCGAGGACTATCGACAACGCCCCATTGTCATTCGGCATCGCCGCGGCGCGCTTCACGGGCGCACGGTTGATAGTCGCGTGCGTCACGTCGGAAAAGGTGCCGTCGCTACCCGTCTCCGGCGAGCCTCTCGACTATGCCGTCGGCCAGACCGATGCTGATCTGACGCACGACGCGTCGGAAGCGGCGCGCGCCGTCCAGCAGCACCTCGAGCACGAGGGGATCGCATACGAGGTCAGGCTGCTCCAGAGCTCGAGCGCCGCGAAGGCGCTCCACCGGGAAGCCGACGACGATGACGCGGGCCTCCTCGTGATCGGCTCATCGCGGAGGTCGGGCGTTGGGCGTGCGCTCGCCGGAGGCACGGCCGTCCGTCTCCTGCACGGTGCGCCGTGCCCGGTCACGGTCGTGCCGCGGGCATGGACTCGTGGAGGACCTCCATCCGTCATCGGCGTCGCCTACGTAGACACCGAAGAGGCCCGGGAAGCGCTGCGCGGCGCGTACGCGCTCGCACGCCGTGCCGGCGCGACGTTGCGCGTGATCACGGTCGTGAAGGTGACCGCGAGCATGCACTTCGAGACCGAGCCTGCGACCGCCAGCCAGGCCGGGAAGTCGCTCGAGGAGGTGGAGGGAGAGCACCGGCTCGAAGCTGAGCGGCGGCTGCGCGTAGCCGTGGGCGAGCTCGGCGACGACGTGTCTGTCGAGGTCGAGGCCGTGATCGGCGACCCCGGCGAGGCGCTCGTCGAGCTATCGAACGGCGTCGATCTCCTCGTGTGCGGCTCACGTGGCTATGGCCCTGCGCGCGCGGTGCTGCTCGGCAGCGTGTCGAGGCACGTCGTCTCGGAAGCGCACTGCCCCGTGATCGTGCTGCCGCGCGGCGTGAAGGCATCGCTCGAGGCGCTCGTTACCGAGGAAAGCGGCGCGGGCGCGCCGGCCTAGCCGGGCACGAACGCCTGTCCGCCCGCGCCCCTAGCCTGCTCGCGATGGAGCGCTGCATCGCGCATGTCGACATGGACGCGTTCTACGTGAGCGTCGAGCTTCAGCGACGCCCCGAGCTGATCGGCAAGCCGGTCGTCGTGGCGGGCTCGAGCCCGCGCGCGGTGGTCACGACCGCCTCGTACGAGGCGCGCAAATTCGGCGTGCAGTCGGCCACTCCCGCTGAGTGGGCGCGCCGCCGCTGTCCGGACGCGGTGTTCATCCCGCCGGACTTCGAGCACTACCGCGCGCGGTCGCGCGAGGTGATGGAGGTGCTGCGCGCGCAGGTCGAGACGGTCGAGATCGTGGGCCTCGACGAGGCCTACCTAGACCTCACCGGGATCGATCGCCCGCGCGCGGCGGCGCGCCGCATCAAGGAGGCGGTGCGGGAGGCGACGGGCCTTGTGTGCTCGATCGGAGTGGGTCCGAGCAAGCTCGTCGCCAAAGTGGCCTCCGACGCCGAGAAGCCCGACGGCTTCGTGTTTCTGTCGCGCGAGGAGGCGTGCGCGCGGTTTGCGGCCGCCTCGCCCGGGCTCGTGCCCGGCATCGGGCCGAAGACCGTGAAGCGGCTCGAAGAGAACGACATCAGGACCCTGGGGGATCTCGCCGCCGCGCCCACTGAGCAGCTAGTGGAGCTGTTCGGGCCGCGGCTCGGCCCACACCTGTCGAATCTGGCGCGGTTCGAGGACGATCGTTTGCTCGAGACCGACCGGGTCGCGAAGTCGGAGTCGCGCGAGACCACGTTCGACCGCGACCTGCGCCGCCTCGACGAGATGGAGCCCGTGGTCGTGAAGCTCGCGGACGAGCTGTGTGCGGGGCTTGTACGGGCCGGTCAGTCGGGACGCACGATTGGCATCAAGGTGCGCCTCGACGACTTCTCGATCCACACGCGAGCACGCAGCCTCGCGGAGCCGACGAACGACTCGGCCGCGGTCACGCGGATCGCGCTCGCGTTGCTGCGCGATTTCGACCCGCCGAGGCCGGTGCGCCTCCTCGGAGTGCGTGTCGCCGGCCTCGACGAGGGCTCCAGCGTGGGCGACGACCAGCTCGCCCTGGCGCTGTAGCCCTGGCGCCCCGCCGGTTGAGCACTTAGGGGTACCCATTCGCCCGCCCTGCCGAAGTGTCGTCACTTTCATCCCACTATGGGAAGGAAATGACGACGCCGGCGAGCGTCGTCACTCGAGGGGAACTATTCACCCTGAGCGACGACGCTCGCCAGCACGGCCCCGGGGCGACCCCCTCAGTGCCTGGCTTCGGAGAGACGCGCTCTACCGCGTAGACCACACCACCCCGGTCGACGGGAAGTGCAGTCGCGACTTCGTGGCAGGCGTCAAATCCCACACGCGCGCGCCCGCGTAAGGGCCGCGGTCGATGACCGGCACGGTTACGCGGTAGCGCCCGTAGCGGAAGGTCACGCGCGTGCCGCACGGCAGCGACTTGTTCGCGACGCCGAGCGTGCCGGGCGTGAGTGTGTGGCCGCAGGCCGTCCTGTGGCCGTAGAAGCCCGGCCCGTACCAGGACGCGGCAGCTGCGCGGTACACGCGCACGGTGCGCTGCGCGGGCTTGGCGCCCGCCGCCCCGGTGGCGCCGGCGAGCACCGCGCGAACCTGGTAGCGCCCCGTGCTGGACGGCCGCCACGAAGCGCGGAAGTGTCCAGCCTGTGTGCGGGCGCGGTCGACGGTCTGCCAGCGGCCGTGGCCGCGGCGGGCCTGCATGAGCACGGTGTGCGTGCGATCGGAGGGATGAGCCACGCCGCGAGCGCGCACGGGATGGCCGGCGAGCTGCTCGCGCGTGAACTTCGCATGGACGTGTGGCGTTGGGGCCGCGGTGCTCGCACCGGTGGTGCCCGCGGCCTCTGCAATCGCGGCGCCGCCCCCGGCAGCGCCCAGCACGAGCGCTGCAGCGGCAATGGGCGCCGCTCGGCGCGCGCTGCGGACGCGCGCAGCCAGAATCGACTTCAAGGAACTTCCTTTCCCGCCACCTACGGGGTTAGCTGACGGGCTCGCGCGCCCCGCAGCGCGCACTGGCGCGCTGCTCTGCTGCGCTACTGCCGGATAACCGGCCGATTCGCCCCTGCCGCGTCCAGCAGTCCCCTGTCGGGACGCGGCTCAGGTTGGTTCCCCCGCCCGCGCGGCCCTTGAGGCCCGCGGCTCGGCGGCGCTCTTTCGAACAACCGTTCGCATGCGACGGTACCCCTGCTGAGGGATACGAACGTGACGCCGGTCACGCGGGCTTGACTTGATGTGAAGATCCCCGCGGCTGTAACCGCCGCGTGGCCGCGTCCTACCTCAGTCGGTGCGCTCGCTCACCGAAACCGGCTCTGGCGTCTCCGGCAGCGGGACATTCGGCGTCCTCGCAACCACCGCTGCGACGATCAGCAGCGACACGCCGGCGAAGTCGCGGGGGTCGTCGTCGCGAACCGCTTGGTAGTGCTCGAAGCGGTCCACCAGCGACAGGACGGATCGACAGGCCTCCGCCTGAGGTGCGTCCTCGCCCACCTCGCAGCAGAGCCGCACGAGGGCGAGCGATTCGCCCACTCGGTCCATCACACGCCCGAAGCAGGCGATGATCGCTTGGATCAGAAAGGTGTAGGCGCGGTCGAGGAGGAGGTCGGCCTCGGCCGGCTTCATCGGTGCCGGACCGAGGTCGGCGAGCGGCTCGCCCGCGAGCAGGCGCTCGACCTGGCCGCCCATGATCTCCCGGACCTGATCGTCCGACAGGCCGGCCTGGCGAGCGCACCGCAGCGTGAGAATCGACTCGTGCATCGGCGTGCCGTAGGGCGAGTCGCTGCCGAAGAGGATGCGCCCCGGCGGGACGAGCGAGAACAGCGCGATCAGGTCCGTCGCGGTCCACCAGGCACTGTCGTAGAGCAGGTTCGGGCGCTCCTCGCCGTGCCGCCACAGCCACGCCAGGTCGCAGATGCCCGCGTGCGCGAGGATCACGTTCGCGCCGGGGTGGCGCTCCGCCTGCTCGAGCGTGTGGCGACCGAGCGCCGGTATTCCCCGCCCCGCATGCACGATGATCGGCACCGAACGTTCCTGGGCGAGCTCGAACAGGTCGCCCACCGTGGGATGGTCGAGCGTGAAGCGCTCCGCGCGCGGATGCAGCTTGATACCGCGTGCGCCCGCGTCGAGGGAGCGGCGCGCCTCTGCCAGCGCATCGGCATGCGGATTCACGCGGCAGAACGGCACGAGCTTGCCGCCGGACGCCGCCGCCTCCGCGCGGACGCGGTCGTTCGGCTCGGAGTAGCCGTCGGGCTCGTGCAACGTGAAGACGACCGCGCGGCCGTCGACCGCGGACAGCCCCGTCAGTAGCTCCTCGGGCGTCTGGTGGAACTCGTCCGGGTCGGCATGACCGGTATGCGTGTGCACGTCGAACGTGCGCAGACCCGGCACCATCGCGGCAGCCGCGTCGTACCAGGGCCTGAGCAATTCGTCCGTGCGCACGGGCCGGAAGCGTAGAGCCCCCTCTCGCTTCTCGGTAGGCGGTAGCCCGCCTGCTTAGACTGCGAGAGCCAGCGCGTCGCCGTGCTGGGATGAGTCCGAGGACTCTTCGCGCTTCGCGGGGCTGTGCTCGACTGGGTCGAGTCTGACCTGCCCTCGGCGCGCGTTTAGTGTCTCCGCTCCGGTGGCGGCGACGTGGCATTGCAAGCCCTCGGCCTGCGCGTGACGGGCAGCCAGACAGGCGAGGTTCAAGGCCGCATTGAGGTCGCGGTCCTGAACGTGCCCGCAAGCGGGGCCATCGCAGGTGAAGACGCGCTCGTTCAGGCTCAGCTTGGCTTTCACTGCTCCGCAGGCGCTGCACGTCCTCGAAGAGGGATGGAAACGGTTTGCCGCAATAAGGAGCGACCCGTCGGACCACGAGGTCTTGTACTTGAGTTGGGTCAGGATGATGCCCCAGCCGACATCGCCGATATGACGAGCCAGACGGCGATTGCGGATCATGTTGCTGACGGCGAGTGTCTCGACGCCGATGACGCCGAACTCACGCGTCAGATAGGTCGTGAGCTGGTGGGCCTGTTCGCGGCGTAGGTTCGCAACTCGTGCGTGCAACCGCTTGATGCGCTTCTCGGTGTCCCCCATTCTCATCGATTTCGACCACGTCTTTGCTCCCGCTCTGACTCGCCCGTCAGCTAGGTAATTTCGTGCGTTCGCGGCACGACGCTGGCGGTCGAGCTGACGCTGCAAGCGCCGGAGCTTGACCAGAACCGCCCGCAACGGCCGAGAGTTTGCAGCTGCCTCGCCGGTCGACAGCGTTGCCAGCCGCGTGAGACCGAGATCTACGCCGACGGCGGCGGTCGGGCGTCGGGCGTGTCGGCGCTTGGGCGAACGCTCGACTGTGAAGCTGATCGTCCAGCCGCGCGGCGTGCGCTTGACCGTTGAGCGCAGCACACGGGCGCGCTCGTCGTCGGCGAGCAGCCTCAGCAGCTTTCGCATGGGCTCTTTCGTGCGCATCGGACCCAGCCGGCGATCAAGCAGCACATGTCGGCTGTCGGCTATACGGGGGCGCTGAAAGATGACGGACTCATGGCAGCGCCCCTTCGCCCGAAACCGCGGAAACCCGACCGGGCGCCCAGCGGCTCTGGTCTTGGAGTACTTCTGGAGCGCGCGCCCAAGCTGCTCGAGCCCCGCCTGCATCGAGCCGACGACCACCTCCGAGCGCCAGGGGCACACCTCGTCCTTGAGGGGCGCAAACTCCGAGCAGAGGGACTTGTAGGACCACGGCACGCGCGCGTGCTCACCTGCGCCGCGCCGGTCTAGGCGGTCCTTGACGAGTGCAAGGCCCTGGTTGAACCAGAACCGCGACGTGCCACAGCACGATGCAAGGAACGCCTCCTGCCGCGGGCTCGGCGCGAGCGCGAACCGGTACGCCTGCCTGATCAAACGTGCGTCCGTGCTCACAACAGGCGAACATACGTTCCCGACCGGACGCCACCCGCAGACTGCAGGGCACTCCGAGCCAGACGCGGGCGTAGAGTAGGCAGCCAAGATGGCGGGCGACCGGCTCACCGGGCTCGACGCGTCGTTCCTCCACATGGAGCGCGACGGCGCTCACATGCACGTTGCCGGCTTGATGTTGTTCGACGGCCCGCCTCCAGCGTACGAGGAGCTGATCGAGGCGATCGAGCGTCGGCTCCACCTCGTGCCGCGCTACCGGCAGCGGCTCGCGTTCGTCCCGCTCGGGCAGGGCCGACCGACGTGGGTCGACGACCCGCACCTGAATCTCGGCTACCACGTGCGCCGTACGGCGCTTCCCCCGCCCGGCTCCGAGGATGAGCTGCGCACGCTCGCGGGACGCGTGTTCTCGCAGCCACTCGACCGCGACAAGCCGCTCTGGGAGATGTGGCTGGTGGAGGGCCTCGCCGACGGCGGCTTCGCGATCCTCTCGAAGACCCACCACGCACTCGTCGACGGGGTCTCCGGCGTGGACATCGCGAGCGTGCTGTTCGACACCTCGCCCGAGCCTGCGGAGCCGCCCAATCCGCCGCCGAGGTGGGTCGCCCGCCCACTTCCGTCGCACGCTGACCTGCTAGCCGAGGCGCTGCTCGAGCGCGCCACGCTGCCGACCGAGATGGTGCGCACCGCGCGTGCGACGCTGCGGGGGCCGCGTGCCGCGCTGCGGGCCGCCGGGACGGCGCTCGGCGGCGTCGGGGCGATGGCCGGCGCCGGCCTGAACCCGGCGCCGAGCAGCCCGTACAACGTGAAGCTCGGGCCGCACCGCCGCTTCCGCTGGGTGCGCGCCTCGCTCGACGATGTGAAGGCGATCAAGAACGCCCTCGGCGGAACGGTGAACGACGTGGTGCTCACCGTGGTGAGCCAGGCGCTTGGCCGCCACCTGCGCGGGCGCGGGGTCGACACCGACGGCCTCGTGCTCAAGGCGATGGTGCCGGTGAGCGTGCGGGCTCAAAGCGAGCGAGGCGCGCTCGGCAACAAGGTGGCGGCGATGATGGCGCCGCTGCCGGTGGGCGTCGAGGACCCTCTCGAGGCCATGCGCCAGATCTCGGATGCGATGGCCGACCTGAAGAGCTCGGGCCAGGCGGTCGGAGCGCAGGTGCTCACCGAGCTGACCGGTTTCGCCCCACCCACGATCATGAGCCAGGCCGCGCGCCTCACCGCGCGGCAGCGCTTCTTCAACCTCGTGGTCACGAACGTTCCGGGCCCGCAGTTCCCGCTCTACCTGCTCGGGCGCGAGCTGATCGACATCTTCCCGATGGTGCCGCTGGCGCAGGGCCAGGCGCTCGGGGTCGCGATCATGAGCTACAACGGCCGCCTGAACATCGGACTGAACGCCGACTGGGACGCGATGTCGGACATCGAGGACCTCGTGGCCGACTTCGAGGGCTCCTTCGCCGCGCTCGAGCGCGCCGCCGAGCTGGCGCCGGCGCGGCCGTCCAGGCGACCGGCTCCGGCGCCGGTGCGGCGGTTCCAGCCCACCGAATAGTCCAAAGTGGCGATTGGCGCTCTGCGTCTGGCGTTGCACTATCTTCGTCTGCCCCTTTGGAGTATCGAAGTTGCACGAGCGAGTAGTGAGCACGGCCCGCGACCTGGGCCTGATGGTTTCGATGAAGAGGCTCGAGCGCCCGACGCGCACGGTCGCGGAGGCGGCGCGCGCCGTGGGCACCGAGCCCGCCCGGATCGCCAAATCGATCGTCTTCGTCGCGGACGGCGAGCCGATGGTGTGCGTTGCCTCCGGCGCCCACAAGATCGACAAGAGGGCGCTCTGCGACGTGCTCGATTGCGCGGTGCTGCACGCGGCGAGCCCGGATGAGGTCCGCGCCGCGACCGGCTTCTCGCCCGGTGGCGTGCCGCCGTTCTCGCACGGGCTACCGGTCGTGATCGACGAGGCGCTGCTCGAGTTTCCGACGGTATGGGCCGCCGGCGGCGACGGGAACACCGTGTTCGAGGTCGACCCGAAGGTCCTCGCGAGCTGCTGCAAGGCCACCGTCGCGGCCGTCGGCGACGAGAGCTGACGGGCTCGATTCCGCTCTAGGACTCGCTTCTTCGCCCGCCGTACAAGGCGCGGGCGGCAAATGTTGTACGCCGGGCGAATGACCGCTGCCAACGCGCGCTGGATGCTCCGGCTGCCGCTCGAACCGCGAGAGAAAGGACCGCGCTTGGCACCGACCATCAAGGACGCCGTACCGGCGATCGAGACCCTCTGGGTCGTCGTCGCGGCAGTGCTCGTCTTCTTTATGCAGGCCGGCTTCCTCCTGCTCGAGATGGGCTTCTCGCGCATGAAGAACGCGGGCACGGTGGTCCCGAAGGTGCTCGCCAACCTCTCGATCGCGGGCCTCTGCTACTGGGCGGTCGGCTTCGCCCTCGCGTTCGGCGGGTCAGGTTGGCTCGCCGGCACGCACGGCACTTTCCTCGGCACGACGAACGGCGATCTCTTCCCCGCAATGGCGTTCTCGAGCGCGGCGGTGCCGGCCAAGTTCTTCTTCCAGTTCGTCTTCTGCGCCGTCTCGCTCGCGATCGTGTGGGGCACGACGCTCGAGCGCATCAAGTTCGGCGCGTACCTGATCTACGCGGTGGTCTTCTCGGCGCTGATCTACCCGGTCGTGAGCCACTGGGTGTTCGGCGGCGGCTGGCTCCAGGCGAACTTCGGCATGCAGGACTTCGCCGGCTCGACCGCCGTCCACCTGATCGGTGCGACCGGCGCGCTCGCGGCGCTGCTGCTGCTCGGCGCCCGCCAGGGCAAGTACGGCCGCGACGGGAAGCCCAACGTGATCCCGGGCCACTCGATGCCGTTCGTGGGGCTGGCCGTCCTGATCCTCTGGTTCGGCTGGTTCGGCTTCAACCCGGGGTCGACGCTTGGCGCGATCGGCGGCCGCTTCGCCGACGTCGCCGTGGTCACCAACCTGGCCGCGGCGGCGGGCGTGCTCGGCGCCATGGGGACGATCTACGCGCTCACGCGCACCTTCGACATCGGCATGACGGCTAACGGGGCGATTGCGGCCCTCGTCGCGATCACCGCGCCGTCCGGCTACGTGGAGTTCTGGGCGGCGCCGATCGTCGGCTTCGTCGCGGGCGTGATCGTGGTGTTCTCGGTGATCCTGATCGACCGCAAGCTCGACGACCCGGTCGGCGCGCTGTCGGCGCACGGCATGGCCGGCGTCTGGGGCACGCTCTCCTGCGGCCTCTTCACAGCCCCGCGGCTGGCGGAGCTCAATGGGGTCGGTCAGGGCGGCCTCTTCTACACGGGCAGCATCCACCAGCTCGCGGTCCAGGCGCTCGGCGTCGTATCCGCGTTCACGGCTGTATTCGTCCTGTCCTACCTCGTGTTCTGGGCGATCAAGTCGACCTACGGGCTGCGGGTGAAGCCCGAGGACGAGCGCTACGGGCTCGACCTCGTGGAGCACGGCATGTGGGGCTACCCCGAGCAGTTCATGCCCGTCCCTGGCACCGAATACCATCCAGCCGCCGGGTCGCCGCTCCGCCCCGGGGTGGGGCCGCTCCCGGCCGGCTTGCACGCTATGACCTCTAGGGAGGCTGGGACGCGGTGAAGAAGATCGAGGCGATCATTCGGCCGGAGCGGCTGCAGGAGGTGCAGGACGCGCTCGACGAGCTCGGCGTGTCCGGGCTCACCGTCTCCGAGGTGATGGGGTGCGGGCGCCAGAAGGGTTACACCGAGCAGTACCGCGGCACGCGGGCGAACATCTCGCTGCTCCCCAAAGTGAAGGTGGAATCGGTGGTGCCCGACGACGTCGCCGACCGCGCCGTGGAGGCGATCGTGGGCGGCGCGAGGACCGGCGAGATCGGCGATGGCCGCGTGTTCGTGTATCCGGTCGAGCAGTCGGTCCGCATCCGAACCGACGAGCGCGGCGAGGACTCGGTCCGCCACGAGGCGCCAGTCGGTTGGGGACACTGACCCGCTGACGCGGCTCGTTTCCGCCTAAAGCCCTGCAAAGGGCCACAATCGGAGGGTGGGCACGCGCCATCCCGTTAACTGACGCAGTAGTCAGGTTTTGTACCCATTTGAGTAGGGAACGCCACTACCGATGGCGGGGAAGCACGCGCACGAGACGCTGCAGATTCGTCCGGATCCTGCGGAGTTGGCCCGGACACGGGAGTTCGTCCGTGGCCGCGCTGCGGCGTGCGGCCTCGACGAGGAAGCGCGCTTCCGCGCCGCCCTGGTTGTGACCGAGGCGGTCACAAACGCGATGCGCCATGGCCGCGGCTCCGACGCCGCGGAGCCGATAGAGGTCCGCTGCGGCTGCAACGGCGAGGGCTTCTTGATCGAGGTCGGCGATTGCGGCCGCTTCCGCCGCAGGAACCGCGCCCCCCGGGGCGCCACACACGGCCGCGGCCTCGGCCTGATCGAGCGCCTCACGCGTCGCTTCGATCTCGAGGCGAGCACTGAGGGCACGCGTTTGCGCATGCTCGTGGGCGACCAGAACCGCATCTGACGCCCGCTGAGCGGCTGAGCGCCGCGTCATACTGAATTCATGGGAACGAGGCTCGACCCCATGAGAGTCGCGCTCGCCCAGATGAACTCCACGGTCGGAGACATCGGGGGCAATGCCGCGCGGATTCGGGAGAAGATCGAGGCCGCGCGCGACGAGGGTGCGGCGCTCGTCGTCCTGCCCGAGCTCGTGCTGACGGGCTACCCGCCCGAGGACCTGCTGCTGAAGCGGAACTTCCTCGAGCGCGCGAGCGCCGCGCTCGAGTCGATCGCAGAGTCCGCCCAGGGCATCGTCGCGGTCGTTGGGTTCCCCGAGCTCGACAAGGACGTCTACAACGCCGCCGCCGTGCTGGCCGACGGTCGCGTCGCCGGCGTGTACCGCAAGAACTATCTGCCCAACTACGGCGTGTTCGACGAGCGCCGCTACTTCCAGTCGAGCCGCGACGCCGCGCTGATCGAGGTCAACGGCGTGCTGATCGGCATCACGATCTGCGAGGACATCTGGGAGCCGGGCCCGCCGCTTACGGCCGAGGCGCTCGCCGGCGCCCACCTCATCGTGAACCTCTCGGCCTCCCCTTACCACGCCGGCAAGGGCGCAGAGCGCGAGCAGATGCTCGTCCAGCGGGCGCGCGACAGCATCGTCGCGATCGCGTTCTGCAACATGGTCGGCGGCCAGGACGAGCTCGTATTCGACGGCTACAGCCTCGGAATCGACGGCGACGGCGAGGTGATCGCCCGCGCGCCGCAGTTCGAGGAGTCGATGTGCACCTTCACGTTCGATCCCTCGGCCGTCGAGACCGGGCGTCTGCGTGACACGCGCAATCGAGCCGCCGCCCAGCGCTCGTGGGAGGAAGGCTCCGCGGAGCCGACCGTGCTGGCGCGGCTCGAGGTGAGCGGCAGTGACACCGAGCACGACGTGGGCGGCCCCGTCGCTCCTCCCCTCTCGCAGGAGGAGGAGATCTACCGGGCGCTCGTCACCGGCGTGCGCGACTACGTCGAGAAGAACGGTTTCTCGGAGGTCGTCTTCGGCCTCTCGGGCGGGATCGATTCGGCGCTGGTTGCGCTCGTCGCCGCTGACGCGCTCGGGCCGGACAGGGTGAACGCGGTGATCATGCCGTCGCCGTACTCGTCGGACGAGACCCAGGCAGACGCGCGGACGATCGCGCAGAACGTCGGGGCGGAGGTATTCGAGCTGCCGATCGAGCAGCCGATGCAGGCGTTCGACTCGATGCTGTCGGATGTCTTCGCGGGCCGCGAGCCCGACATCACGGAGGAGAACCTGCAGGCGCGCATCCGCGGCAACCTCGTGATGGCGCTCTCGAACAAGTTCGGCTGGCTCGTGCTCACCACTGGCAACAAGTCCGAGTTGTCGGTGGGCTACGCGACGCTCTACGGCGACATGGCCGGCGGCTTCGCCGTCCTCAAGGACGTGTTCAAGCACACGGTCTACGACCTCGTGCGCTGGCGGAACGCCAACGAGGGGCGCGAGCTCGTGCCGGCCACGGTGCTCGAGCGCCCGCCCTCCGCGGAGCTTCGCTACGAGCAGCGCGACTCCGACTCGCTGCCGCCCTACGACGTGCTCGACGGGATCCTGAAGGGCTACATCGAGGAAGAGCTCGACGCCGAAGAACTCGAGCGCCGCGGGCTGCCTGGAGACGAGGTGGAGCGCGTGATCCGGATGGTGGACCGGGCCGAGTACAAGCGCCGTCAGGCGCCGCCCGGGATCCGCATCTCGGTGAAGGCGTTCGGGCGCGACCGGCGATTGCCGATCACGAACCGCTTCGAGGCGGGCTCGCGGGCCGCGGCCGAACCGCGATCGTGACTCGGGACGCCGCCGTCAGGCGCCCCTGATCGTCGGTGAACTCCACGTCCCAGACCCACTGGGTGCGACCACGGTGCCGCGCTGTCGCTTCTGCGTTGATCGAGCCCTCGGTGACCGGGCGGAAGAACGTGGTGTTGTTCGAGCTGCCCATCGCGATGTTGCCGCCGTCCGCCACCGCCTGGAAGGTGGCCGCTGAGGACAGTGACTCGGCCAGCGAGGAGTAGGCGCCGCCGTGTACGAGGCCGAAGGGCTGGCGCACCCTGTCCGTGACGTCGAAGCGCGCGCGGGCCGTTCCGTCGCCAATCTCGACGATCTCGAAGCCGAGCGTCCCGTCGAGGGTCCTCTCCCACGGAATGCCGTAGGCCTCTTCGGCTTCTCTGACAGAGTTCTTACGCGCGGACACGGCCGCGCAGACTACCCTTCCCTGCAGATTGGCCACTTTTGACCGCCTCTCCGCGGAGCAGCGGGCGATCATCGAGCTCGTCCTCCAGCGGGGTCAGACATACGAGGAACTGTCCGGCATGCTGGGCATGCCCGCCTCACGCGTGCGGGATCTCGCCCGCGAGGCGATGGGCGAGCTGGCGCCCCGCACCGCGGACCGCGTGGACCCCGACTGGCGCGGCCAGATCGCCGATTACATGCTCGGCCAGCAGACCGGGCCCGAGTCGACGGCCACGCGCGGGCATCTGAAGCGCTCGGAGCCCGCTCGCGCGTGGGCGCTGTCGCTGCTCGACTCGCTCGAAGACCTCTATCCAAACGGCGAGGCGCCGGAGATCCCCGAGGCGGAGCGCAACGGCGACCGGCCCGCCCGGCGCGACCTCGGCGGACGTCTGACGGCGGCGGTCGAGTCTCCAGAGCGGGCGACCGCCCGCACGGCGCCGCGGCCTCGGCGAGATCGCTCGTTGCGAGGCGGCGTCGCCGACACCGTCAAGCGCCGCAGGCTCATCGCCGCTGTGATCGGCGGACTGGTTGTGCTCGGCCTGATTCTCTGGCTAACCGGTGTCTTCGACAGCGGCGGAGGCAAGAAGAACACCAACGCCGCGGCGCCCAAGACCAAGCTCGTGAAGGTCGGCACGCTCAAGGCGACCGGCGGCAGCAAGGCAGCCGGCGTCGCCGCGGTGTTCACACGCGGCAACCAGCGCAGCCTCGTGGTCCAGGCCGCGCAGCTGCAGCCGACCGGGCAGAAGAACGCGTACGAGGTCTGGCTCTACAACTCGAAGAGCGACGCGTTCGCCGTGTGCGCCCAACTCACCGATCAGAACGGCAACCTCCAGGGCACAGGGCCGCTGCCCGCCAACTACACGAAGTTCGGCTCGATCGTGCTGTCGCGCGAGAAGATCGGCACCAACCCGAAGTCGCCGTCGAACATCGTCCTGCGCGGCAAGCTGACCAACGTGCCGGCGAACGCCCAGACAGGCGCAGCGAACGCCCTGGGCGGCTCGAGCACCACGCCGAGCGGCACTACGACGACGCCCTAGCGGGCTCTTACGTCAGACGAATCGCTTCACGAACGCGAGCGCCTTGTCGGCGACCTCGCGCCAGCCGCTGTCGATCGTGAGCGAGTGCCCGCGATTCGGGATCTTCTCGATCTCGGTCACGCCCGGGTTCTGCTGCTGCCTCTTGAACGCCGCGTTCGCGATCGCCCACGGCACCGTGTGGTCCTTCTCTCCGTCGAGGATCAGCAACGGCCCGCGGTTGGGGTTCTTGGTGTCCACCCTCGCCTCGGTCCGCGGGTTCAGGTTGGCGTTCGCCATCTGCATCAGCGCCACGCCCGGCCCGGCCACATGGTACGTCTCGTAGAGCCGTCTCCCCTCCTCGTCGCTGAGCGCGTTTACCCATCCGTACTTGAACTGTTCCAGCGTCAGGGTGATCGCACGGTTCTTGTTGAGGGGGTTCTTGAGCACCGGCAACGTCACCTTCAGAGTCGAGAACGGCAGCGGCAGAACGCCGCGAAACGGGCCAGGGTCGATCGCGACCGTCGCAGCGGACAAACCGCGTCCCGCGATCATCTGGGCCAGCAATCCGCCGGTCGAGTGGCCCATCACCGCCGCCTTCTTGTCCAGCTTTCCGATCACCTCGGAGGTGTGGGCGGCGACCTGCCCGAGCGTCTTCTTCGCGAGGACGTCGGGGTTCGCCCTCGCCTGCTCGACGGTCTCGGGATCGTCGGGCCAATCCGGCGTTAGCGGCGCGTATCCGGCCTCCTGGAAGAGCGACACCCAGTTGTCCCAGCTGCTCGGCAGCAGCCAGAGCCCGTGGATGAACACCACTGGCGTCCTGCCACTCGCGTTCGCCTGCTCAACCTGCTGCGTTTCCCGCTGGGTCAAGGCCATGTGTGAAGCTCCTTCCCGCGGCGCGCTGGGCAGGTCGCCGCGTGGTTGCGAGTCGGGGTCCCGGTCAGTATCCCGAAACGACGACGTCGGTCAGCGGGGGGATCAGCCTGCCAGGGTTCATATCGCTAGCGCGAGGCGCCGCCGGCGCTAAGTCATGAGTTTGGTTCTCATATGCGGAACCAAAGTCAGGAGGTAGCCGATCAGAGCTGACCTCGCACCGCGGTGCTAACTGGTGGCTACGGAATCAGCTTGCCGGGGTTCATGATCCCCGCCGGATCGAGCCGCTCCTTCGCCGCGCGCAGCAGCTCGAGCCCCGGCTCGCCCACCTCGGCCGGCATCCACGGCAGGTGGTCGCGGCCGATCGCGTGGTGGTGCGTGATCGTGCCGCCGTTCGCCACGATCGCGTCGCTCGCGGCCGCCTTCGCGGCCCGCCACTGATCGATCTCGCGCCCGGGGTCCTGACGACCAAGGAACGTGAAATACAGCGAGGCGCCGGAGCGGTACAGGTGCGAGACGTGGCACATCACGAGCGGCGCGTGCGCGTGGAGCGCCTCGCGCACCGCGCGGTGCAGATTGAGCAGGTTCGACCACGTGGTCGCGGTCTCGAGGGTCTCGACCATCACGCCGAGGTCGAGCAGCTCGTCGCGCAGATAGGGCGCTGCATAGCGATTACGGAGCCACGAGCGGCCGGGCGAGGTGCCGAGCGGCAGCCCGCCGGAACGCTTCAGGATCGCCGAAGCGAAGCCGCGCTTGAGGGCGACATCCCTCTCACTCCCCTCATAGCCCACGATGACGATGCAGCCACCCTCGTGGCCACGTGCGCGCAGATACGCCCGCCCCGCACGATCGGCCAGCGAGCCGCTGGAGGCGAGCGCCATGTTGAGCCGTGTCTCCTCCTCGTCCGAAAGCCGCGCCACATCCGGCGAGGAGTCCTCGTGCTCCAGCGTGCGAAACGCCTCGCACCCCTCGGCGAAGGATCGGAACGACCAGCCCTCGTAGCGGCGCACGCGCGGCAGCGGCCGCACCATGAACGTCGCCTCGGTAATAACGCCGAGCGCGCCCTCCGAGCCGACGACGAGCTCGCGCAACGACGGGCCCGCCGCAGAGGCGGGGACGGTCTTGACTGCCAAATCGCCGGCGGGCGCCGCCAGCCGCACGCCGCGCACGAGCTCGTCGATGCGCCCGTACCCGGTCGACGCCTGGCCCGCCGAGCGCGTGGCGACGAAGCCGCCGACCGTGGCGTACTCGAACGACTGCGGGTAGTGCCCGAGCGTGAGGCCGCGGCTCGCAAGAAGCGCTTCGGCGCGCGGGCCCGTCAAGCCGGGAGCGAACGTCGCGAGCAACGAAACCCGGTCGACGGAGATGAGCTTGTCGAGGCGAGACAGGTCGAACGTGACTACGGCGGAATGGCCGTCGCGCAGCGGCTCCACGCCGCCGACCACGCTCGTGCCGCCGCCGAACGGCACCACCGCCACGTTCTGCTCGACACAGGCGCGCAAGAGCTCGGCTACCTCATCGTGCGAGGCCGGGTACGCGACTGCATCCGGAGCGCTCGAGCCGTCACCCGAACGGATCCGCACGAGATCGGGGTAGCCGCGACCCACCGCATGGAGCACCCGCGCCTCGCGGTCGGTGCGCACCTCACCGGGCAGGCGAACCTCAGCCGGCTCCGGTAGCGACACCTCCTCGAGCGGAACATGCCGGCGGCGCGAGCCATCGATGCCGAGCTGCTCTCGCAGCATGTCGACGGCGTGAGGCGGCAGATGGATCGCGTCGCGATCCTCGCCCCAGCCCCACCAGCGCATCAGGTGCGGTCCCCCGCGATCTCGTCGAGCCCCTCGAGCGCCCGGTCGATGCGCTTGCGCGCCGCGAGGCGGAACATGAAACCGCCGAAACGGTTCATCCCCTTCGGCTTCTCCGTGACCGCAATCTCGACGCGCGTGCCGCCCTCGGCCGGCTCGAGCTGAATCTCGGTGACCGCCTCCGCGAGGATCCGCTCGAACGGCGAGTCCACGAGCTCCTGGCGCCACACGAGCCGCCGCGGCCGGTTCGCGGACACACGCGAGAAGTCCGCGCGGACCCCGCGCCCGCTGCGCGACTGGAGCACCTTCGTCCAGGCCTTGGGCGTCGCCTCTTCCACGCGCGCCAGGTCCGGCCACCAGCGCGGCAGGTGATGCGGATCGGCGATAAGCGGCCAGATGTCCTCGGGCCGCGCCGCGATCGTGCGGGCGCGCCGGACCGTGGGCACCGCTACTCGTCCTCGTAGGTGATGAGGCTGTGGACGTCGTAGGGCGCGAGCCGCTCGCGCCCGTTCAGGAAGGCGAGCTCGATGATGAAGGCGCAGCCCTGCACCTGGGCGCCGGCCTTCTCGACCAGGTCGCAGAGCGCCCGCGCAGTGCCGCCGGTCGCCAGGAGATCGTCGTGCACCAGCACGCGCGCTCCGCCGGCGAGCGCGTCGCGATGCACCTCGAGCGCGTCGATGCCGTACTCGAGCACGTACTCCACGGAAGTGGTCTCGCGCGGCAGCTTCCCCGGCTTGCGGGCCGGGATGAAGCCGGCGCCGATCTGCGCGGCAACCGCACCACCGAGGATGAACCCCCGTGCTTCGGCGGACACCACGTAGTCCACCTCCAGCCGGCTCGCGTACCCCGCCAGTTGGTTGACCGCCCGCCGCGTCGCGTCGGGGTTGAGCAGGAGCGGCGTCACGTCCTTGAAGACGATGCCCTTCCGCGGGAAGTCCGGGATCTCGTAGATGTACTTGCGCAGGTCGGCTTCACCCGCACGCTGAGCGCCCGTCACTGCGTAAATTTACGAAGGTCTCTCGCGAGGAGCAAATACTTCAGGTGCGAGACCGTCGCCGCGAGGTTCTCGAGCGCCTCGACTGCCTCCTTGCGGCGCTCCGGGTTCCGGGACCGCAGCGCCGGCGCGAGGATCTGCTCGAGCAGCGCCGCTTCGCGGTCCGCGGAGGTGCGGAACACGCGCAGGTTGCGACCGCCGACCCCGAAGCGCGCCAGCTCCTTCACCGCGCGGATGATCTCGCGCGAGGTGTCGTCGTAGAGCACCTCGCCGTCGCGCTTCTCCGGCTTCACCACGCCGTACTCCTCGAGCTCGCGCACGAGCTTGGCCTCGGCGCCGGTGTCGTCGAGCACGTCGGCGAGCGTGTAGAGCGCGCCGCCCTGGTCGGCCACGCGCGTGCGCCGCAGAGTGCGCGGGTCGGGGCCGCCGCTCGGCACGCCGGCGTCGGAGTCCGCCCGACCGGCGGCGAGCTCTTGGCGGATCACCCGCAGCGGCAGGAACTCGTCGCGCTGCAGCCTCAGGATCGTGCGCAGCCGCGACACGTCGCCGGGCGAGTAGAGGCGGTAGCCCCCGGGGGTGCGCCGCGGCGACAGCAGCTTCTGGTCCTCCAGGTAGCGGATCTTGGAGATCGAGATGTCGGGGAATTCACGCTCGAGCTGCTTGCAGACGGCGCCGATCGTGAGTGACTTGCCGACCGGCGGCGCGCCCGCGCGCTCGCGTAGGGCCTCGGCGCTTTCGCGCCCGTTCTCGCCGCTTCTCCGTACTGGCGCAAGCTTCTGTTCCATATCGCGGCTCATCTCTCCAGGTAGGTGAGCTTGTACTTGCCGATCTGCAGCTCGTCGCCGTCGACGAGCTTGTGCGACTCGATCCGCCTGCGGTTCACATACGTCCCGTTCAGCGAGCCGAGATCGTCGATGTACACGCCGTCGCGCCGGCGCACGAGCAGCGCGTGGTTGCGGGACACGGTCACGTCGTCGAGGAACACCTCCGCCTCGGGGCTGCGGCCGATGGCGAGCCTCTCCCCCTTCACGTCGAAGCTCTCTCCGGAACGGCCGCCGCCGGACCGGATCACTAGTGACGCGCCCTCCGTGACCACGGGATCGACATCGACCGGGCGCAGTTCGCCCGTCTCGTTGTCGAGCTGGTAGGCGACGGTGGTGTCGTCAGCCACCTTGTCGCCGAGGAAGGCGCCGCACTTCTGGCAGTAGTTGGCGCCCTCGGCGTTGACGAAGCCGCATTCCGGACAGTGCATGGCGCTGCCCTACTGGCTCGGCTCTTCGTTTCCGCCTTGGGGGATGCTCTTACCGGCGAGGATGTCGGTGAGCTGCTGAACGTCGGCGCCTGTGATCACGGGCTCGCCCTCCTCGTGCTTTTTCCTGAGCCGGTTCACCAGCTCAGCGCGCAGAATGTCGATCTTGCCGTGGAGGATCCTCCGCCGGTAGGAGAGCTCCTGCTCCTCTTCCGTGAGTTCCTCGATCAGATCCTTCAGTTCCTGATCCGACAGCGCGCCGAGATCGGGAAAGGTCTCCATGGCTCCCCCTGTGTGGATGGCGGAGCGGCGAGTATAGACCAGACGTTCAAGCAGAGCTTGAGTGTTTGCGCAGTTCGTGCAAGCCGTCTCTCATGTAGAGCACCGTCGCCCAGATGGTCAGAGCTATCCCGACATACAGGGATACGTTGGCCACCCAGTTAGGGCCGAAGATCAGCGAGAGCCCGATCGCGCTCATCACAGGCCAGACCGCCCAGCGCCCGACCATTTTGATGTCGAGGTCCATTCCGCGGCGGAGCGCCGCCTGCGTGAGCACCAGCATCACCAGCTCGCGCGCGACGAGGACGGCGAGCCCCCAGCGCGGCAGAAGCTCGAACTTCCAGCAGACGATCACGCCCGACACCACCAGCAACCGGTCCGTGAGCGGGTCGAGCAGCGCACCGAGCCGGCTGTACTGGCCCGTCACGCGCGCGAGGAAGCCGTCGAGCTGGTCGCCCCACG
>DASVXS010000194.1:0-8596 GCA_036392575.1 Thermoleophilaceae bacterium | reverse complement strand
ACCTCCGTCCAGGACTTTCGTACAGCCGTCCAAATGCCGCCGGACCAGGTGCCCGTGGGGCAACCGGTGCGCCGATCACGCTGGCGAAAGCCTGGGGGCCGCGTGCCCTTCAAACGACAAAGGCACACCCGTCGCGAGGCGGGGTCGCAAAGCCAGGGGTCTCTCGCAGACAGCCCAGCTCCCGAAAGGAAGATGTCATGCGGTCCCGGACCGTCACATTCTTCTCACTGCTCATGCTCACGCTCACGCCGGCGTCGGCGCAGGCGGCAGGCACGCCGGCAGCTGGGCACATGCGCGTGGCGTACGACTCGACACCCTCCTTCACGGCACTCAGCACCATCGCCGCCCGCAACCAGTACGTGATCCTCCAGCCGTGGCAGCTCTCGCTTCGCAGCCAGTTGAAGGCCGCCAACCCGAGCCTCAAGGTGCTCGCGTACAAGAACCTCGCCTTCATGTCGAGCGGCACCGGGGGAAACGGCATCTCGGCGAGCGGCGTGAAGTACTCCGAGGCTGACACCGCGCACCCGGATTGGTTCCTCCACACCAAGGCGGGCGCGCGCTTCACCTCGTGGAGTTACAGCTGGAACTGGGCCGCGAACGTCGGCAAGGCGGACTACCAGCAGCGCTTCGGCGACAACGTGATCGCTGAGCTGAACCAGAACGGCTGGGACGGCGTCTTCCTCGACGACGTCAACCCCACGATCAAGTACCACCACGACCCGAACGACGTGCTCGAACTGCCCAACGACACCGCCTATGCGGCGGCCACCCAGTCTGCGATCCAGGCGCTCTACCCGCGCTTCCGGGCGGCCGGGAAGCTGATGTTCGTGAACAACGCGGCGTGGACCGAGTACTCGAGCGTCACGACTCCGTGGCTCGACTGGGTCGACGGGATGATGGACGAGATGTTCACCAAGTGGGGGAACACCACCGGCCAGGGCTACTCCAGCGAGTTCGACTGGACGAAGGAGGTCGCCGAGGTCAAGGCGGCGGAGGCCAAGGGCAAGGTGTTCCTCGGCGTCACGCACTCCGACTACACGGACACCGCTGCCATGCGCTTCGGCTGGGCGACGTTGCTGCTCGGCGCGAACGGGCACAGCTCCTTCCAGCTCGCCCACGATTACACGAGCGACAGCTGGTACCCCGAGTACGACTACGCGATCGGCTCGCCGACCGCGGCAGAGACCCGCGACTCGAACGGCGTACATCGTCGTCCGTACCAGGCCGGTCTCGTGCTGGTGAACCCCACCGCCTCGACGCTCACCGTGTCCTTCGGTGCCGGCACCTACTCCGGGTCGGGGCTGAGCGCGGCGACCGGCGCCACCATGGGGCCGCACACCGGGCTGGTGCTGACGAAGGACGGCGCGACTGCGCCGGCGCCCGCTCCTACGCCCGATCCGGGGACCGGCACCGGTGACACCTCCGGCGGCACGACGTCCGGTGGCACCACCTCGGGCGGCACGACGTCGGGCGGCACCACGTCCGGCGGCACGACCGATATTTCGGGCGGCACCACGTCCGGCGGCACGACCTCCGGCGGGACGACCTCCGGGGGCACGACGTCCGGCGGGACCACCGGCTCCACCAAGCCGGGCAAGGGTCGCAAGCCCAAGGCGACCTCGGCTCGCCTGGCGGTCGCACAACGGACCCGCCGGGTCGTACGCGCACACAAGGTGTGCGTTCGCCGGCACGGCTACCGCAACGCACGCTGCGCGCACTACCGCCGCGTGTTGGCCAAATACCGCCGGACGCACGCGCATCTGCGCGTCCGGTCCTAGACGGAACCCTCAGACGGAACCCTCAGGGGACGCCGGGCTCGGCTAGCTGCCGGGCCCGGCGGCCTCCCCTCGGCCGTCGAGGATCGCGCGCCAGAGCTGGTCGCGCACGAATTGCGCGATCTCGGCGGACTGCTCGGCCACCGCGTCGATGACCGCGATGGGCTTGCCCTTCGCGAGCAGCACGAGCGCGGGCGGCTCGAGGGAGGGCTTGCTGAGCTGGATCGATTCGACGCCGTCGTAGCTCCAGCTCGTGTCCTGCTCCTCGCGGCTGCCTGCGAACAGCAGCCGCCGGCTCGACGCTGCGAGCAGGCCGCGGCGGCCGTCGTGTGAGCAGGTGCCCAGGAAGACAACGCGCTCGCCCGGTTCGACGAGCTGGGGAAGACGGCCGAGCGCGCGCTTGAGCGTCGTGCGGCTGCTCCACTTCAGCTGCTCGCGCGCGAGCGCTTTGACGTCGGACTTCTCCATCGCCCTCCGCGAGGCGGTTTCCCGGCGCGCCTCGGGATCAAGCATGCCAGCGGCAGGGCTATTCAGCGATAGCCGCTCAGCCAATCCCGGATGTCGGTGCGCTCTTGCCACAGCCGCTCACCTTGTCGGCCGGAAGCACGCCGAGCTGAAAAGTAGGTGGCGGACGTGCGCAAGATTCGCACGCGTTCGGGCTGGCGAAGGAGCAGCTTGTTGACCCCGCCGGCGAGTTCCCGGAGGCTGCGCCGGCGGACAGCGTTGATCGAGACCTCGCACAGCAGCACACCGAGCCTCTCGGCGCGGCGTGCGACGAGACCGTCGTGCGAGTCGGCACGCGACACGACCGCGAGCTCGTCGTCGATGGCGTCGAGCGGGTTGCCGCGGTTGCCCGGATGGCGCCGGTGGATCGCCACGACCTCGGGGACGTGCGCCGGCCGGCCATGGGCGCCGAGCCGGATCCAGAAGTCGTGGTCCTCGTCGAAGACCAGCCCCTGGTCGTAGCCGCCGATCGCGCGGACGGCTTCGGTCCGGGCGAGCGCGCCTGATGAGGGCACGTGGTTGCGGACGAAGATCGATGTCACAGGGTCCCGGAGCTCATCGGGGCGTGCCGCGATCACGCCCTCGAACCACCAGTCGTCGCCGTTGCGGCCCGCCGCGATGGCCTGCCCGTAGGCGAACGGCGCTGCCAGGTCTCGCTCGAGGGCGTCGCGAAGCTTCTCGAGAGCTCCCGGCAGCAGCAGGTCGTCCGAGTCGAGGAACGCGACGTACGGAGTGCGCACCTCGGCGAGCCCTGCGTTGCGAGCGGCGGACGGCCCCCATCCGCCGCCGTCCTTTCGGATCACGCGCGCGCCGAGCTCGCGCGCCACCTCGGGCGTGCGGTCGGTCGAGCCGTCGTCCGCGACCACCACCTCGGCGGGCGGCTGCGTCTGCTCGGCCACGCTGCGCAGCGTGTGGCGGAGCAGCTCGACCCTGTCCTTGACGGGGATGACCACCGTCACGTCGGCGCCCCGCTTGTCCGGCGGATCCATCGGCGACACTCTAGGTAGTGGGGGAGATCGCAAAACCGCGCGCGCTCGTCGTGTGCCCCGTTGTGCCGTATCCGCCGGTCGGCGGCGGCTACAAGCGCACGCTTCGGCTCCTCGAGTCGATGCAGCGGGCGGGAGTGCAACCTCACGTGCTCACCACTGATCCCGGGCAGCCTGGGGCCATCGACGCGCTGCGAGATCTCGGCTTCGACGTCGAGCTGCTTCCCGGCGAGTCCGGCACGATCGTGTCGCGGCTGAGCCAGCACGCGCACCGGCGCCCCAGCCCGTTCCTCGATTCCGTAGACCATCGCCTGCGCGAGCTCTCCACCGAAGGGGCCGCGTTCGTGCAGCTCGAGCACACACTCTCGAGCTACTACTTCGACGCGGCCGGACGCCTGCCCGTGGTGCTGAGCATCCACAACCTGGACTCGCAGATGCTTCGTAGCGTCGCGCTCGGAGAGCGCCGGTTCACGCCGGCGTGGGCGCGGGCATGGAACCGCTCACTCGCGATGCGCGCGGTCGAGCGGCGCGCATTCCCGCGCGCGTATGCCGTGGTGTGCGTCTCCGAAGCGGACGCCGCAAGCGTGAATGGGCGCGCGCGCCGCCTGCTTGTCGCTCCGAACGGCGTGGATGACGCGTTCTTCTCCGTGCCCCCGGAGCCGCCGCCCGGCGAGGAGATCCTCTTCTTCGGCCAGTACGACTACGCCCCGAACGAGCACGGCGTGCTGCGCTTCCTTCGCGACGGATGGCCGGTGCTGGCCGAGGCGCGGCGCGACGCGCGGCTGCGGCTTGCCGGCAAGGGGGCGGGGCGCGCGCTCGAGAAGGCGGTCGCGCGCGCCGACCGCGTGGAGCTCGTGGGCGTCGTTCACGACATGGCGGACGAGCTAGCACGCAGCCGCGTCACGATCGTCCCGATCTGGCAGGGCGGCGGCACCAGGCTGAAGGTGCTCGAGTCGCTCGCGGCGGCGCGGCCGGTCGCCGGCACGTCGCTCGGAGTGGAAGGAGTCGGCTTCCGCGATGGCGAACACGGTGTTGTGGCGGACGATCCCGCAGAGCTTGCGCGGCGCGCCGCGGACCTTCTGGCCGACGCGACGCAACTGCCCGCGATGGGGCGGGCCGGACGCGAGCTGGCCGAGCGCTACCGCTGGGCGCGCGCGCTCGACCCCGCCACGCAGCTCTATCGCGATCTGGCCACCGCCTAAGATGCCCGCGATGCGCAGGCAGCCGGAGGGGATCCGTCGCCACTACGAGATTGAGCGGGAGCTCTCCGACCGGCTCCGCAACTCGGACTGGCAAGAACGAGCGCGCCTCTACTCCGAGGTCTACGACGAGCTCTTCCGGCGCGTTCCGGACCATCCGCAGAACGAGCGCAAGGCGAGTGCCGCGGCGCAGGCGGAGCGCATGCGCGAGGAGCTCGCGCTGCTGAAGCCCTTCCTTTCTCGCGAGAACACCTACCTCGAGATCGGGGCGGGCGACTGCGCGCTCGCGTTCGAGGTCGCCCGGCGTGTCGCTCGCGTGTATGCGATCGACGTGTCGGCGGAGATCGCTCCAAGAGAGGGCAACCCGGCGAACTTCGAGCTGATCATCTCGGACGGGCGCAGCGTGCCGGTCGCGCCCGGCTCGGTCGACGTCGTCTTCTCCGATCAGCTCATGGAGCACCTGCACCCGGACGACGCGCGTGAGCAGCTCGGCCAGATCCACGGGGCGCTCCGCGCCGGTGGTCGCTACGTGTTCATCACGCCGAACCGCCTGTCCGGGCCGCACGACATCTCCAAGCACTTCGACGACGAGCCCACCGGCTTCCACCTGCGTGAGTACACGAACCGGGAGCTCGTCGCGCTCCTGCGCGAGACAGGGTTCGAGCGGGTGCAGGCGTTCGTGCAGGTGGGACCGCTGCACCTGCGCTTCCCCGTCGCGTTCGTGACCGCGTTCGAGACGCTGCTCGAGCGCCTCGGCGGACCGGGCCGGCGCATCGCGCGCCTCCCGCTTGCGCGCAAGGTCCTCGGTTGCCGCCTGGCAGCCGTTAGGGCCTAAGCGCCAGACCTAGAACAAACGTCCAGATGCCGCTAGGCGCTCCAAGCGGCTGGGCAGAATCTCCGAGCACAACTGATGCAGGGGGAGCGCGCCGCGTGCTCCTCGAGAAAGGCACACCCGCCGCGAGGCGGGGTCGCAAAGCCAGGGGTCTCCCCGAGACGGCCCAGCTGCCGAAAGGACACCGCGCTTGCGCATCAGAGCCCTCCCAACCGTCATCGCCACGGCGCTCGCCCTCGCGCTGCCCGCGGGCGCGCAGGCGGCGGTAGCCGGGCACGTCCGCGTGGCGATCGACTCGAATCCCTCGATCGCGGCGTCGTCGCAGAACACCGCGCGCAGCGCCGTCGTGATCCTGCAGCCGTGGCAGACGGGTCTGCTGGGACAGTTGAAGGCCTCCGACCCCGGCATCAAGGTGCTCGCGTACAAGAACCTCGGCTTCATCAGCGAGACCGCTTCCTACAGCGGCATCTCCGCGTCGGGCGTCACCTGGCCGCAGGCGCAGGCGCACGAGGGATGGTTCCTGCACGACAAAGCGGGCAAGCGCTTCGCGTCGTGGACATGGAAGTGGCTCTGGGCGGCCGACATCGGCGATCCCACCTATCAGCAGGCCTTCGCCGACAACGTAATCGCCGAACTGAAGGAGACCGGCTTCGACGGCGTGATGCTCGACGACGTCTCGCCCACGATCAAGTTCCAGCACGACCCAGGCGACGTGCAGGAGTACTCGGGGGATGCGTCATACGGCCGCGCGATGTCCGACGCGATCGGCTACGTGGGCCCGCGCATCCAGGCCGCCGGCAAGCTCGTGGTCGCGAACGTGGCCTCGTGGACGGAGTACTCGAGCGTGACCACGCCGTGGCTCGACGATCTCAGCGGCATGCTCGACGAGATGTTCACGAAGTGGGGCAACAGGGCCGGCGAGGGCTACTCCGACCAGTGGCAGTGGGAGCGCGAGCTCGCGCAGGTTAAGGACGCTGAGGCGAAGAACAAGCTGTTCCTCGGTGTCGCGCACGGCCCGGCGAGCGACCGTGCCGCCGCCCGCTTCGGCTGGGCGACTACGCTACTCGCGGGCGCCGGCCACTCGTACTTCCAGGTGGCGAGCGACTACACGAACGAGTACTGGTTCCCGGAGTTCGACTACGCGATCGGCGAGCCGACCGGCGCTGAGTCGCGCATCGCGGACGGCGTGCACCGTCGAACCTTCACGAACGGCCTCGTCGTCGTGAACCCGACCGCGAGCGACAAGAGCGTGTCGTTCGGCGGCAGCTACTCCGGCTCCGGGCTCTCCGGAGCCACGGGTGCGACGCTGGGCGCCCACTGCGCGCTGATCCTCACGCGCGACGGTGGCAACGCCGGATCGCCGAGCCCGACCAAGGGCCGGTCGCCCAGGTCCTCGCCGTCCGCGCGTCGGGCGAGCTCGCGGCTCTCTGTGCTCGCGACCTCGGCCTCGCCCGGAAGCGTGAGCGTCACCTGGACGCGCTCGAAGAGCGGGCGGCGCATCGGCCGCTACCGCGTGTTCCGCGACGGCCGGCTGGTGGGCACAACCCACGGGCGCCGCTGGATCGACCGCGCCCCGGTTCCGGGCGCGACCCACCGCTACTCCGTGGCCGCGGTTACGAGGAGCAATCGGATGCTGCGAGCGTCACGCGCGGTGGCCGTCCACATCGCCTCGGCAGCCGCCGCCCAGGCGTCCGCCGGTGGCGCGGTGTCACGCGGCGTGCAGACGCGGCTGGCGGCCTACGCGCCGCGTCTGTTCCGCGCGCAGTACGCCGAGCGGCTCGTGACCGCGCACGGCCGGGCGCACTGGCGGCGCATAACGCGCGTGAAGCGCCCGCGGAGCGCTGCGACCGTCCGCGTGACCGCGCCCGCAGGCGCGCTCGTGCGCATCGTGCTCGTGCCGCGTGCGAGTGGCCCGGCGCTGCGGTCCGCGGCGCTCGCGTACTAGCGCGCGGCGATCAGCCCGTCGTACAGGTTGTCGTAGGCGGCCGCCATCGCCGGCGGGGAGTAGACAGTGCGCGCAAGCTCGCGCCCGATCGTTCCCATCTGCTCGGCGTCGTCGGGCCGCTCGATCAGACGCGTGATCGCCGCCGCGAGCTCGGCGGGGTCACGGCCGACCATCACTCCGGCACCGGAGCCGAGCATCTCGCGCATGCCCTCGACATCGGTCGAAACGACCGGTACGCCGGCGGAGAGCGCCTCGAGGGCGGCCACTGACAGGCCCTCCCAGTTCGACGAGAACACGAGCGCGCGCGAGCGGGCGATGATGTCGCGTGCGTCGGCGCGTACGCCGGTGAAGAGGACCTGATCGCCGAGATTCAGTTCGCCCGCGAGCCCCTCCATCTGCGCTCGGAGTGGCCCGTCGCCCACGATGAGGAAGCGCGTCTCGGGATGCGACTCGGCCACGATGCGCGCTGCCTCGAGGAAGCGCTCATGGGCCTTCTGCGGCACCAGGCGCGCGACGATCGAGAACACCGGCGCCTCCCCGAGCCCGAGCTCGGAGTCGAGAGCGGCACGGCGCTCGGGGTTCAACGGCTCGACGGCTTCCACGGCGTTCGGGATCACCGAGAGGCGCTCGCCACGCACGCCAGAGCGCTCGAGCGTGTGAGCGATCTCGGCCGACACGCACACCACGTGATCGGCGAGCCGGAGCAGCCGCGCTGCGACGCCGTACTCCGACGGCAGCACTCCGTGGAAGGTCGCGAGCACGGGCGGACGCGCGAGCGGGCGCCCCACGCGAGCGGCTATCGCCGAGCTCGCCGCTATCCGCGGATTGTGCGCGTGCACGAGCTCCGGGCTCACGCGTGCCGTCACCCGCGCGAGAGCGCCCACGACCGCCGCCGCGCGCAGCGGCGACCTGCTCCCTCGCGGCAGCAGCTCGCGCTCGATCCCCGCCGCCTCGAGGTCGGCATCGAGCGGCCCGGGCGCGGCAGCCACGACCGTCTCGCGGCCGCGCTCGTGCAGCGCCACCGTGAGCTGGGCCACCATGCGCTCGGCGCCGCCCACGCTCATGTCCGACACGGTCATGAGCACGCTCATCGGCGCGACTCCAGCAGGCGCTCGTACAGGTCGAGCGTCGCCCGCGCGTTCGCCGCGGCGGTGTAGCGCCCGAGCACCCGCTCGCGCGCCGCGCGGGCCTGCGTCGCCGCGAGGTCGCGATCGTCGAGCAGGCGCTCGATGGCGGCTGCGAGCGCCGCGTCGTCGCCGGGCGCCACGAGCTCGGCCGTGCCGTCGGCTGCGATCTCCGGGATCCCGCCGACCGCCGTCGCGACGACCGGCACTCCGGCGGCCATCGCCTCGAGC
>DASVXS010000193.1:0-6469 GCA_036392575.1 Thermoleophilaceae bacterium | reverse complement strand
GTGCTCGCCTTCATCCCACGCGCGGAAGGCCTCGTTCAGCTGCGGATCGGCGGCCTCGTCAAGCTCGATCCGCGCGAGCAGTCCCGCGGCGCCGAAGTCGTTCCCGAGCGGCTCGAGCAGCGTGCGCGCTTCTTCGTCGGCCCCGCGTTCCACCAGCATGCGCGCCAGGCGGACCGCGGCCGGAGCCTGCGTTGGGTCGAGCGCGAGCGCCCGGCGCAGCTCGTCCTCCCCCGCCTGCTCGTCGTGCGCGATCTGCTCCGCCTCCGTGGGCACGAGCGCATCGAAGAACTTCTCCACCTGCGGCGGCGGGATCGCGCCCGTGAACTCCGACGCCACGCGCCCGTCCTTGAACGCCTTCACCGCCGGGATGCCCTGCACCCGGAAGCTCTGGGCGAGCATCTGGTTCGCGTCCACGTCGAGCTTCGCGAGATCGACCTGCCCCTCACGGGCACGTGCGGCGTTCTCGAGCGCCGGGGTGAGCTGCCGGCAGGGCGCGCACCAGTCGGCCCAGAAGTCGACGACCACGGGCACCTCGTGCGAGCGCTCCACAACGCGCTCCATGAAGTCCTGCTCTGTGACGTCGTAGACGCTCACTTCTCCGACACCGTCGCCTTCTCGATCTCCACAACCTGCGTGGGCTGCTCGGTGGGCGAGCCCAGGGCCGCGATCTTGCCGATCACGTCCATGCCCTTGGTCACGTGCCCTACGACAGCGTAGTCGGGCGTGAGCTGTGCGCCGCCCTGGTCGGAGGTGACGACGAAGAACTGGCTGCCCGCCGTGCCGGGCGCCTCATCGCCGGCCTTCGCCATCGCGACCGTGCCCTTCGGGTAGTCCTGGCTGGGCGACGGCGAGTCGACGGTCTTGTAGCCCGGCCCGCCCGTGCCGCTAGCTGTCGGATCGCCGCCCTGGATCACGAAGTCCGGCACGATCCTGTGGAAGATGGTCTTGTCGAAGAAGCCCTTTTTCACCAGCGAGTCGATGGAGTCGCTCGCCTTCGGCGATGTCTTCACGGCGAGCTTGAAGGAGAAGCTGCCGCAGTTGGTCTGCATCGTGACCGTATACGTCTTCCCGGGATCGCGCTTCTGACGCGGCTGCCTCGCCTTTCGCTCGCCGGTGCTCGGCGCCGACACCTTCTGGCAGGCGGCTCCGCTGGACTGGGCCGTGGTCTGGGCGGGCGCGCCGCTGTCAGCGGAGGCCGAGGTGCTGCCCTTGTTGTTCTTGCTGCCGCCGCAGCCCGCGACCGCGAGCGCGACGAGGGTGAGGGAAACGACTGTCTTCGTCTGCACGGCGGAGAAGAGTAGTAAGCGTCCGTATGCCGCTCGTTCAGGACATCCACTCCGACGAGGTGACCGCCGAGCGCGGCGCGCTCGTCATGTATTTCGTGGTACGGAAGGACCTGCCGCTCGGACTGGGCCAGGCGATGGCCGCCGCGGGCGCGGCGGCGGTTCGCTGCAGCCGCCGCTTCGAGGAGGACGAGCGCTTCGCGCCCGTGTTCGCCGCGTGGCGCGAGAGCTCGTTCCGCAAGGTGGCGCTGCGCGCAGGCGCGGACGAGTTCGAGCGGGTACGCGCGGAGCACCCGTCCGTGGACGTGGGCGAGTGGCTGCTCTGCCTGCCGCCGCTCCACCGCGACGACCGCTCGGATCTGCTCGCGTCGCTTCGCCCGTTCACCGACGCGCCGCGACCCTCGGAGTCCTCCCCCGCGCTGCCCGGCGACGTGCCCGCGATGCTCTACGTGATCCGGCCAGGCGTGATGAAGACCGCTGGCAAGGCGATGGCGCAGGCGGGCCACGCGTCGCTGATGTGCGAGTCGCGCTGGGCGCAGCTCGCTTCGGAGGAGTTCGCCGCCTGGCACGATGCGGGCGAGCCCGGCGAGGTGGTGCAGGCGGACGACGCGCAGTGGGAGTTGCTTCGCGACCGCTGCGACGGCGTGGTGGTGCGCGACGGCGGGCTCACGCAGGTCGAGCCCGGCACGGAGACGGTCGTGGCGCTCGTGCCGCAGCCCCTCGACGAGCGCCCCGACGTGGTGCGCTCGCTCGATCGCGTGCCGTAGCGCCCGGTGCGCTCCATACGATGCGGGCGCCAATGGCCCTCTCCCCCCTCGCCCAGCGCTACGACCAGTTCATCCTCGACCTCGACGGCTGCGTCTGGATCGGCCCCAATCCGATCCCGGGCTCGATCGAGGCGATAGCCGCGCTGCGCGAGGCGGGCAAGCGCGTCGCGTTCGTGACGAACAATTCGCGCGACAGCGGCGAGACCTACGTGCGCAAGCTCTGGGGCATGGGCGTGCAGGCGTCGCTGATGGACGTGGTGACCGTGGGCGGCGCGATGCAGCACCTGTTGGCGGAGACGCGCCGGAACCGCACCGCCTTCGTGCTCGGCACGGACGCGATGATCGAGCACGTGCGCTCGGCGGGGCTGAAGGTGCTGAACGGTACGGACCTCGCCTCGCGCGCCGACGTGGTCATCGTCTCGGGCACGGACCACATGGACTACGACGACTTGAAGAACGCCTCGCTCGCGGTGAGCCGTGGCGCCGACTTCCTCGCCTCCGGGCGAGACAGCACCTACCCGATGCCGGATGGCCCTTGGCCCGGCAGCGGCGCGCTCCTCGCCGCGGTGGAGTACACGACGGGCAGGACCGCTGCCGTGGTGGGCAAGCCGCAGCCGCAGCTGATGATCACGGCGCTCGACCGCCTCGGCGAAGGGCGCACGCTTGTCGTGGGCGACCGGCTCGACACCGACATCGCGGCTGCCGCGGCCGCGCATCTCGACTCGGCTCTGGTGCTCACCGGCCACACGACGGCGGAGGAGGCCGAGGAGGCGAAGCGACGGCCGAAGGACGAGCCGCGGCCGATAGCGGTGGCCCCCAGCCTGTTCGAGCTCGTCGTGGCCGGTTGACGGGTTAGCAGTAATGGACGGTGAGTCGACGCCTCACCTGCGCGCCGCGTCGTCGTTTTGGGCCCGTAGTGGCCCCTAAGTGACGACACCGCGGGCTCCGCGGCGCGGACGTCCCGGCTGGGCCGTTTTGACCATGACTATCAATGTCAAAACAGCCCAGGTCCCGTTAGGAAGACCGGCCGACACTCCCCGGTCCGCCATCCTTAAGTGCACGCAGTTCGAACCGCCGAGCCGCCACCATGCCACGCAAGACGCACCACAAGCACTCGTCCAAGAAGGGCTACCGCCGCCTGCTCGACAGCCTGGCCGCGCTCGACGGTGTGCATCGTGTGGCGACCGGCCGGATCACGCCCCGCATGGGATCCGGCCGGCCGGTGGCGCCGATCTCGAAGGTGCGCCGCACCGACTCGGGTCTCTCGATCACGATCAACGCCGACGGCGCGATGGTCGACGCCTATGTGGTCACGGACAAGCCGGACGAGGTGGAGGCCGCCATGGCCGAGCGCGGCTGGACCAAGTCGCCGTAGGGCACCCCGAGCAGCACCGCCGCCTCCTCGCTCACGGTGAGGCCGGCCTCCGCGGCGGCGGCAAGACCGTCGGCGGGATCGAGGCCGCGCGCGTCGTGCAGGTGGGCGGCGCAGACCGCCGCCACGAAGTCGGTCCGCCGGTTGCCGTGGATGGCCACCGCGCCCCTCTTCTTCAGCTCGCGCCGCAGCAGCGGCAGCAGCTCGTCGAGCGCACGCTCGGCCTCGGCCCAGCCGGGAACCGGCACGTGGTGCCAGTCGAGGCCCTCGGCGTCGTAGTCCGCGAGGTTGTGACGCGTGGCCATCGTCGAGATCACCAGCCGGACGCCGCTCGCGCGCAGATACTCGATCTCGGCGGCTCTTCGCTCGGGCCTGTGGCTGCGTCCGCCCCCGCCCGGTCGCTCGAGCGCACACAGTTTGCGCGGCCGCGCCCACCAGATCCTCTTGGGTGTAGGTGTGTCCATCCTCCGCCTTCCCGTCGCTTTTAGACTTCAAGGCGTGGGCGACTGGAACTCACCCCCATGTGCCGCGTACTCGGCTGCGTAGCGCGCACGCCGGTCTCGCTCCGGCACGAGCTGGTGGAGGCGCCGAATCCGATGATCCGGCAGTCGGAGCACCACGACTCCGGGTGGGGCATGGCCGTCTACCCGCACGGCGACGGTGAGGACCCCGCTGTCGTCCGCTTCCCGAACGCAGCCCACGCCGACGGCTCGTTCCTCGACGCGACCGACAAGCACGGCCGCATCTTCAATGTGCACGTGCGCCGGGCGACGATGGGCGGCCTCACGCCCGAAAACACCCATCCATTCACGCTCGGCAGCTACTCCTTCTGCCACAACGGCACGATCCTCCACTTCTCGCGCCTGCTCGAGCCGGGCGTGATGGAGCCCGCCGGTGAGACCGATTCCGAGCACTTCTTCAACCTGCTGATGCGCGACTTCGACGACGGCAACGTGGTCGGCTCGCTGCGGCGCGCGGTCACGTTCGCGATCGGCAGCTCCCCGTTCAGCGGGCTGAACTTCCTCTTTTCGGACGGGGATCGGCTGTACGCCTACAAGCTCGGCGGATTTGATCTGCACTGGCTCATACGGCGAGACCAGACACTGGTGGCCTCGGAGCGGGTCACAGATGAGTCGTGGCACAGCGTCCAGGACGACGTGCTGATCACGCTCGATCCGGAGTCCCCCGAGGACATCCACTGCGAGCGGCTCGTCGGCGACGGCGTGCTGGCAAGCGCCACGATCGAGAAGTACAAGGACGGAAGCGAGCTGCGCGGCCGGGAGCGCGGCGACTTCGCCGCCGACCGCGCGGCACGGCTGGCGGCCGGCGAGTGACGCCCCGACTCGCGCTGTTCGTGAACCCGGCGGCCGCGGGCGGTCGCGCCGTGCGGGCGCTCACGCCTGCGATCCGCGAGCTCGACGCGCGCGGCGCTGAATACCGGGTGCTGCAGACCGAGGGCCTCGGCCACGCCCGCGACCAGGCGCTCGAGGCCGCCGGCAGCGGCGAGACGGTGGTCGCGATCGGCGGTGATGGCCTCGTCGGCTGCCTCGCCGGAGCGCTACGCCACACCGATGGCCGCCTCGCAATCGTGCCGGGCGGCCGCGGCAACGACCTCGCGCGCGTGCTCGGCATTCCCACCGATCCGCGGGAGGCCGCGCGCGTGGCGCTCGACGGCGAGGAGCGGCTGATCGACGTCGCGGAGGCCAACGGCGCGCCGTTCGTGGGCATCGCGAGCCTGGGCTTCGATTCCGACGCGAACCGGATCGCGAATGAGGCGAAGCTCGTGAAGGGCAACCTCGTCTACCTCTACGCCGCCCTGAAGGCGCTCGTGCAGTGGCGCGACGCCTCCTTCACCGTCACGGTCAACGGCGGCGAGCCCGAGCGGGTCACCGGGTACTCGGTGGCGGTTGCGAACTCAAAGGCGTACGGCGGCGGCATGTATCTCGTGCCGCACGCCGAGCTCGACGACGGCCAGCTCGACGTGCTCGCAGTCGCGGGACATTCGAAGCTGAAGGTGCTGTGGGACCTGCCCAAGGTCTTCAAGGGCAAGCATGCCGACTCTCCGTTCGCGCACTGGTCGAAGGGAACCGCCGTGCGGGTGAATGCCGATCGGCCGTTCACGGTCTACGCCGACGGCGACCCGATCGCCGAGCTGCCCCTGACCGTCACGATCGACCGCCGCAGCCTGCGCGTGCTAGTCCCTAGATCTTGATGCTGGGCCCAGGGGTTGCAGCAGCCCGCGCCACCCAGGCGCTCAGCCGCGTCGCGCGGCGAGGCGGCACCACGCTGCCGGGCCGCGTGCTGCTGCGAATGGAGCCGAAGGCGATCGACCGCTTGGGCGAACGGCTCGCGGGTGGATCGGTGCTCGTGTCCGCGACCAACGGCAAGACGACCACCGCGTCGATGCTCTCGTCGGCGCTCGAGCGCGCCGGCCGCGACCTCGTCCACAACCGGGCCGGCTCGAACATGAATTGGGGTATCGCGACGGCGCTGCTCGAGGCGGACGCGGGCCGAGATCAGCTCGGGCTGTTCGAGGTCGACGAGTTCTGGCTCCCCGAGATGGCGCGCGCGCTCGACCCGCAGCTCTTCCTGCTCTCCAACCTCTTCCGCGACCAGCTCGACCGCTACGGCGAGCTCGACTTGATCGCGGACCGCTGGGCAGCGGTGGTGGCCGAACGCGCGGGCCGTTCGCGGTTCGTCCTGAACGCCGACGACCCGCTCGTGGCCGATCTTGGGCGCGAGCGCGAGGGAGTCGTCTACTTCGGAGTCGAAGATGACTCGCACTCACTCCCGGAGCTCGAGCACGCCTCCGACTCGAAGCGCTGCCGCAACTGCGGCCACGAGTACGTCTACGACGCGGTCTACCTCGCGCACATGGGCCGTTACCACTGCCCGCACTGCGGCCGGCGGCGGCCGGATCCCTCGATCGCCGCGACGCGCATCGAGCTCGATGGCATGCGCGGCTCGCGCGTGCACGTGCGCACGCCACAGGCCGCGATCGAGCTCGATTTGCCGCTGCCCGGGCTCTACAACGTCTACAACGCGCT
>DASVXS010000192.1:0-7160 GCA_036392575.1 Thermoleophilaceae bacterium | reverse complement strand
GCACGCGCGACAGGTCGAGCACGCGGACGCCGGCAAGCGGTCGTGTTGGCACGGCCCAGAGCCTACGGCTCCTCAGGACGAAGCCGCCGGTCGCGCTTGTGGCGGCCCGTTCGGCGCCCGTCTCTCCTGGAGCGGTACTTCGGGGAGCCGCAAGACGATGACAAGCCCGATCGCCGCAAGTGGCGCCGCCACGAGGAACACCGTCTGCACCGCGTCCGCCACACCCGCGCCGCCGGCGGCCCGAGCCGTGAACACGGCGCCGAGCGCCGCGGCTCCGATCGCGCCGCCGAGTGCGCGGAAGAAGCCGGTTGCGGCGGTGGCGATCCCGAGCTGAGTCCGGTCGACCGCGTTCTGGACGGCCACCACGAGGAACTGCGACACCATCCCGAAGCCGAGGCCGAACACCGCGATCGCGGCATCAGTCGCAAGGATCGACGTGCCGCCGGTCACAACGGCGAGCAGCGCGAGGCCGGCGGTCATCAGCCCAAGCCCAGCGACCGGGAAGCGCTTGTAACGCCCGGTGCGGGCGATGGTCCGCCCGGCGACCGTGGTGGACAGCGTGATGCCGGCCATCATCGGCACGAGCAGGAGCCCAGCCTCGGTGGCCCCGATGCCGCGGGCCGCTTGCAGGAACACGGGCACGAACACCGTCACCGCGAAGATGCAGGCGGTGGCGAGGAAGAGCCCGGCGCTCGCCACAGCCACAGCCGGCTTGGCGAGAACGTCGAACGGCACGATCGGGTCGACCGCCCTCCGTTCGCGCAGCACGAGCAGCCCGGCCAGAACGAGCGCCGAGGCCGCAAGCCCGACGATCTGCGCCGAGTCCCACGCGTAGCGGTCGCCACCCCACACGCACATGAGCAGCAGCGCACTCGTGGCACCTGCGAGCAACGCGGCGCCGAGCACGTCGAGCGGCTTCCGCTCTCCGCCGGCAGCGGCCGCGGGCAGCTTCGCCGTCAGCGCGGCGAGAGCCGCCACGCCCACGGGCAGGTTCACGTAGAAGACCCAGCGCCAGCTGGCGTGCTCGACCAGCACGCCGCCGACGAGCGGGCCGAGCACCGTGGCGCCCGCGAACGTCGCCGCGATGTAGCCCTGATACCGGCCGCGCTCACGCATCGAGACGAGGTCGCCGACGGCCGCCATGGCGAGGGTCATGAGGCCACCGGCGAAAACGCCCTGCACCGCTCGGGTCACGACGAGCTGGGTGATGTCCTGCGCGAGCCCGCAGAGCGCGGAGGCCGTGACGAAGCCGGCGAGCGAGAGCTGCAACATCGGCTTGTGCCCGAGCCTGTCGCCGAGCTTGCCCCACACCGGCGTGACAGCGGTGGCCGCCACCACATACGCGGCAACGAGCCACGACACGTCGCTCAGAGTGCCGAGGTCGCGGGCGATCGTGGGCAGGCCGGTGGCAAGGATCGTCTGATCGAGCACCGCAGGGAGCATCGCCAGAACGAGGGCCATGAACGCGAGTCGCACGCTGCCTCCCGCGGCGTCGGCGCCGTCGGGGAGACTGCCCTGAGATGTGTGTTGTGTGTCCATGTGGAGGAATGTTAGACATCTAATCGTTAGATGTCTAAGCTTATGTCGGTGAACCGACCGATGAAAGAGCCGATCGGCCTCCGCGTGACGCGGACCGCCAAGGCGCTGAGCCGCGCCTTCGACCAGGAGCTGGCAGCCGCGGGCGGCACGCTGCCCACCTGGCTGATCCTGCTCTCGGTGAAGAGCGGCAGGGCCGCGACCCAGCGCGAGCTGGCGAAGGCGGTGGGCATCCAGGGCGCCACTCTCACGCACCACCTCACCGCGCTCGAGAGCGCCGGCCTGATCTCGCGCACGCGCGACCCGAGCAACCGGCGCGTCCAGCGCGTGGAGCTGACGGAGGCAGGCGACGCTGCGTTTCTCCGGCTCCGCCAGGCGGCACAGCGCTTCGACGCCCGCCTGCGCCAGGGCCTGGACGAGGACGAGGTCGACCAGCTGCGCGAGCTGCTCGGCCGCCTCGACGCCAACGTGGGCGGCGCCCAGCCGGCTCAGGCGAGCCGCGCGATGCCGTAGCCGGCGACCACCCCGCCAAGCACCACGGCCGCCGGCGCGACCACGTGAGGCCAGCGCGTGAGCGCCCAGCGGCGGAACGGTGCGAGCACCCGCTCGGCGTGGCTGCCCATCACGGCGCACACCACGGTGATGCCGATCAGCGGCAGCACGTAGAGCACGTTGAAGGTCACGAGCGCGATCGTCTTGCCCGGGAGCGACACGCCGGCGCCCACGATGAGCGCGATCGACGCGAAGTACGGGAACGCCGTGAACAGCTCCACGCCCGCGATCCCGACGCCGACGAGGAACGCCGAGCGGCCCCGCGCTCGCGGCTGCGGCGTGCGCCGGACGAGCGCATCGCGCCGCACCCAGATCGCGGTGCCTCCGACAATCAGGACGGCGCCGCCCGCGACAAGCAGCGAGTCCTTCGTGTCCGAGCTCAGCTCGGGTAGGAGTGACAGGACCAGGTGCCCGAGACCCAGCGCGATGACCGCTCCGCCGGCGAGGGTCGTGAGGAAGGCGCCCGCCGTGAAGGCCGCCGTGTGCCGCGCCGGCTCTCGCCCGGCCGCGTAATAGAGCGCGCCCGCGATCAGCGACGGGTTCAGCGAGTCGGGCAGCCCGATCGCGGCGACGGCTATGACCAGCTTGAGCATGGGTTCGGCGGCATCATGCCGCGCGACCCTGACTAGCGGGTGAAGGGCGCCGGCGCGGGCTGCTTCGCAAGTGGCGCCGGGGGCGGCGCCTTGACGTGCTCAGCGCGCGCCGTGCCTGTTGCGACCATCGCGGCCGCCGTCGCGACTGCCGCTACCACCGCGATCCGCATGCTGCTCCGGTGGACCATCTCCACCTAGAAGATCGGCTTTTGCAGGCAGAGCTTGACCCCCGCCCGGCCGCTGGTACGGTCGCCGCATGGAGACGAGCGCGCAGCAGCAACAGCAGAGCGACGGCGAGTACGTGATCTACAAGGGCCACCCGTCCTGGCGGGGCATCCTCAGCTTCTACATCAAGGGCACCGCCGTCGCGCTCGTGGCCGGCGCGCTTGCGGCGCTCGTCACCCGGATTGCGAACGACCACGTGCAATGGGGCTGGGTCGTGCTGGTGTTCGGCGTGGTGCTCGGGCTCGTGGTGCTCGCCGGGCTGATCAAGCGGATCGCGACCACGTACACGGTCACCTCGCGACGCCTGACCATCCGCGAGGGCCTCCTCTCGAAGCGGACGAAGGAGACACGGCTGGAGCGCGTGCAGAACGTGAACACCGAGCAGAGTCCCGTCGATCGGCTCCTGCGGGTCGGCAAGGTCGATTTCGACACCGCCGGCTCCGACGACTACGAGTTCGCGTTCGTCGGTATCTCAGACCCGGAGGGCATCGCCCGCAAGGTCGACCACGCCGCGCACGAGGAGCGCGCGACGCTCCGCGACGGTCTCTGACCTGCCCGGGCCCGCTTGGCGAGGATCCAGCGCTTCGCGGCGTTCGCAGCGCCTCAAACCGGCCGTAGCTGGACCGGAGTCCGGGCCTTCTCTATCCCCGGCGCATGAGGCGGCCGACGGCCGCCATCAGCTCGTCGGTCTTCTCGCGCTGGTCGTCGCCCTTGGCACCCATCACGCAGTGCTGGGTGTGGTCGTCGAGCAGCCCTAGCGCGACCTTGTCGAGCGCGGCCTGGATCGCGGAGATCTGCGTGATCACGTCGATGCAATAGCGGTCGTCCTCGACCATGCCCTCAACGCCGCGAACCTGCCCTTCGATGCGCCGCAGGCGCTTGAGCAGGTCATCTTTCGTCGCTGTGTAGCCCCGCGTAGGGGTGGTGGTTTCGGCCGGCATCGTGCTCCTCAAATCGAAAGTGTGGATAGCCATACTACTACCCCCTGGGGGTATGTGCTACGTTGTGCCTCGCATACCCCTCCCCTGTATGTAGGAGCACAGCGAGATGAGCACGACCACCACCGAGTACCGCGTCGTCGGAATGACCTGTGGCCACTGCGTCGCGTCGGTCACCGAAGAGGTGTCGGAGCTGCCCGAGGTGACCGCCGTGGAGGTCGAGCTCGACAGCGGCCGCCTGCGCGTCGCGGGGACCGCAAGCGACGAGGCCGTCGCAGCCGCCGTCGCCGAGGCGGGCTACGAGGTCACCGCGTGAGCACTTGGGCCCGACTCGCCGCATTCGCAGCGGTGCTCGTGGTCGCCTTTGCCTCCGCCGTGGGCGCCGGTAAGGCGATCGATCCGGATACGGGCGGTCGCGAGGACTCGCACGCGAAGGAAAAACAGATGGCTGAGATGACCGAAATGAAGACCGGCCATGGCGCCCACTCCGCCGAAGCGGCCGGACTCGCCGTGGCCGAGAAAGGCCTGAGGCTGGTGGCGGCCGAGACCACTCTCCAGGCGCACCGCAGCACTCGATACGACTTCCGGATCGCGCGTGAGGACGGCTCTACCGTGCGCGACTTCGACGTCGAGCACTCCCGGCGCATGCACATGATCGTGGTGCGCCGGGACCTGACCGGGTACGAGCACGTGCATCCGCGGCAGCGCGCGGACGGGAGCTGGACCGTGAACCTGCGTTTGAACGACCCGGGCGTGTACCGCGTGTACGCGGACTTCGGCACGCGCGGCGCGTCTCACACACTGGCCACGGACGTCTTCGTGCCGGGCAGATTCTCGCCCGAGCCGCTACCGGCGGCCGCGGAGTCGGCAACCGGGGACGGCTACAACGTCGCGCTGGAAAGGCACGGCGACGAGCTCTTCTTCCGCGTGACCCGCGACGGGCGACCGGTCGACGTGCAGCCGTACCTCGGCGCCGACGGCCACCTCGTGGCGCTGCGCCAAGGCGACCTCGCCTTCCTGCACGTTCACCCGAGCGATGACCACGCCACGGCGAAGGGGGCGATCGCCTTCCACGCCGAGTACCCGTCAAAGGGGAGCTACCGGCTCTTCCTCCAGTTCAAGCACCGCGACAGCGTGCACACCGTCGCGTTCACGCAGGAGGTGCGCTGATGCGCACGCCTACCGAAGCGCACGTGGAGCTGCCGATCAGCGGCATGACCTGCGCCTCGTGCGCGAACCGGATCGAGCGCAAGCTGAACAAGCTCGACGGCGTGCAGGCGAGCGTGAACTTCGCCACTGAGCGCGCCACGGTGGAGTTCGACTCCGCGCGAGTCGAGCCGAGCGAGCTCGTGGAGGCGGTCGAGGCGGCCGGCTATAGCGCCACGCTGCCGAGCGCCGAAGCCGCAACGCCGGCCGAGGCGGACGACCCCACGGCCCCACTGCGCCTGCGGCTGATCGTGTCGGCGCTGCTGGGCCTGCCCGTGCTGTTCGTCTCGACGATCCCGGCGCTGCAGTTCGACAACTGGCAGTGGCTGGCGCTTCAGCTGGCCACGCCCGTCGTGATCTGGGGCGCGTGGCCGTTCCACCGTGCGGCTTGGGCGAACCTGAGGCACGGGACAGCCACGATGGACACGCTCGTGTCGCTGGGAGTGCTGGCCGCGTGGCTTTGGTCGCTGTACGCGCTCTTCATCGGCGACGCCGGCATGCGCGGGATGAAAATGGCCTTCGACATCGTCCCCTCGCGCAGGGGCGGCGACGAGCTCTACCTGGAGGTCGCGTCCGTCGTGACCGTGTTCATGCTCGCCGGGCGCTACTTCGAGGCGCGCGCGAAGCGGCGCGCCGGCGCGGCGCTCGAGGCGCTGCTCGAGCTCGGCGCGAAGGACGTCGCCGTACTGGACGAGGACGGGAGCGAGCGGCGAGTTCCGACTGACCAGCTGCATGTCGGCGACCGCTTCGTGGTGCGGCCGGGAGAGAAGGTCGCGACCGACGGTGTGGTCGAGGAGGGCCAGTCGGCCGTCGACCAGTCGCTTCTCACCGGCGAGTCCGTCCCTGTCGAGAAGGCACCAGGCGACGAAGTCGCGGGCGCGACGGTGAACGCCGGCGGCCGCTTGGTGGTTCGCGCCGCCAGGGTCGGCGCCGACACTGCGCTTGCCCAGATCGCACGGCTGGTAACGGACGCGCAGTCGGGCAAGGCCCCGGTGCAGCGCCTCGCCGACCGTGTGGCCGGCGTGTTCGTGCCGATCGTGATCGGGCTGGCCGTCGCCGCGGGCGGCTTCTGGCTCGGCGCGGGCGAGAGCGCCGCGTTCGCGTTCACCGCGGCGGTCTCCGTTCTGATCATCGCCTGCCCGTGCGCACTCGGTCTCGCCACCCCGACGGCTCTGCTCGTCGGCACGGGCCGTGGCGCGCAGCTCGGCCTGCTGATCAAGGGGCCGGAGGTGCTCGAGTCGACCCGTCAGGTGGACACCGTGGTGCTCGACAAGACCGGCACCGTCACGAGCGGGCACATGCAGCTGCTGGACGTGTTGACGGCGCCGGGCACCGAGCGCGTCGATGCACTGCGCATCGCTGGCGCCCTCGAGGACGCGTCCGAGCACCCGATCGCGCGTGCCGTGGCCGACGCTGCCCGCGCAGGGGCTGGCACGCTTCCGGCGGTGGAGCAGTTTGCGAACCGCGAGGGGCTCGGCGTGGAGGGCGTGGTCGACGGACACCGCGTGCAGGTAGGCCGGCCGGCGCTGATGGAGGAATGGAGCCTGCGCCTGCCGCCCGCCCTCGCTGCCGCACGCCGTGCCGCCGAGGACGCCGGGCGCACCGCTGTCGTCGCCGCGTGGGACGGCGAAGTGCGCGCTCTGTTGGTGGTCGCCGACACCGTCAAGGCGACGTCGGCGGAGGCCGTGGCGTCGCTGAAGGCGCTCGGGCTTCGACCGATCCTGTTGACCGGCGACAACGAGGTGACAGCGCGCGCGGTCGCTCGGCAGGTCGGGATCGACGAGGTAATCGCCGAGGTGCTTCCGTCCGAAAAGGCCGCCGTGGTGCGGCGGCTGCAGGGCGAGGGCCGCGCGGTGGCCATGGTGGGTGACGGCGTGAACGACGCGCCCGCGCTCGCTGCGGCCGACCTCGGCATCGCGATCGGCACCGGCACCGACGTCGCGATCGAGGCCTCGGACCTCACGATCGTGTCGGGCGACCTGCGCGGAGCAGCGGACGCGATCCGCCTCTCGCGCTCGACGCTGCGCACGATCAAGCAGAACCTGTGCTGGGCGTTCGGCTACAACGTGGCGGCGATCCCGCTCGCCGCGGCGGGGTTGCTGAACCCCGT
>DASVXS010000191.1:0-5941 GCA_036392575.1 Thermoleophilaceae bacterium | reverse complement strand
CGGAAGCTGATGCGGCTGAGACCGGCGCCGGTCCCGGTCGGGGCTCGCCGGCCTGCCGCGGCGACCGCTTCGGCGCGCGAGGAGGAGGCGGAAAGAGAGCGCGCGTCCTAACGGGCGTGCATGTACAGCCGCACCACGCCGCCGTCCTCAGCCGCGCGGATCTGGGCGAGGTCGCACAGCTGGTTCACCAGCCATAGGCCATGCCCGCCGGCCTGCGCGCCCCGCGGACGCACCCGGCCCGCCAGCGGCGCGTCGATCGACCCCGCGTCGCGGACCTCGCAGATGATCGACGAGTCCTCGCGCCACACGCGCAGCAGCCCGCGCCCTCCCCCGTGCCGGACGCTGTTCGTGGCCGCCTCGTTCACCGCCATGACCAGCTCGCCTGCGCGCGTTTGCCCTAAGCCCGCCGACGCGGCGTGCTCCGCGACGAAGCCTCGCACGACGCCCAGGCCCTCGCCCGTGAACGCGAGCTCGTGCACCTCGTTGCCGGGCTCGGGAAGGGGGTCGGCGAGCGGCGCAACAGCAGCATCGAGCCCGCGGTACTCCGGGTTCTCGTTCCCGTTTCCTGACGCGCCGCCGAACGGATGGCTGAGCGTGGCGTCTCGAAGGATGTCCGGGCCGAGTGAATCCGTGTCGTAAGGGCACACGAGCCAGAAGTCGTCGGCGTCCTGGAACGCGAGATTCAGAAGCTCCTCGTGGCGCTGGCACTCGATGAGCTCGGCCGGGCTGCGCTCGGCATACACGGGCTCGCCGATCCCGCGCAGCCGCCGTCCCGGTTCTGCGTGCTCTTCTACGAAATCGCGCCAGGCGGGAATGATCCGCGCCGGGTTCGCTCCCACCTCGCCCATGTCGGCGAAGAGGACTCCATCGGTGTCGTCGGCGAGCGCGGCGCGCAGCAGCTCGATCTTGCGCGAGCTCACCACCACGAGGATCGGCTCGCCTCGTGCCACTCCGTCACGGATGAACGGCAGCGTCACGCCTAGGAATCCGGCCTCGCCCGCGTAGAACAGGGCCTCGTGGCGGAAGGGCTGAGCGTGCTGATTTCGCCTGAGGGCGGCGGTAGACATCCCGGTTCACCCTTACCCAGGCGGGTGGTCGAGAACACCGTGTCTCGCCGCAGGGTGGCGCGTGGGGGAAAGTGTGCCGACGCCATATTCTCCGTGGCCACGGGTCAGGCGACGAAAGGAACTCCATGGCGAAGGTTCTCTACACCGCCGACGCGCACGTCACGGGCGGGCGTGCCGCCGGCCACGGGCGCACGAGCGACGGCAACCTGGAGGTGGACCTCCGTCTCCCCAGGGAGATGGGCGGCAACGGCGACGGCACGAACCCCGAAGAGCTGTTTGCAGTCGGTTTTGCGGCCTGCTTCGAGGGCGCGCTACAGGTGGTGGCGCGGCGCGAGCGCGTGGACGTCGGCGACGCGGCGATCGACAGCCACGTGCACCTGCTGCCGACGGAAGAGCGCGGCTTCAAGCTCGCCGTGGACATGGACGTCTCGCTCCCCCAGGTCGAGGACAGCGATCAGGCCATCCGGATGGTGCAGGCCGCCCACCAGGTCTGCCCGTACTCGAACGCCACGCGCGGCAACATCGACGTTAACTTCACGGTCAACGGCCGTGAGATGAGCTGAGTCAGATCTCCTCGACCAGGTCGGCGACCGAGTCCACGATCCGCGACGGCCTATACGGGAAGCGCTCAGCCTCCGGGCGAGTGGTCACCCCGGTGAGCACCAGCACGGTCTCGAGGCCAGCCTCCAGTCCGGCGATCACGTCGGTGTCCATGCGGTCGCCGACCATCGCCGTCGTCTCGGAGTGAGCGTCGAGCGCGTTCAGTGCCGAGCGCATCATCAGGGGATTCGGCTTGCCGACGTAGTAAGGATCGACGCCCGCGGCGCGGCTGATCAGCGCGGCCACGGACCCGGTCGCCGGCAGCGGGCCGTAGGGCGACGGGCCGGTCGGGTCGGGATTCGTGGCGATGAAGCGCGCGCCGTTCACCACGTGACGAATCGCCTGCGTGATGCGCTCGAAGCTGTAGGTGCGCGTCTCGCCGAGCACCACGTAGTCGGGGTCGCGGTCCGTGAGCGTGTAGCCCGCCTGGTGGAGGGCCGTGGTGAGCCCAGACTCGCCGATCACGAACGCCGAACCGCCGGGCCGCTGGTCCTCGAGAAAGCGGGCGGTCGCGAGCGCAGAGGTCCAGATCGACTCCTCGGGCACCAACAGCCCGCTGGCGCGTAACCGCGCCGAGAGGTCGCGGCGGGTGTAGATCGAGTTGTTGGTGAGGACCAGGAACGGCAGCTCGCGCTCGCGCAGGTGGTCGAGGAACGCGGTCGCACCCGGGATCGCCTGTTCCTCGTAGACGAGAACGCCATCCATGTCCATGAGCCAGGAGCGGATCTCTCGCCGAGTCACCGGCGCATCGTACGGATTGCGTCGGAGCGGACGCCCACCGGATGGCGCGCGCACACAAGTACTTCGCTTGCCCCGCCCCTACGGCCGACCTTACGCTGGCCATCCAGGTGCCGTTCATGTCCTGCCCCAGCTGCGGCCTTCGCATGTACAGCGCAGGCATCCTGCTGATCCGCGACGAGTGCCCCCGCTGCGGTGTCGAGCTCACGCGCGAGCGGGCGCCCAAGCGAGCGCCGGTCTCGCTCGCAGATCTGCGGCGGGCGTCCGCGAAGGGCGAACGCCCGCCCGAGGCGCCACCGCCGGACTAGCCGCCCTTCAGATCCCTCAGGTGCTCGCCGTCCGGCGGGTTGTACGCGGGGTCGTTCTCGAGCTCCTCGGCGAAGTCGTCGTCCTCGCCGTCAACGTCCTCGTCCTCGTCCAGATCCTCGTCGAGGTCGTCGAACTCGTCCGGGTCTCGGTCGTACTCGATCACGGTGCCTCCTGGGGGTCGGGTGGCGGCCGCGGCTACGCGGCAAATGATCCCAGGACGCCTCCAGCGGGATAAGTTGCCCCGGTGCCGATCGACGCGGTGGTATTCGACATGGACGGCGTGCTGCTCCATTCCGAGGAGGTCTGGAACGCATCGAAGGAGGCGGTGATCCGTGAGAACGGCGGGCGCTGGAGGGATGACGCGCCGCGCTCGATGATGGGCATGAGCTCGGCTGAGTGGTCGCGCTACATGCACGACGAGCTGGGCGTCCCGCTGCCGCCCGAGCGGATCGACGAGCTCGTGGTGCAGCGGATGCGCGACACCTACGAGCACGCACTGCCGCTGATTCCCGGCGCCGATGAGGCGGTGCGCCGGATCGCGAATCGGTGGCCGCTCGCGGTGGCGTCGTCGTCGAACCGCCCGATCATCGACCTCGCGCTGGAGCTGGCCGGACTCGACGGCTGCTTTCAGGCGACGGTCTCGTCCGAGGAGGTGGGCCGCGGCAAGCCCGCGCCCGACGTGTACCTCGAGGCCGCAGCCAGGCTCGGCGCCGACCCGCGTCGTTGCGCCGCCGTCGAGGACTCGACGAACGGCATACTCAGCGCGCACGCCGCAGGCATGAAGGTGATCGCGATACCTAACCCCACCTATCCCCCGGAGCCGCACGGCCTCGATGCGGCCGATGTGGTGCTCGAGTCGATCGAGCAGCTGACGACCGAGGTCGTGGAGTCGCTCGCGTGAGCGGGGCGCGCGTCGGGCTGATCGGCTACGGCCTGGCGGGCGAGGTGTTTCACGCGCCGCTAATCGCCTCCGAACCCGGCCTCGATCTGGCGTTGATCGTCACCGGCAACCCCGAGCGCCGCGAGCGCGCGGAGCGAGGCCATCCGGACGCTGCCGTACTCGGAACAGTCGACGAGCTCTGGGCGCGTGCCGGCGAGCTCGACTTGGTCGTGGTCGCGGCGCCCAACCGGGCCCACGTGCCGCTCGCCGAAGCGGCGATCGAAGCGCGCGTCCCGGTCGTCGTCGACAAGCCGCTCGCCGGCACGGCGGCCGAGGCGAGGCGGCTGGTGGAGGCCGCCGAGCGGGCGGGCGTGATGCTCACGGTGTTCCAGAACCGGCGCTTCGACGGCGACTTCCTCACGGCCCGGCGCCTGATCGAGCAGGGCGAGCTCGGGAACGTGTTCCGCTGGGAGTCGCGCTTCGAGCGCTGGGAGCCTCAACTTGAAGAGGGCTGGCGCGAACTCGCAGCCGCGGAGGAGGGCGGTGGAGTGCTGCTCGATCTCGGCAGCCATCTGGTGGACCAGGCGCTGCAGCTCTTCGGCCCCGCGCGTACCGTGTACGGCGAGCTCGACTCGCGCCGCGCCGGCGCCCAAGTGGACGACGACGCGTTCGTCGCGATCACCCACGAGAGCGGCGTGCGCTCGCACCTGTGGATGAGCGCGACCGCCGCGCAGCTCGGGCCGCGCTTCCGGGTGCTCGGCGACAGGGCGGCGTTCGTGAAGTACGGGCTCGACCCGCAGGAGCCCGCGCTCGCCGCCGGCGCACGCCCGGGCGACGCGGGCTGGGGGCTCGAGCCCGACGAGCTGTGGGGACTGCTCGGCACCGTCGACGCGACGCAGCGAGTGCCGACGGAGGCCGGAGCCTACGAGCGCTTCTACGCCCGCGTGGCGGCCGCGCTGAGAGATGACGGGCCACCACCGGTCGATCCGCGCGACTCCGTCGCCGCGCTCGAGGTGCTGGACGCCGCGCGCCGCTGAGTAACTTGAGGGCCAGTGCCAACCCCGGCCTCCCCCAGGGCGCCGCTGCGGGCAGGCAGCCGCTTGAGGAAGCGCTTCGTGCCTCCGAAGCGCGGAACGGTGCTGCGCGTGCTCGCCGCGACGGCCGTGGTGGTGGCCCTCGCGATCGGCGGGATCTTCGTCGCGCTGCGGGTCGCGGGTCCGAGCGAGTACGAGACGGCGATCGGCCGGGTGTCCCTCAAGGTGCAGCCGCGGTACCACGGCCGCGTCGACGCCTTCATCCCGATCGCGGACTGGGGAGTCCGTGCCCACGCCTTCGCGGCCCCGGTCCGGCTCGAGATCGAGCCGCGCACGCTCGACCGGCAGGCGCTTCTGCGCGCGGTCGGCGGCGATGGCACCGTGCTGGCGCGCGCCGAGCGGGACGCCACGCGCGCCGCCCACCGCTCGCTGCTGCGCGCGCTCCTGTACGCAATCGGTGGCGGTCTGGCCGCAGGCGCGCTGCTTGCGCTCATCCTCGCCGCGGCGGGTCGCCGCTCGCGCCGCGCGCTCGCGCTCGGAGTCGCCCTGCCCACGCTGGCGGCCGCGCTTCTCGCAGGTGGTGCGCTCCTGCGCCTTCAGGCCACGTTCGACTCGACGGCCTTCGAGCACCCGAGCTTCTACGCGCGCGGCGCCGAGCTCAACCAGCTGCTCAACGTGGCGGAGAAGGCCCAGGCCGGCACGAAGTCGTACAGCTCGTCGGTACAGCGCTCGATCGCCGGCTACGCGACGCTGCTGAGCGCCGGGAGCCGCCTCACCGATGTCACGGCCGGCCCCAGGGCGCTGCTCGCGTCGGACTTCCACAACAACGTGCTTGTGATCAAGCCGCTCGCCCGGCTCTTCTCAGGCGGCCCCGCGTTCGTGCCGGGCGACTTCGGCCAGTCCGGCACGGATGCCGAGGCTCGGCTGCTGGTCCCGCGCGTGCGGGCCCTCGGCAACCCAGTCGTCGCGGTGTCCGGCAACCACGATTCGCGCCTGATCATGCGCCGCCTCGCAGCAGCGGGTGTGGTCGTGCTCGAGCGCGACGGGCGGCTGCTGCCGAACGGACAGACCGACGGCCAGCCGGTCCAGCGCATCGCCGGGTACACGATCGCGGGCTTCCAGGACCCGCTCGAGTGGCTGGGGCGGGACCCGAACGACCCGCGACGCGTGTTCTCCTTCGCGCAGCTGCCCCACGGATCGCAGCGATACGCAAAGGCGCAGAAGGACATGAACGACTGGTTGGACTCCCTCCCTGAGCGCCCGCAGATGGTGATGATCCGCGAGAACGGACTCGCGCAGAACCTTGCGCGCAC
>DASVXS010000190.1:0-14740 GCA_036392575.1 Thermoleophilaceae bacterium | reverse complement strand
GTGATGCCGACGTTCGATGCCTACTACGCGCTCGAGCGCATGTGCGAGGACGAGCGCAAGTACTCCTGGCTCGTGTGCAACTGGAAGATCGCCGTGCGCGAGCTCGACGTTTCGGGCTCACAGCACAACCCGCACCTTCGCGAGAAGCGGCTCGGGCGCTTCGTCGGCAGCGTGCTTTTCGGCAAGCCGAACCTGGTGCGCTACTTCTTGAACGGCTGTCCTGATTTCGTGACCGCCGGGTCGGTGCCCGAGCTCGCGCAGCGCATGGCGGAGGTCACGAACGACGACGCGCTCGACGCTGACCTGCTCGAGTTGGAGATCGCGCGCTACGACGACAACCTCGGGCGCGGCAAGAGCCTCTGGAACGACGATCAGCTTCGGCGCATCGCTCAACTTCGCAACTGGCGCGGTGACCGCCTGCGCACCGCGCGCTTCGCCCGGATCGTCGACGAGAAAGCGATGCCGCTCATCGCGATCCGCCTGCAGCCGATGGCGCGCAAGAGCCTCGGCGGCATCCAGACGGACCTGGAGTGCCGCGTCCTCACTGCGGATGGCGAGCCCGTCGAGGGTCTCTACGCGGTCGGCGAGGCCGCTGGGTTCGGCGGCGGTGGGATGCACGGCAGGCGCTCACTCGAGGGCACGTTCCTCGGCGGCTGCGTGTTCACCGGACGGCTCGCGGCAAAGGGGATCGTCGCTGATGCCGGTACTCGGGTGACTGCGCACCACGCGAATTAGGCAACGGGCGCTGAAGCAACGGGCTCGGCGGCCGAGCTGCGCGGGTCGATGAGAATCTTGGCGTGGCGCTCGGGGCTGCCGAGCGCGGCGAACGCGGCGTCGACGCCCTCCAGGCCGACCGTGCCGGTGATCAGCGGCGCGGGGTCGATGTCTCCCTCGGCGAGCATGTGCAACGCATCGCGGAACTCGAGCGGGGAGTAGGCGAACGCGAACCGCAGGTCGATCTCCTTGTTGATGGCCATCGCCGGCGTGATGTGGTCCACGCCGACGACCACACCGACCACGACCACGCGCGAGAGCAGCGGTGCGCCGTCGATGATGCTCTCGATCACGCCCGGTACCCCGACGCACTCGAAGATGACCGGGTGCTTGGGCGTGGCCCCAAGCGCTTCAGCGAGCCGCCACGCGTGCCACCACCCGACGGGGAGCCGCTCGAGCTTCTCGCGCGTGCCGACCACGAGCTCCAGAGCAGAGGGGAGGTCCTTGAGGTGACGGCCGGCGGCGGCCGCGAACGGGGACTCATGGCCAGGGTCGACGACGATGTCGGCACCGCAAGCGCTGGCCAGTGCGCGACGCCCGGGCGAGTAGTCGCTCGCCACGACCGTCCGGACGCCCTTGGCCTTCAGGACAAGGATCACCGCCAGTCCGATCGGACCGCAGCCGATCACGATCGCGACTGTCCGCTTGCCCACCTCGCCACGGCGCACGGCGTGCCAGGCCACCGCCATCGGCTCGGTCACCGCCGCGGCGTCGGGGGTGAGGCCGTTGGGTACCGGCATCATGAGCGACTCCTCCACCAGCAGCTGCTCCGCGTAGCCGCCCGGAGCGTGGACCGACAGCCCAATCGTGTCTACGCCGTGGGTCCCGCGGAGGAGCGGCAGCGCGACCACGTGCGTGCCAGTCGGTGAGCCGCGCCGGCATTGCGGGCCGTGCTCGACGACCTCGCCACAGAACTCGTGACCGAAGACGACGGGTTCGTTCGAGCGAGCGAACCGGTCGTAGCCCACGCGCGCCGCCATGTCGGCCCAGTCGTCCGAGCCGTGGCGCGCATGCAGGTCAGACCCGCAGATCCCACAGCGCAGCACCTCGATGCGCACCTGCCCGCGTCCGGGCACGGGCTCTGGCCGGTCGACAACTTCGAGCTCAGTGTTCCTGCAGACGACCGCCCTCATCTCATGACACGCGCCCAGCATCCCCGGGCCGCCGACGCGCCGTCAAGTCGTCGGCGAAGACGACGCGCGCCGGCGCACCTACGGCGGCCGTCAGTAGCCGTACGGGTTGTTCATCGGTTGCGACGGGGGAGGGCCCTTCACCAGCGAGCCCCTCGCATTCATCGCGTACCACAGACCGCCGAAGCCGTTCACGCCCTCGCCGTTCGTCTGGCCGGCCTTCGAATCCGCCGCGAAGCGATAGAGCGGGTGACCCGCATAGACGGCCTGGCGCTTGCCGTCGGCCCGCTTGATCGTCGTCAGCTTCGACGCGGAAACGCCCTTCCCGGCGAGCAGCTTGCCGGATACGGTGAGCGGTGGCCAGATCGCTGCGCAGCTGCCGCTGCAGTTGCTCTTGTTGCGGCGGTCCTTGCCGAACTCGTAGAGCGTGCGGCCGGTCTTGCCGTCGACCAGGATCTTCCCGAGGCTGGTGGTCCGCAGCGCCACGGTCGGCTTCGGACGAGCCGCCGCGGCGCCCGCGCCGCCGCTGTCGGCCACGCTCGTCGCGTAGCCGGCCACTGCCATGGCCACCGCCGCGACTGCAACTGTTGTGCCTGCAATTCGAGCCTTCCGCATCGCCTGCTCCCTTGCGCGTTTGTTTGGCGGATCCTCCTAGAAAGACGCACGGCGGCCCCCGACTCGTCCCGCCAGTACCAGCGGTCTAGAGTCGCGATATGAGTGGCGTGGACGCCACTTCCTTCCTCGTGATCGTCGCGGTGGCCGCACTCGCGGGGGTTATCGCGACGTTCGCCGCAAGCCGTGTGCTGGTGCCGGTGGTGGTGCTCGAGCTCGTGCTGGGAATCGTGGTTGGGCCGCAGGTCGCGGACATCGCGCACGTCGACGAATTCACGGACTTCTTCGGCAATCTCGGCCTGGGAATGCTCTTCTTCTTCGCCGGCTACGAGATCGACTTCGAACGCATTCGCGGCAGACCCCTGCAGCTGGGCGCACGCGGCTGGGCGCTCTCGCTCGTGCTCGCGTACGGCATCGGTGCGGCGCTGGAGGGGGCCGGACTTGTGATCTCGTTCCTCTATACCGGCTCCGCGCTCGCCACGACCGCGATGGGCACGCTGATCCCGATCCTGCGGGACTCGGGCGATCTCCACACGCGCTTCGGCACCTACCTGCTCTCTGCCGGCGCCGTGGGCGAATTTGGCCCGATCCTCCTCATCACACTCGTCCTCTCAACCTCACATCCAGTGCACGAAGCCGTGATCCTGGTGCTGTTCGTCGCACTCGCCGTCCTCACCGGCGTGTTCGCGGTCCGCTCGGCAGGGCGTGGCTGGGGCGTACTCGAGCGCACGCTCGAGTCGAGCAGTCAGCTCGCCGTCCGACTCGCGGTGGTGCTCGTTTTCGCTCTCGTCGCGCTTGCTTCGGAGCTCGGGCTCGACCTGCTGCTCGGCGGCTTCGTGGCCGGACTCATCACGCGACAGGCGCTTCGCGGTCAGGAGGTACATCTGTTCGAGTCCAAGCTCACGGCCGTGGGCTACGGGTTCCTGATCCCGTTCTTTTTCGTCACGAGTGGCATGAAGTTCGACTTGGACGGGCTCACGAGCAGTTCCTCCGCACTCGCGAAGCTGCCCCTCTTCCTCGCACTGTTCCTTGTCGTCAGGGGACTGCCGGCGCTGTTGATCTATCGCCGCGATCTCGACGCTCCCGAGCGGTCCGCACTCGCCCTGTTCACCGCCACCGAGCTGCCGTTGGTCGTGGCGGTCACCACGCTGGCTACGGAAACAGGCCACATGCGCTCGACCACCGCAGCAGCACTGGTTGGCGCCGCGATCCTCTCGAGCCTGATCTATCCGCTGATGGCGCTCAAGGTTCGGCGCGCCACCGCGCCCGCGGCCGTCAGCGCTCGCTAGATGCCGCCCAGATGTTGATGCCCGAGTCCACCGCGTAGCGATCGATGTCGTGGAGCTCGTCGTCGTCGAAGTCGAGGTTGTCGAGTGCCGCGATGTTCTCCTCGAGCTGCTCGACGCTGCTCGCCCCGATGAGCGCCGAGGTAACGCGCGGGTCGCGCAGCGTCCAGGCGATCGCCATCTGGGCAAGCGACTGCCCGCGGCGCGCCGCGATCTCGTTGAGTGCGCGGATGCGCCCGAGAGCCTCCTCGGTGAGCATGTCGGTCGTCAGGAAGCGCCCCTCGGCCATGCGCGATCCCTCCGGCACGCCGTCGAGGTACTTGCTCGTGAGCATGCCCTGGGCGAGCGGCGAGAAGACGATGCAGCCGATGCCCTCCTCGCCGAGCACGTCGAGCAGGTCGTCCTCGATCCAGCGGTTGAGGAGCGAGTAGGACGGCTGGTGGATCAGCAGCCGAATGCCGCGGTTGTGCAAGATCTCGAACGCGTCTTTCGTGCGCGCCCCCGAGTACGACGAGATCCCCGCGTACAGCGCCTTGCCCTGCTTCACCGCTGTCTCGAGCGCGCTCATCGTCTCCTCGAGCGGCGTGTTCGGATCGTGGCGGTGCGAGTAGAAGATGTCGACGTAGTCGAGGCCCATCCGCTGGAGGCTCTGGTCCAGGCTCGCTAGCAGGTACTTCCGCGAGCCCCACTCGCCATAGGGCCCGGGCCACATGTCGTAGCCCGCCTTGGTGGAGATGATCAGCTCGTCCCGGTAGGGCCGCAGGTCCTCGCGCATGATTCGGCCGAAGTTCAGTTCCGCGGAGCCGTACGGCGGCCCATAGTTGTTGGCGAGGTCGAAGTGGGTGACGCCGAGGTCGAACGCGCGCCGCAGGATCGCGCGCTGCGTCTCGATCGGGCGGTCGTCGCCGAAGTTGTTCCAGAGTCCGAACGACACGGCGGGCAGATCGATCCCGCTGCGGCCGCAGCGCCGGTACAGCATCCGCTCGTAGCGGTCCTCTCGGGCGATGTAGGTCATGGCGCCGAAGTATGCACGCGGCCGTAACATCGCCGGCTGCGATGGGTGCGAGCGGGGCGAGAAAGCTGGCGAGTGAGCGCGCCGCGGTGGCGGCGGCGGCGCGCCGCCTGGCCGACGCCGGGCTCGTGGAGCGCACTGCCGGCAACGTGAGCGCGCGTGCGGGCGAGCTCGTGGCGGTCACGCCCACGGGCGCGCAGCTCGGCTCGCTCGAGCCGGAGGATGTGACGGTCGTGGACCTGTCGGGCGCAGTGGTCGACGGGCGCTTCGAGCCGACCTCAGAGACGGCGCTTCACCTGGCGGTCTACGAGTCCACGCAGGCGGGCGCCGTCGCGCATACCCACGCGCCGATGGCGACAGCCGTGGGCTGCGTGGTCGACGAGCTCCCGCTCGTGCACTACGAGATGCTCGCGCTGGGCGGCCCCGTTCGCGTTGCGCCGTACGCGACGTTCGGCACGCAGCAGCTGGCCGACTCGGTCGCGGCGGCGCTCGAGGGCCGCGCAGCGGCGCTCATGCAGAACCATGGCGCGGTCACGATCGGCCCCGACGCGGGCACCGCGGTCGAGCTGACGCTGCTGCTCGAGTGGGCGGCCACACTGTTCTGGCGCGCTCGCCAGATCGGCGAGCCGCGCTCGCTCGGCGAGCAAGACGTGAAGGACTTCTTCGACACGGTCGCCCGGCGTGGTTACGGCGTGACCAAGGAGGTGGACGAGCAGTGAAAACAGTCGCGCTCGGCGCGTACATCCTCGACGTGCTCGTGCGCCCGGTCACGGAGATCCCGGCCGGTCAGGACGCGGCGCTGGTGGAGGAGATCAGGCTCGCCCCGGCAGGCGCCGCGGGCGGCACGGCGGTCACGCTCGCGAAGCTCGGAGCGGACGTGCACGCCGCGGGCGCGGTCGGCCGCGACACGCTCGGCGACGTGCTGATCGAAATGCTCGAGCAGTACGGCGTGCACACCGACCGGCTCGCGCGCCGCGACGACCTGCAGACGTCGTCGAGCGTCATCCCGATACGCCCAACCGGCGAGCGTCCGGCGCTGCACGTGATCGGCGCGAACCTGAGCTACACCCCCGGCGACGCGCCGCTCGACCTGATCGCCGCAGCCGACTTCCTGCACGTGGGTGGCCCCGAGCTCCTGGGCGAGACCGCGGAGCTCGTGCTCAAGGCGGCCAAGGACGCCGGCGCCACCACCTCGGTCGACGTGCTCGCGGACGGCTGGCCCGAGTTGCTCGACATGATCGCTCCGGCGCTGCCGTACGTCGACTGGATCACGCCGAACGACGAGCAGGCGAAGCGGCTGACCGGCGAGGCCGACATCGAGTCGGCGGCCGCGGTGCTGATCGAGCTCGGCGCAGGCGGCGTGATCGTCACCTGCGGCGCCGATGGCGTGTTGATCGTCACGCCCGATGGGCAGACGCGTGTCCCGGCCTTCGAGATCGAGGTGATCGACACGTCGGGGTGCGGTGACGCGTTCGTGGCGGGCTTCCTAAGGGGGCTCTCGCTTGGCGAGCGGCCGGCCGATGCCGCGCGTCTCGGCTCGGCCACCGCAGCGCTTGTGGCGCAGGGAACCGGCAGCGACCACGGCGAGTTCGATTTGCAGCGCGTGCAGGCGTTCGCCTCCTCCACACCGATGAGGGAACCGGCGCAGGGATAGCCGGCGCCCGGCAAGATTCGCGCCGGCAAGGCAGCGGGTACAGGAGGCGTTTCTCATATGCAGGGGACCGGGATCACCCGGCGCCGTCTCGTTGGCGGCGCCACGGCGACGGCGCTCGCCGCGGCTGTGCCGTCGCAGGTGGCGCGCGCGGCAACCAAGGGAACGCAGCGGCCGGCACGCAGCGCGGACGTGATCGTGGTGGGTGCGGGACTCGCCGGCCTCGCCGCGGCGCGCACGGTGGCCGCCCAGGGCAAATCGGTGCTCGTGCTCGAGGCGCGTGACCGAGTCGGTGGGCGCGTGCTCAATCACGACCTCGGCAACGGCGACTACAGCGAACTCGGCGCCATGTTCACCGGGCCGACGCAGACCCGTATCCAGCAGCTGGCGACCGACGTGGGCGTCGGCCTCTACAAGACCTACAACACCGGCAACAACGTCTCGTATGTCGACGGCCGCCGCATGGCATACCCGGCGAACACCCCCCTCGGCATCGTGCCTCCCGACCCGCTGGTGGCGGCCGACGCAGCGGCCGTCGTGACGCTGCTCGACCAGCTGTCCCAGGACGTGCCCGTCGACAAGCCGTGGGAGTCGTCGAAGGCCGACGAATACGACCGCCAGACGCTCGACACCTGGATCCGTGAGCACTCGAGCGGGAACCCCGACTTCATGTCGATCGTGCAGGCCGCGACCAACGCCATCTTCGGCGCCGAGGCGCGCGACATCTCGCTGCTCTACACGCTCTTCTACATCGCGGCGTCGGGCGACGAGACGCACGCGGGCACGTTCGAGCGCAACTTCAACACGGCCGACGGCGCGCAGGAATCGCGCTTCAAGGGCGGCGCGTACCAGATCCCGATCAAGGTGGCGGCCCAGCTCGGCAGCAGCGTCGTGCTGAGCGCCCCGGTGCGGCGCGTCTCCCAGACGAGCGACGGGGTGAGCGTCGTCTCCGACGCCAGCACGTTCGCAGGCAAGCGTGTGATCGTCGCGATGCCGCCCGCCCTCGCCGGCCGCATCGTCTACGACCCGATCATGCCGCCGCTGCGCGACCAGCTCACGCAGCGGATGCCTCAGGGCACGCTCATGAAGTTCGAGGCGATCTACGACAAGCCGTGGTGGCGCGACAAGGGCTACACGGGCCAGGCCGTGAGCGGGCAGGGCGCGATCCGTGTCACGTTCGACATCACGCCCGAGGATGGCAGCCCGGGGATCCTCATGGGATTCATCGGCGGCCACGAGGCGCGCACCTGGGAGCAGCGCTCCCCCGACGACCTGAAGAAGGAGTGCCTCAACAACCTCGCCACGCTGTTCGGTGAGGACGCGCGGGCCGTGAAGGACACGGTGAGCTTCAACTGGAGCACCGAGGAGTGGAGCCGCGGCTGCCCGGTGGCGATCGTGGGCCCCGGCACCTACAGCGACTTCGGCACGGCGCTGCGGGCGCCGGTCGGGCGCATCCACTGGGCCGGAACCGAGACGGCCACCTACTGGAACGGCTACATGGACGGCGCGGTGCGCTCGGGTGAGCGCGCGGCTGCGGAGGTGCTCGCCGCGCTGTAGCCGGCGCTCAGTCGAGCGCGAGGTAGGCGACGCACTCTGGGAGCCGGTGCTTGGCCTCGCCGTGATCAGCTAGTCAGGTCGTCGTGTGTGTGCTTATCCAATCGCGTCGAGCAGGCGGGCACACGCGTCCTCGCAACGCCGACAGGTTTCGGCGCAGAGGCGGCAGTGCTCGTGATGATGGGCGTGGCGCTCGCACTCCTCGGCGCATGCCGAACATGACTGCCGGCAGCTCTCGACCTGCGCTCTCGAGGTTTCCGGCTCGTACTCGGTCTGACGGCTCATCACACGCCCTGTGGCCTCGCAGACATCGGCGCAGTCGAGGCACAGGCGGATGCATCTCCGCAGCTCGGAGACGTCCTCCTCGGCGAGATCGGCGTCCGCGCACGCCGTGCAGCTGCGGGCGCAGTCAAAGCAGTCGGCGATGCAGCGGGCGAGTGCCTCGCGATCCACCTCGCTCGGCTTCGGGTGGGTGGCGAGTAGCTCGGCGACGTCGGTTGCGGTGACCATGACTCCTCCACCGTCGGGTTTGCCCGCCAGGGCCGCCGTGGCCCATCGTACCCCGCCTGCTCGTGCTCCACGAAGACGGAAGCGCTGTCCGCTGGGATGATCCCGCCGGCGGCCGCGAAAGGGTGATCGAGGGCGTCCAACAGGTCCAGCGCGAGGACGCGGGCTTCCGCGAGCAGATTGCGACAAAGCGTTTAGGGGCGCCGCCGGAAAGTGGGATCACGAAGACCGATGACGACCGAAGGGAAGACGAATGAGCGACGAGGTCGAGATCACGAACCACCGCGTCGACGCGACCCAGAACGAGTCCCTGATCGGCATAGCGCGAATGGGCGCGGACGCGTTCGGGTACACAGCGGAGCTGCGCATCGACCGCGGCCTCGCGCAGCTCCTGCGACTGCGGGTTTCGCAACTCAACAACTGCAGCTACTGCCTCAACCTCCACTACGAGGCCGCCCGTGACGCTGGGATCCCGCGCGCGAAGATCGACACGCTGACCGCGTGGTGGGAGACCGACCTCCACTCCGAGGCAGAGCAGGCCGCCCTCCGCTACGCCGAAGCGCTCACCCGGGCCCCCGATACGGATGCCGGCCAGGCCTTCCAGCGCTTCCACGACGGGCTCGCGGAGCACTTCGACGCCGAGAAGATCCTCGAGATCATCGGCGTCGTTGTGAACATGAACGTGTGGACGCGACTAAAGCTCGCCGAGGGCGCGAAGCCGCGGCTCGGCTGAGCTGCGAGCGTGCTTGACGCCGCCGGACACCACCGGCGCCGCGCCCGCGCATGCTTTGACGCGAGGCGCGACGAGTGCGGAGCGGCCCTGTTTCGATCTGGTGCCATTCGTTGCTACGCCCCATCTGCAGGGGTAGCGTGGCGAGGGTCCCGCCCCTACAGCACGGAGATTGTCATGGGTACCGCCACCGACTCGACAGCGATCCGCCCGTTCCACATCGAGGTTCCTGAGGAGCAGCTCGCCGAGCTGCGCCGCCGCATCGAAGCGACGCGCTGGCCGTCCCGCGAGTTGGTCGACGACCGCTCGCAGGGCGTGCAACTGGCGACGATGCAGGCGCTCGCGCGCTACTGGACGACCGATTACGACTGGCGCAAGTGCGAGGCGAAACTGAACGCGCTGGGGCAGTTCATGACGGAGATCGACGGGGTGGACATCCACTTCATCCACGTGCGGTCGCCGCACGAGGACGCGTTGCCGCTGATCATGACGCACGGCTGGCCCGGCTCGGTCGTCGAGCTGCTCGAGACCGTCGGCCCGCTGACCGACCCGACCGCGCACGGTGGCGACGCCGAGGACGCGTTCCACCTGGTTCTCCCGTCGATACCCGGCTACGGCTTCGGGGGTCAGCCAGCCGAGGTCGGCTGGGACGCGGCTCGCATTGGGCAAGCCTGGGCGGAGTTGATGAAGCGGCTCGGCTACGACCGCTACGTCGCCCAGGGCGGCGACCGGGGAGCCGTCGTCACCGACGCGATGGCCCGGCAGGCGCCCGAGGGCCTGCTCGGCGTCCACATCAACGTGCTCATCCAGCTCGATCGCCTCGCGGAGCTGCCGGCGGAGTCCGAGCAGGAACGCGCGGCACACGCCGCGGTCAAGACGTTCACGACGGACGGCATCGGCTACTTGCTGGAGATGGCCACGCGGCCGCAGACGATCGGATACGCGCTGCTCGACTCACCCATCGCCCTGGCGGCGTGGATGTTCGACCACGACACGGACGGCTACTACAAGTTCGCCGGCGCCTTCGTGGACGGCAAGCCGACCGGCAACCTCACCCGGGACCACATCCTCGACGACGTCACGCTGTACTGGCTGACGGGCACCGGGGTCTCAGCGGCCCGGGACTACTGGGATGACGGGCGCTTCCGGGCCCGCTTGGCCGATGAGCCCCTTCCGCCAGCGGCCGTGCCGGTCGGCTTCACCACGTTCCCCGGCGAGGTCTGGGCTGCCCCGCGCAGCTGGGTCGAGGTGATCTACCCCGACCTGGCCTACTTCGACGAGGTCGACAAGGGCGGCCACTTCGCCGCCTGGGAGGAGCCGGAGCTGTTCTCCGCCGAGGTGCGGGCCGCATTCCGCTCACTGCGCTAACAACGCGACGGCGGTGGCGCTCAGCGGGCGCTCTCGCGGACGACGTCGCGGGCGCGCTTGTCGTCGCGCAGTCCGAGGAAGCGGGGCTGCCGCAGGCGGCCGTCGTTCGTCCACTCTGCGAAGCCGATCTGGGCGACCAGCTCGGGGCGCGTCCAGTGCGTGCCGCGCGGTATCGGGCGCGCGTCGGCGAAGGGCGATTCCGGTACCTCGACCTTGCGGAGCCGTGCGCCGAGCTCGCGCAGCGTCGTGGCGTTGTAGCCGGTGCCGACCTTGCCCGCGTACCTCAGGTCAGTGTCGTCGTAGTAGCCGACGAGCAGCGCGCCGAAGTCGGTGCGGCTGCCGGCGGGGTCCGTGTAACCGCCGATCACGAACTCCTGCTCCCAGAGGCACTTCAGCTTCAGCCAGTCGCGCGAGCGGGCGGCGACGTAAGGTGCGTCGCCGCGCTTGGCGATGAGTCCCTCCCAACCCGAGCGGCAAGCCTCGGCGAACCGGCGCTGCGAGTCACCAAGCCAGGCCTCGCTCAGCTGCAGTCCCGGCTTCGGCCGGATCTCGTCGGCCAGGCGGGCGCGGCGCTCCATTAGCGGGCGGCCCCGCAGGTCCTCGCCGTCGATCTCGAGCAGGTCGAACACGCAATAGACGACGGGGAACTGCTCCACCTTCTCGGGAGAGGGCCGCCGGTCGCCGAGCCGTTGCTGGAGACGGCTGAACGACGTCTGGTCGCCGTCGAATGCCACCACTTCTCCATCGACGAGCAGCTCCCGCGCTCGCTGCGCCTCGAGCGCGGCGCGAACCTCCGGATACGTGCCGGTGAGGTCCTTTCCGGTGCGCGACTCGAGCCGCACGCCGCCGCCGTCCTTGCGGGCCACGCAGCGCTCTCCGTCGAACTTGCGCTCGAGCAGCCAGTCGTCGCCGAATTCGCGACGGTCGCTCAGGGTGGCCAGCATCAGCCCGATCGGCACTAGGAGCGAGCCTACCGGCGCAGGGGAGCGGCTGGTTCGGTATACCGGGTCCGCGTTCAACTGGCAGGGGGTGCCACTCATGAAGGCTCATCGGCTCGCGCTGGCTGCGCTGGCTGTGTTCGTGCTCGGGCTCTGCGGCGTCGCGCAGGCGCGTACGGTCAAGATCTCCGAGTTCAGGCTTCCGGACAGCCGGCTGGATGCGCTGCGCAGCGACTGGGTCGACGGCCTGCTTACGCGATATCCGCAGGGATCGTGGGCCCCGATGCGTCAGGAGCTCACGAACCGCGACCTGCGGCTGATGGGACTTCCGCCGAAGCGCGTTCTGGCCTCACACCGCTACCGGACGCCGACCGCCGTCTATCCGAGCGGGAAGATGGTGAAGCTGGCCGCCGGCAAACGCTCGAAGCAGGGCGGCTCGCGAACCCCTGCAGCTGATCAACCGGGCCTCGTGACCTTCGCGGGAACCGGCTTCTTCGGCATCAGGCCGGGCGCGTGGCTGCTGCTGATCAACGGAGACAGCGTGGGCTGGTGCTCGATGGCGCACGTGTACGGCTCGCCGGGCGCGTACCAGATCAGCACCGCGGGTCACTGCGGCAAGGTCGGCGACACCGCGACCGTGATCGGGGCGGTGGGCAACCGGACCGTCAACGGCGTACCGGTGCCCGTGCTGCTCGACTTCGGCAAGTTCTCGAAGAGCACCGGCGATGCGGGAATCGGCAAGGACTGGGCCCTCATCTCCGTGCTGCCGCAGTACCAGAGCCTCGTCACGCCGACGATGGCGTTCTGGGGCGGGCCGCGCGGCATGTTCACGTCCACTGGCGAGATTGTGAGCGTGAACCTGCTCGGCAAGCAGCCCACCGTGGGCGTGAACCCGAATCCCACGCTCGTCCAGCAGATCCTCCACTACGGGCATGGCGCCGGGATCGGTGCCGGCGGGACGCCGCGTTCGGGCACGTCGATCACGTGGAGACCGAACTACTTCACGTTCTTCGGCGCGATCACCCCGGGCGACTCGGGCTCGGGCTCGAACACGCTGGGCGGTGACGGCGTGGGCGACGAGCGCGAGGCCGCCGGGATCAACACGCACATCTACGTGGACCCGTCGTTGAAGACAGGCGTTGGAATGATGGCGGGGACGCGCGCGACTCTGGTGACCGCGCCGCTGGCCGACGGGCAGCTCTTGCCCTATCCGGCTCCCACCCCGGTTCCGCTTCCGTAACGCGGCGGCGCTAGCTCGCGGTCGTGCCGACCCCGACCGGGCAGGAAACGCCCGTGCCGCCGATGCCGCAGTAGCCGTTCGGGTTCTTCGCGAGGTACTGCTGGTGGTAGTCCTCGGCGTAGTAGAACGGCCCGGCCGGCGCGATCTCCGTGGTGATCTGGCCGTGGCCCGACGCGTTCAGCGCCTCCTGGTAGCGGTCGCGCGACGCGCGCGCGGCCTCGGCCTGAGCCTCGGTCGTCGTGTAGATCGCGGAGCGGTACTGGGTGCCCACGTCGTTGCCCTGGCGCATGCCCTGAGTCGGGTCGTGGCCCTCCCAGAAGACGCGCAGCAGCTCGTCGTAGCTCACCTGCTTGGGGTCATAGGCGACGAGCACAGCCTCGGTGTGTCCGGTGTGCGCGCTGCACACCTCCTCGTAGGTGGGGTTCGGCGTGTAGCCGCCCGCGTAGCCGACGGCGGTGGTGTAGACACCGGGCGTCTCCCAGAAGAGGCGCTCGGCTCCCCAGAAGCAGCCCATGGCGAACACGGCGGTCTCGATCCCCTCGGGGAACGGCGGCTCGAGCGGGTTGCCGTTCACGTAGTGCCGCGACGGCACTGGCATCCGCTCGTCGCGGCCCTCGAGGGCGCGGTCGGCGGAGATCATCTCGGTCTTGTGTCGTGAGAAAAGCATCACCTCCAGGTTAGCCCTCGCCGACAAGCCCGACCGTCAGCCTCGGATGCCCTCCGAGACCTCTTCGAGCTCGGGTCGCCAGCCCGGCCCCTTGAACACGAGCACGACCCGTGTGCGCCAGTCGCGCACGGCGCGCAGGTCGTGCCACAGCGCGATGTACTCGTGGAACGCCACGCGCACCGGCTTGAAGGTATGGATGTTCTTCGTGAGGCCGTAGCGCACCCGCTCGCCCTCGGGCTCGAAGGTGCCGAACAGGCGGTCCCAGACGATCAGGATGCCGCCGTAGTTCTTGTCGAGGTAGACCTCGTTCGAGCCGTGGTGCACGCGGTGGTGGCTCGGCGTGTTGAGGACCGCCTCGAACACGCGCGGCAGCCGGCGCACGCGCTCGGTGTGGATCCAGAACTGGTAGATGAGGCTCCAGCTCTGCGCGAGCAGAACCATCCAGACCGGGAAGCCCACGAGCGGCATCCACAGCCAGAACGGGAAGTAGGTCATCGGCACCCAGGTCTGGCGAAGCGCGGTCGAGAGGTTGTAGTGCTGCGAGCTGTGGTGCACCACGTGGCTCGCCCAGAACACGCGGCTCTCGTGCGACACGCGGTGGAACCAGTAGTACGAGACGTCGTCGGCGAAGAAGAGCAGCACCCAGACCCACCAGTCGTGCGGGTCGAGGCGCAGCGGCGTGAGCTCGTAGACGCCGGCGAAGATCGCGACGACCACGAGCTTCCAGCCGACGTTGATGACCACGTTGCCCAGCCCCATCGTGAGGCTCGTGCGAGTGTCGCGCGCCTCGAAGCCGACGAGTTCGGCGTCGTCGCGAACCTGCCTGAACGACAGCCACTCGACGATCAGCAGGAGGATGAAGAACGGAATTGCGTAGTAGAGGATCTCGATCACCAGGAGACCGCCTCGAGCGTGCGATCGAGCAGCTGACGAGCGGTGCGCTCTGCCCGCGGCTCGTCGCCGGCCGTCACCGCCGCGGCGAGCGCGCGCCACGCGCGCACATCGCCGACCTCGTCCGCGTAGATGCGTGAGTCGACGCCATGGCCGTGCCGCGCGCCCACGAGGCTGTTGAACGCCAGCCGGTATCCGAGGTTGCCGCTCCCGTCGACGATCGACTTCCACAGCTCCTCGTAGGCCACGAGCTGCTCCTCGTAGCTCGCGTCCTTACGCGGGGCAGCCAGGTGGGTGAGCGTCTCGCGCGTGTCGGCCGGTGCGCGCCGCGCGCATAGCCGCGCGGCGTCCGCGCCAATCGAGGCGCGCATCTCGGCGAT
>DASVXS010000189.1:0-13009 GCA_036392575.1 Thermoleophilaceae bacterium | reverse complement strand
CGTCTCCGGCCGCACGGTGGCGATCGTTATCGATCCGGAGCCCGACTCGAGCGGGTAGTCGATCGAGTACAGCCTGTCCTCGACCCGCCGTACGCGCACGCGGTCCAGAAGGTCTTCGTCGACCTGTACGACAAGGGCCTGATCTACCGCGACAACCGCATGGTCAACTGGGACCCCGGGTCGCGCTCGGCGATCTCCGACCTCGAGGTCGAAGACCGCGAGGTCACCGACACCCTCTACTACATCGACTACCCGCTGGAGAGCGGCCGGGGGTCGGTCACGATCGCCACCGTCCGCCCGGAGACGATGCTCGCCGACACCGCGCTCGCGGTGCACCCGGACGACGATCGCTACACCCGCCTGATCGGCGAGACCGCGATCCTGCCGCTCGTCGGCCGCCGCCTGAAGATCATCGCCGACCCGTACGTCAAGCCGGAATTCGGCACCGGCGCGCTGAAGATCACGCCGGGGCACGACCCGAACGACTTCGAGATCGGCCGCACGCACGGGCTGGACGAGGTCACCGTCATCGGCGAGGACGGCCTGATGACCGAGGCCGCGGGCGAGCGGTTCGCCGGCCTGAAGGTCCTCGACGCGCGCGACGCCGTCGTGGCCGCGCTCGAGGCCGAGGGCGCGATCGCCGGCACCGAGCCGTACGAGCACGACGTGCCGCACTCGCACCGCAGCGGAATGCGGATCGAGCCGCTCATCTCTCTGCAGTGGTTCTGCGACATGGAGAAGCTCGCCGAGCCGGCCATCCGGGTGGTGAAGGAGGGCCGTGTCCGCTTCCACCCGGAGAACCCGTGGGCCGGCGTGTACCTGAGCTGGATGGAGAACATCCGGCCGTGGTGCGTGTCCCGCCAGCTCTGGTGGGGCCACCAGATCCCGGTCTGGTACTGCGACGAGTGCGGCGAGATGATCGCGGCCGAGGAGGAGCCCGAGCAGTGCCCGTGCGGCAAGGGGTCGCCGCGCCGCGACCCGGATGTGCTCGACACGTGGTTCTCGTCGGCGCTGTGGCCGTTCGCCACGCTGCGCTGGCCGGCGGACACGCCCGAGCTGCGCGCCTTCTATCCCACCGACGTGCTGGTGACGGCGCGCGACATCATCTTCCTCTGGGTCGCGCGCATGATCATGATGGGGATCGAGTTCACGGGCGAGATCCCGTTCACCGACGTACCGATTACGAGCGTGATCCAGGCCCCCGACGGTCGCCGCATGTCGAAGTCGCTCGGGACCGGCATCGATCCGCTTGACGAGATCGACGAGTACGGCGCGGACGCCGTGCGCTTCGGCCTGATCGCGATGGCTTCCACGCAGGACGTGCGCTACTCGGAGAAGCGCGTGAAGCAGGGCCAGGACCTCGCCAACAAGCTCTGGAACGCGTCGCGGTTGGTGCTGCTCAAGGTCGACCCGGACGTCGAGCCGGCGCCACGTCCCGAGACCGCCGAAGACCGCTGGATCCTCTCGCGGCTCGAGCGCGCGACCGAGCGCATCGGCGGCCGCTATGAGTCGTTCGAGCTGTCACGCGCCGCACTCGATCTCTACGACTTCTTCTGGGGCGAGGTGTGCGACTGGTACCTCGAGCTCGTCAAACCGCGGCTCTACGACGAGCAGGCGGATCGCACGGCGCTGTCGGCAACGCTCCTGCACGTCCTCGAGCGGGTGCTCAAGCTCGCCCACCCGCTGATCCCGTTCGTGACCGAGGAGATCTGGTCGTTCCTGCCGGGCGAGCGCGGGCTGCTGGCGGCGTCGCCGTGGCCGAAGGTGGACCCCGAGCGCTTCGACGAGGCTGCCGAGGGACAGGTCGGGTCAGTGATCGAGGCGATCACAGCGCTTCGCCGCTACCGCGACGAGGTCGGTGCACCCGCGGGCGCGCGCATCCCGGGCCGGATCCTGGCCGCCGGATACGAGGGCGCGCTCGACCACGTCGCCCGGCTCGCGCGCTTCGAGCTCGAGCCGGGGAGCGACGAGAACGGCGACGTGGTGGCAACGGTCGCGATTCCGCGCGGATCGGTCCAGGTGCTGCGCAGCGACGCGATCGACACGGGCGAGGCCGAGCGCCGGCGCGAGGCCGAGGTGAAGCGGCTGCAGTCGGAGATCGCGCGCGCGGAGGGCAAGCTTGCCAACAGCGGCTTCGTGTCGAAGGCGCCCGAGCACGTCGTGGAGGCCGAGCGGCAGAAGCTCGCGCGCCTCAAGGCCGAGCTCGAGGAGCTCAGCTGACCGGGATGGACGAGCGCCAGGCGGAGAGCTACCTGCTCGACCTCGAGCTCTTCGGCATGCGGTTCGGGCTCGACCGCATGCACAAACTGATGACCGTGCTCGGCATGCCGCAGCGTCGCTTTGCCTCGATTCACGTGGTCGGGACGAACGGCAAGTCGTCCACGGTGCGGATGATCGCGGCGATCCTCGAGCGGCATGGGATCCGGACCGGCAGCTACACGTCGCCGCACCTCGTCTCGTTCACCGAGCGGATCGAGGTGGACGAGCGACCGGTGTCGGGGGCCGACTTCGCGGCTTCAGTGAGCCGCGTCCAGCACGCGGCCGAGCTCGTGAACCGCACGCAGGAAGCGGGCGACACTGTCACTCAGTTCGAGGCGCTCACTGCGGCGGCCTACCACGAGCTGGCGCGGCGCGGGGTGGAGGTCGCGGTGGTCGAAGCGGGCCTCGGCGGCCGCTACGACGCCACCAATGTGATCCCCTCGCGCGTGCAGGTGATCACGAACGTTGGCCTCGAGCACACACGCTGGCTGGGTCCGACCGTGAAGGACATCGCCGAGGAGAAGCTCGCGGTGGTGCGCGACCAGGCGACACTCGTGGCCGGGGACCTCGACGCCGACGCCGAGGCCGTCGCCGAGCGCGTCGTGCGCGAGCGTCACGCACGGCTTGTGCACGCACCGGCGACCACGCATCTGCCGCTCGCCGCGCTCGGCGGCTTCCAGCGCCGCAACTTCGCGCTCGCCGAGGCGGCGGCACAGGCGTTCCTCGGCGAGCTCGACCCGGAAGCAGTGAGGCGCGCCGCCGCTGAGACACAGGTGCCCGGGCGCATGCAGAAGGTTGCCGACGACCCGCTCACGATCTACGACGGCGCGCACAACCCGTCGGGAAGCGAGGCGCTCGCCGATGCGCTGCCCGACGTCGTCGGCGCGCGACGGCTGGTGGGCGTCGTAGGCATTCTCGACGACAAGGACGCGGCCGGCATGCTTCGCCCGCTGCTGCCACTGTTCGACTCGGTGATCTTCACGCGCTCCGCCAACCCGCGCTCGCTCTCGCCCGCCACGCTCGAGTCGCTCGCCGAGAAGCTCGGCGGGCCACCTGTCGAGAACGTGGCCGACCCCCAGGCCGCGGTCTCCCGGGCGCGCGAGCTGGCCGGCCCGGGCGGCGCCGTGCTCGCAACGGGCTCGATTTACCTCGTCGCGGACCTCGTCCGCGACCGTTCCGCGCTTCGAGCCTCGATGCTGTGAGCAACGACGAGTTCCCCAGCCTGCTGACGATGATCGGCGTCGTCGCCGTCGTGGTGGCGATCGTGATTCTGGTGTTCTTCGGCGTCGGTTACGCCATCGGGCGCCTCTTCCTATAGACGCCGCGGGGCGGGAAGGTGCAGGGAAAGTCCCCGAACGCGGGTACACTCCGCGCGCATGCCTGTCGCCATCTTCGGGATCCACAACGATGGCCTGAACCGCGCAGTCAGCATCATCGTCCTGTGCTTGGTCGTGATCTGGCTGGCGCTGGTCTGGTGGACCTACGCGGACGCCCGCCGGCGGATCGACGATCCGATGCTCGTCGGCTGCGCCGCTCTGGCGTCGCTGTTCTTCCCGTTCATCGGGACGATCGTCTACATGATCGTGCGGCCGCCGGAGTACCTCGACGACGTGCGCGAGCGCGAGCTCGAGATCGCCGCGGCTCAAGCGCGGCTGCACAAGCTGGACCCGAGCTGCCCGTACTGCGGCTTCGAGGTGGAGAACACGTTCCTCCGCTGCCCGAGCTGCCTGCGGCGGCTGAAGGAGCCGTGCCGCACCTGCGGTAAGCCGCTCGACCCGCGCTGGAAGATCTGCCCGTACTGCGAGTCGGAGATCGGCCAGGCTCCGCCCGAGCGGCAGCGCCTGCGCCCGCGGCGGCAGACCACGGCGGCAGCAAGAGTCGGGGACGACCCGACGATCACCCGAGCGGCGTCACAACGTCCGCCGGCGGGTGGCGAGCGTCCGGCTCGCTGACTGTTTCCCCCCGACCAGAGAAGGAACTGAATGGAGCGGACTCTGATCCTCGTGAAACCCGATGCCTTCGCGCGTGGCCTCACCGGTGAGGTGATCGCCCGCTTCGAGCGCAAGGGGTTGCGCATCGTCGCGCTGAAGCACATGCAAGTCGAGCGCGACCTCGCCGAACGCCACTACGCCGAGCACAGCGAGAAGCCGTTCTTCGGCGACCTCGTGGAGTTCATCACCGGCGGGCCGCTCGTAGCGATGGTGCTCGAGGGATACGAGGCGATCAGGGCCGCCCGGCAGGTGATCGGGGCGACAAACCCGCTCGAGGCCGCCCCCGGCTCGATCCGCGGCGACTACGCGCTCGAGGTGCAGACGAACCTGGTGCACGGCTCGGACGGGCCGGAGTCGTCCGCGCGCGAGGTGGAGCTGTTCTTCCCGGAGTTGTAGGTCTCCGCGCGCGCCTCGGTGCCGCGTGCGCTTACAGCGGCAATGAGGGTGAGCTAGGAGGGGTGGGTGACTTTGGTTGCGCTATCCGCAACCAAAGTCACCCACGTCCCGGACTCATCCCCTAAGTGCTTCAGTTCGTGAATCATGGCGCCCAAGTTGATCCTCGCCTCGCGCTCGCCTCAGCGGCGGGCGATCCTCGAGCAGCTCGGCATCGAGTTCGAGGTGAGCGTGCCAGACGTAGAGGAGGTCTCCGGCGGGGATCCGCGCGAGGGCGTCGTCGAGAACGCGCTCCGCAAGGCGCGCGCGGTCGACGGCGACTGCGTGCTGGCCGCCGACACCGCTGTCGTGCTCGGCGGCCAGTGGTACGGCAAGCCCGCGGACGAACGCGAGGCTGAGAGCTACCTACGCACGCTCTCAGGCCGCACGCACCAGGTGTGGAGCGGGATCGTGCTGCGCGACCGCGACAACGAGCGCACCGGCCATGCCGTCACTCAGGTCACGTTCAGGCAACTCGAGCCGGCCGACCTGCGCTGGTACCTGGATAGCGGTGAGTGGTGCGAGCGCGCGGGCGCCTATGCGATCCAGGGGAGGGGCTCGGCGCTAGTGGAGGAGATAGACGGCGATTTCTGGAACGTCGTGGGCCTGCCGGTCGCGGAACTGGTCCGGCTTGCCCCGGATGTGGTCCGCAACGGGATGCCGTGACCCAAACGGGGTACGGCGGCGTCCCTGGAAGACCCGGCGCGAGTCGTTACACTCTCGTCCTCCGACGGGATCGCGGTAAGCCAGCTGCCTCGGCCCACTGGACTCGGCCAGGAGCGTGCAGGGGCGAAGTGCGCGTGCCGCCACCGGTCGAATTAGGCTTCCTCGCAAAATGGGATTTTTCTCGTACCTGACCGGCTTCGGGGGCCGCGACATGGCGGTCGACCTGGGCACAGCGAACACGCTCGTTTACGTGCGTGGGCGCGGGATCGTGCTCTCTGAGCCGTCCGTGGTGGCGGTCGACAACCGGACCGGCGAGGTGCATGCCGTTGGCATCGAGGCGAAGCGCATGCTTGGCCGGACGCCCGGCACGATTTCGGCCATCCGGCCGCTGAAGGACGGCGTGATCGCCGACTTCGACGTGACCGAGCAGATGCTCCGCCACTTCATCCAGAAGGTGCACCAGAACCGCTGGGCGCACCCGCGCGTCGTGGTCTGCGTGCCGTCCGGCGTGACCGGCGTGGAGAAGCGCGCCGTGGAGGAGGCTTGCCTCTCGGCCGGTGCGCGCCAGGCCTACCTGATCGAGGAGCCGATGGCGGCGGCGATCGGCGCCGGGCTCCCGGTGGGCGAGCCGACCGGGAACATGGTGGTGGACATCGGCGGCGGGACCAGCGAGGTCGCCGTGATCTCGCTCGGCGGCATCGTCGTCTCGCAGTCGATCCGCATCGGCGGCGACGAGCTCGACGAGGCGATCATCAACTACGTCAAGCGCGAGTACAAGCTGATGATCGGGCAGCAGACCGCCGAGGAGGTGAAGCTCGAGATCGGCTCGGCCTTCCCGCTCGAGGAGGAGGTGCAGGCGGAGATCCGTGGCCGCGATCTCGTCTCCGGCCTGCCGAAGACCGTGGTTCTCACCAGCGAGGAGGTGAGAATGGCGCTCGAGGAGCCGCTTCAAGCGATCATCGACGCCGTGAAGGAGACCCTCGACCGCACCCCGCCCGAGCTCGCCGCGGACATCATGGACCGCGGCATCATGCTCGCCGGCGGCGGCTCCCTGCTCCAGGGCCTCGATGAGCGCCTCCGCGACGAGACGCAGATGCCCGCCCATCTGGCGGAGTCACCGCTAACCTGCGTCGCTGTCGGATCCGGCCGCTCCCTGGAGGAGTTCGAGGCCATCCACCGCAGCAACCGGAATTCCCGAAACCGCCGGCGTTACTGAGCGCCGCGGGAGGTCGCGCCCGTGTACGACAAGAAGGTGGTCCGCAGGCGGCGGGCGGCCCTCGCCGTATTGGTCGGACTCTCGCTCGCGCTCCTGACCGTGTACTTCGGCGAGTCGACCGGCGGCGCCCTGCACGCAATCCAGCGCGGCGCGCAGACCGCGTTCGCGCCCATCGAATCCGGGCTTTCGAAAGTGCTTAAGCCGTTCCGCGACATTGCCGGCTGGACCGGGGACGTCGTGCACGCAAAGGGCGAGAACAAGCGGCTGCGGACGGAGAATGCACAACTCCGCGCTCAGGCCGCACAGGGCCAGGTGGCGACGCGCGACAACGAGCAGTTCCGGGCGCTTCTGGGGCTGCCGAAGAAGGCCGGCTACCCGGCGAGCGCCAAGCCCGTGACGGCGCGCGTGATCGCCCGCTCGCCCACGCTCTGGTACTCCACGGTGGACATCGACAAAGGCTCGTCGGACGGCGTTCGCATGAACCAGCCGGTCGTGACCGGGAACGGCCTCGCTGGCAAGATCACCTCCGTCACCGGGGGCAATGCCCGCGTCACGCTGATCACCGACGGCTCGAGCGCGGTTTCCGCCGAGGTCGTGCCGCTGGGCGCGAGCGGCATCGTCACGCCGCAGGTCGGCAATCCGAACGACCTGCTGCTCGACTACATCGAGCGCGGCCGCGACATCGTCAAGGGCCAGACGGTCGTGACATCGGGCTTCACGTCGTCGAAGCTCGAGTCGCTGTTCCCGAAGGGCATCCCGATCGGGCGCGTCACGCGCGTCGAGCCAGGCGAGCTCGAGCTCTACCAGCGGGTGCACATCCAGCCCTTCGCCGACCTGCGGCGGATGGACTACGTGCAGGTGCTCACCGGTACGAGCGGGAACCGCTCGAGGGTGGTGAGCGCGCGGTGATCGTCACGCCTGGCGCGATCGTGCGGCTCGGGGTGCTTGCGCTGGTCACCGTGCTGCTCGACATCTCGGGCTTCTCCGGCATACACGTGCTGGGCGGCACGGCCGACCTGGTGCCGCTGCTCGTGGGCGCCGTCGCGCTCTACGGGGGCGCGCTCGCCGGCGCGGGGACCGGCTTTGCCACCGGCCTGCTGCTCGACCTCCTGCTCGGGCAGAGCCTCGGGCTCTCCTCGCTCGTGCTCACGCTTGTCGGCTACTGGGTGGGCAGCTACCGCGAGCTTCGCGACTCGGGCCACGGCCTGCTCCCGCTCGTCGTGGGCGCGGCCGCCAGCGTGGGCTACGTCGTCGGCATCGCGATCGTCAGTTTCATGCTCGAGACGAACTCGTCCGTCAGCGTCCTCGCGCTGCGCTCGATGTTGCTGACGATCTTCCTGAACACCCTGATCGCGATGCCGTTCTTCATCTTGGTGCGCCGGGTGCTGAGGCCGGTGCTTGTCGTCGATCCGCTGGAGCGCCGCCGCAGGCGTCGCACGGTGGCTGGAGAGAGTGGCCCGATCGGCCTGCGCGGCCTAGAGATAGGCCGGTAGCCCGCGTGTACCGGGACACCGACCACCGCCCGGCGATCACCCCCCAGCTGGCGCTTCGCGTCGCCATCCTGGGCGGCTTTGCCCTGGTCATGTTCGGGGTGATCTTCTTCCGGCTCTGGTACCTCCAGATCCTGTCCGGCGACAAGTACCTCGCCGACGCGAACAACAACCGCGTGCGCGAGATCCGCGTCGACGCGCCACGCGGCAAGATCGTCGACCGCAACGGCAACGTGCTCGTCGACAACCGCCCCGGCCGGGCGATCGTCGTTCGGCCCGACAAGCTCCCGCCGGACCGCAAGTCGCGCGAGATGCTCTACAAGCGCCTGTCGCCGGTCGTCGGCCAGCCATGGCGCGAGATCCGCAAGAACGTGGCAACTCAGCTCAAGGCCGTGCCGTTTTCGCGCGCGATCGTTAAGCAGGACGCGACTCAGGCGCAGTTCTCGTACGTGCTCGAGCACCAGGAACAGCTGGCCGGCGTCGATGTCGAGCGCATCTTCCTCCGCCGCTACCCACACCGCTCGATCGGCGCGCACCTGTTCGGAACCGTGGGCGAGGTCACCTCACAGGAGCTGAAGGACAAGCAGCGCTATCGCGGCGTGGTGCAGGGCGACCGCGTGGGCCAGTCGGGGATCGAGTACTCGTACGACCGCTACCTGCGCGGCCAGGACGGCGCTGACCGCGTGCAGGTGGACTCGACGGGCACGCTGCGCGGCACGCTCGCCGAGCGCAATCCGGTGCAGGGCCACCAGCTGCGTCTGTCGCTCGACTTCAACACGCAGCGCATCGGCCAAGCGGCGCTCAACGGACGGCGCGGGGCGTTCGTGGTGATGGACATCAAGACCGGCGAGGTGCGCGCGCTCGGAAGCTCCCCGTCGTTCGACCCGAACATCTTCGCGAAGGTCATCAAGAAGAAGGACTACGACGCGCTCACCTCCGCGGCGAACGGATCGCCGCTGTCGAACCGCGCGATCCAAGGCCTCTATCCGACGGGCTCCACCTTCAAGCTGATCACGTCGGTGGCCGCGCTCCAGAGCGGGGTCATCACGCCCGACACGCCGCAGTACGACCCCGGTTTCTTCAAGCTCGGTCCGACAACCTTCTACAACGCCGGCAAGACGGGACACGGCACCCTGGCGCTGCGTGATGCGATCAAGGTCTCGAGCGACGTGTTCTTCTACAAGCTCGGGGCCGAGCTGAACAACGTCGGCAACGGTCACGTGCTCCAGAGCTGGGCACGAAAGCTCGGGCTCGGCCACTCGACCGGGATCGACCTACCGGCCGAGCAGTCGGGTCTCGTGCCGAGCCCGGAGTGGCGCGACCGGCTGTTCAAGAAGAAGTTGACCGATCGGCCATGGTCGGCGGGCGACAATGTGAACCTCGCGGTCGGCCAGGGCGACCTCCAGGCGGATCCGCTGCAGATGGCGGTCGCCTACGCCTCGATCGCGAACGGCGGCTACATCGTCCGCCCGCACCTCGGCATGAGGATCGAGGACAGCGAAGGGCGCGCGATCCAGGAGTTCGGCACGCCGACCCGCCGCAGGGTCTCGGTCCGGCCGGAGTTCCGCCAGGCGATCCTCGACGGCCTGTTCATGGCCGCGAACCAGCCGGGCGGTACGTCGGCCGACGTGTTCAAGGACTTCCCGATCAAGGTCGCCGGCAAGACCGGTACTGCGGAGAAGGGTCTCGGGCGCCCGGACCAGTCGTGGTACATCGGGCTCGCGCCGTACCCGAATCCGCGCTACGTGGTCGCGGTCACCGACGAGCAGGGCGGCTTCGGCGCCGAGACCGCTGCTCCGGATGCACGCCGGATCCTCGCTGCGCTGTTTGGGATCAGGAGCCAGGAGAACAAGGTCGTGAAGGGTGCGAGCCGCACGCGATGAACCCGGCCACCAACGTCTATAGGGTGCAGGCGGGGAGCTGATGCAGGCGGGCCTCGGCACAACCGTTAGGGACTTCCGCGAGCCGGGCCCGGGGCCCGGCCTGCGCCTGCTCCGGCAGGATCCGCTGCTGCTCCTGGCGACCCTGGGGATCGTCGGCGCCTCGATCTACACGATCTGGACGGCCACCAACACCGACATCCCGGGCGACCCGACCTACTACGTGCTGCGGCAGTCCCTGTACGCGGGCGTCGGTCTCCTGCTGATGTTCGTGATCGCGAACTTCGACTACTCGCGGCTGAGGGAATGGCGGATCGGGATCTACACGACGATGATCGCCTCGATCGTCATCGTGTTCGCGCTCGCGGGCGCGACGCGCGGCTCGAAGCGCTGGATCTCGTTCCCGTTCTTCAACTTCCAGCCCTCCGAGCTCGGCAAGCTGCTGCTGATCCTGGCGCTCGCCGGCTTTCTCGTGGACCGCACACGCCGAATGTCGGACCGCGACACCACGCGCCGCATCATGTTGCTCGCGCTGCTGCCGGCAATTCTGGTGATCGCCCAGCCCGACCTGGGATCGGGCCTCGTGTACATCACGATCGCGTGCGCGCTGCTGTTCGTCGCGGGCACCAAGTGGACCCACTTCGCGGTGCTCGGGTTCCTGGGCGCGGCCGCCGTCACGATCGTGCTCGTCGCCGCGCCCGCGGCCGGCGTGCACGTGCTCAAGGACTACCAGGTGCAGCGCCTCACGGCGTTCATCAACCCGAGCCACGACCCGCGCGATCAGGGCTATCAGCTGAACCAATCGATCACGGCGATCGGCTCTGGCGAGAAGACGGGCCGCGGACCGGAGGGCGCCACGCAGACGAAGCTCGACTTCATCCCCGAGCACCACACCGACTTCATCTTCTCGGTGGTGGGAGAGGAGTTCGGCTTCGTGGGCTGTGCGTTCGTGCTCTCGCTCTACGCCCTGCTCATCTGGAGAGGGCTGCGGATCCTCACGACGTCGAAGAACCTGTACGGCTCGTTACTCGCGGGCGGCATCCTCGCGATGATCATGTTCCAGCTGTTCGTGAACGTGGGCATGACGCTCGGGATCATGCCCATCACCGGCGTGCCGCTTCCGCTGATGAGCTACGGCGGCTCCTCGGTGCTCGTCACGCTGCTGTGCCTTGGCGTGCTTCAGGCGGTGCACGTGCAGGCGCGCGAGACCGCGGTGTCGAAGGGTCGCGGATCCCTTCTCTAGACTCTGTGTAGAAGACTTCGTCTTCGCCCTGGATCGCAGGGAACCGGGGTTATTCGCCGAAATCGGCGTCCACAGTCTTTTGAGCGTTCAGCTCCAGCACATAGAACCCGCATCCGAAGTCGCGTATAGGGCCGTCACACGGGCTCGCGCCCTCCGCTCCGGTTCGGGTCGTAAATCGCCTGCGGACCGCGCGGCGCCTCGCGGCGCCAGCGCCCGGTCGCCGCTCTACGAGCGGGGCCCAGCGGGCTTGATTGTTATGAGAGGCACTTTTGAGAAAGCGAGTCATCGTCACGGTCGACCGTGGCGAAACGCGGGTCGCAATCCTGGAGGCGGAGGGTGAGCCTACGCCTCGCGGCACAGCGGCCGAGCAGGACAAGGCTGCCACTGGCAGCAAGCGCGGACGCCGCGGGGGCCGCGGCCGCCCGCGCGCGAAGTCTCCCAGCCTCGCTCGGGACGAGCGGGTAGGGGAGCTCTACATCGAGCGGCGCGGCAGCCGCTCGATCGTGGGAAACATCTACAAGGGGAAGGTCGACAACGTCCTTCCCGGCCTCGAGGCGGCGTTCGTCGACATCGGCCTCGAGAAGAACGGGTTCCTCCACGTCGACGACATCGTGATGCCGGGCGTCGAGATCCAGCGCCGCGGCCGCGGCGGCAAGGGCCAGCGCATCTCCGAGCTGCTCAAGCCCGGCCAGGAGATCGTCGTGCAGGTGATGAAGGACCCGCTCAAGACCAAGGGCGCGCGTCTGACCATGCAGCTCTCGATCGCCGGCCGCTACCTCGTATACGCGCCCACCGCTGAGGGTGTCGGCGTGTCGCGCCGGCTCGACGACAAGGAGCGCGACCGCCTTCGCAAGGAGACGCGCGGCCTCGACCTCAAGGAGGGTGGCGCGATCATCCGCACGGCCGCCCGCGGGGCGAAGCGCGAGGACTTCGAGCGCGAGGTGAAGTACCTCCACAAGCTGTACGAGGTCATGCAGAAGCGCGCCAAGGAGACGGTCGCCCCGGCGATGGTCTTCCAGGAGGCCGACCTGTCGATCCGCGTCGTGCGCGACATCTTCTCCGCGCACTTCGAGAAGGCGATCGTCGACGACGCCAAGCAGCACCAGCGGCTGACCTCGTTCTTCACGCGCACCGCGCCCGAGCTCGTCGACCGCGTCGAGCTGTGGGAGGGGAACACCGACCTGTTCGAGGCCAACGGGGTCGACAAGGTCATCGAGGGCATGCTCACCCGCCGCGTCGACCTGCCGAGCGGCGGCTACCTGATGATCGACTACGGCGAGGCGCTCACGGTCATCGACATCAACTCGGGCTCCTTCACCGGTCGCGGCAAGTCGGCCCGGCTCGAGGACGTGATCACCAAGACGAACCTCGAGGCGGCGGAGGAGGTCGTCAACCAGCTGCGGCTGCGCGACATCGGCGGCATCATCGTCATCGACTCCATCGACATGGCCCGCGCGCGCAACCGCGACGCCGTGCTCAAGACGCTGCGCAAGTCGCTCGACGAGGACCGCACGAAGACCTTCGTGGTCGAGATCTCCCCGCTCGGCCTCGTCGAGATGACGCGCCAGAACGTCACGGACGGCGTGCGCGAGATCATGACCAAGACGTGCCCGGTCTGCCACGGCGAGGGCGTGGTCAAGTCCGAGGAGACCGTCGCGATCGAAATCGCCCGCCACATGCGCCACGCCGTCGCCGACTACGCCGAGGCCCTGACGGTCATCGACGTCAACACGGGCTCGTTCACCGGCAAGGGCAAGGCGGCCCGGCTCGAGGACACCATCACCAAGACGAACCTCGAGGCCGCCGAGGAGGTCGTGAGCCAGCTGCGGCTG
>DASVXS010000188.1:0-2696 GCA_036392575.1 Thermoleophilaceae bacterium | reverse complement strand
CGCGGTGAGCGGCAAGCCGACGTCGCCGCAGGTCACCTTCTTCTGCGACTAGGCCGGGATGCCGGCGGCGCGTAGCGCCTCGCGCCTGCCGCCGTAGGCCTCGATGCGCGTGATCTTTCCGCCCTCCACGGTGAACACGGTCGCGGTCTCCTGCTCGACCTCGACCCCACTCCCGCGTCCCCGGCCAGATTGGCGAACCAGCGCAACGACGACGTCGCCGGCGTCGATCAGCTCGTCGAGCTCGACCCGAAACTCGCTCCAGTCGCGCATCCAAAAGCGCCAGCCGTCCACGAATCCTTGCCTGCCTCGCCACACCTTCGTCTCGGGGCTGTTGCGCGACACATCCCACTCGACGTCCGGGTCGAGGACCTCAACCACCGCCCTGGCGCCGCCCTTATCTGCGAGCTCGAAACACCTCTGGACAACTGCGAGGCTCTTCTCCGACACGGCGGAGCTAGCGTAACGGCGCGCCGGCTGCGGTCCTAGCCGGCGCGGTCGGCGCGGAGCAGGAAGCAGCCCGCACCGGTGTTCCGGACGTTCACGTACTCCGCGTCGGGGTGCTCCGCCAGCAGGTGGTCGATGATCTCGGCGCCGCTGTCGCCTGTCGCTCGCTCTACGGCCATGAGTGTGACGCCCGGCCCGTAGGCCTCGAAGGTGAGCGGCTTGCCAAGCGCCCACTCGGGGAAGCGGCTGACGTCCGAGTAGGGCTCGCAGCGCTCGGCGTGGATGTAGACCGGGCCGGGCATCTTGAACTCGCCGCGGCCCGCGAACGAGTCGTGTGTGAAGAGCAGCGTCGGCTCGCCGGCCACCGAGCCGAGACACGACCTGCAAGGGCCGGCATCCGGAACGCACTCGTGCGCCGGGTGTTCCCACACGGGGTCGCTGCGGTTGGTGCGGACGTGGTCGGCGAGCTCGTCGCTGATGGGTTGGATCGCAAATGTCGGCATGGGCGTAGAACGCCCGGCCGGCGCGATTTGTGAGCTACCAGACCCGCGGGATCAAGCGGGCGGTGCGCGCCGCGTAGGCGTCGTACTCAGCGCCGAAGCGCTTCTGGAGCGCCTCCTCCTCCACATGGACGCGAATCAGGACGGCGGCCAGGGGCAGCACGATCGTGGCAAGCACGCTCAGCCAGTTGGCGAGCCCGATCCCCAGCCCGAACGCGACCATCAGCGCTCCGGTGTAGGCGGGGTGACGAAGGAAGCGGTACGGGCCGTTCTGAACGAGCTTGTGTCCCTCCTGGATCACGACGACCACCTGGAAGAAGCGCCCGAGCGTGACGACGCTCCACCAGCGCAGGGCAATGCCGGCGCACATGAGCAGACCACCGACGATGACCGGCCCCCAGCCGCCGCTGATGGTGAGCGAGTCGACGCCGTCGGACGCCCGGATCGCAAGCACGATCCCCAAGCCGTACAGCAGCGCCCAGATCCAGTACGTGCCCCGGTCCTCGCTCTTCCGAATACGCGGCCTCGAACGCGCGCCGATCGCGAGCTCGCCGACGGCGAATACACCGACCGGCACGTACAGCACCGCTTCGGCGGTGGAGTCGTGCATCACGAGCGGAGTCACGCTGGCGTATTCGATCATGTGCGTCGACGCTCGGACACCCGTTGCGCGACGCGATCACAGACGATGGCTACGCCAGCTAGTCCGGCGCGCGCGCCTTCGAGCCGATGGCCCGGGCGCGAGGCGCTCTCGAGCGGCGCATGTTGGCGACCGCGTAGTCGGCGCCGTCGTGCCGGGACTCGATGAGGCACCAGCGCGCGTGCTTCGACACGTCGCGATTCAGGTGGAAGCGAAGCACGTGCCGTCCGCGCGGCCAGCGACGCACCGCGCTCGCAACGGCACTCGGATCGTCCGTGCTGACCCCGCAGGCCGCGCGCCAGACTTTGTGGGCGAGCGGCGGGGTAGGCGTTCCAACCGGTCCAAAGCGCGGGCTCCGGCGCTCGGCCTGCACCGCCAAATAGCGACCGCTCAGGCGGAACGCAACACCAGTCTCACGGTCGCGGCCTGAACGGTCGGCGGCGAATGTCGTCGACGCTGCGATCAGCGCAGAAGCGACCACGGCGATCAACGACCAGCGCTTCACGAGACGCCCGAAACGAGCATCGTCGTCTATTCGACCATGGGTCCAAGCGTCCTCCCCGATTCATCGGTGGCCACGCGGGCATAGCGACTTGCTTGCGCGCAGCGGGAGACGGGCGGCTCGCCGTACTTCGTGCGCGTCAAGTAGCGGCGGGACCTACTCCACCACCAGCCCGTGCCGCATCGTGTTCTCGGACACGACGCGCGGCTCGACAAACTGCAGCAGGTAGTCGGGCCCGCCTGCCTTCGAGCCGATGCCCGACCGGCGGTTGCCGCCGAACGGCTGGCGGGCCACCATCGCGCCGGTGATGTGGCGGTTCACGTAGAGGTTGCCGACCGGCGCGCGGCGCGTGACCTCTTCGACGGTGCGCGGGTTGCGTGAATAGAGCCCGCCGGTGAGCGCGAACGGCGCGCTCGCCATCGCGTCGAGCGCGGATTCCACAGAGGGGAAGCGCTCGACCGCGAGCAGTGGGCCGAAGATCTCCTCGCGGAGGACGGGCGAGTCCGAAGGCAGATCGGTCACGAGCGTGGGCGGGCAGAAGTGGCCGGCGGATGCGTGTCCCCCGTCTGTCGGGGTGTCACCCCTTTCCCCGGGGGACAGACCACGCTGC
>DASVXS010000187.1:0-3851 GCA_036392575.1 Thermoleophilaceae bacterium | reverse complement strand
TGCAATCAGATCTACGAGATCGAAGAGGGTCGGCCGTTCTGGAAGCTCCGGCCGCTGCAGATCGTCATGACGGTCCTGATGATCATCCTGCTGGCGATCGTGCTGATCGGTCTCGTGGTGAGCGGCAAGCTCGCACATGCCATCGGCGACCAGATCGGCCTGGGCAACACGGCGGTAACTGTCTGGAACATCGCGAAGTGGCCAATCCTGCTCGGGATCGTGATGTTCATGTTCGCGATGCTCTACTACGCCGCGCCGAACGTGAGGCAGCCGAAGTTCCGCTGGATCACCCCCGGCGGCGTACTCGCGGTGCTTATCTGGATCGCGGCGTCGGCGCTGTTCGCGGTGTACGTGAGCCAGTTCGGCTCCTACAACAAGACGTACGGCACGCTCGGCGGCGTGATCATCTTCCTCATCTGGCTGTGGATCTCGAACATCGCCGTGCTGCTCGGTGCCGAGTTCGACGCCGAGCTCGAGCGTGAGCGCGAGCTGCAGGCCGGCCTACCCGCCGACCGCGAGCTACAGCTGCCGCCGCGCAGCGAGCCGAAGAACGCCTAGCGCTTGGTCACTCCGTTGAGCTTGTCGACGACCTTGAAGAGGTCGCCCTCCTTGTAGAAGTTCACCGCGAGCAGGTTCGGAAGGTGGTGGCGCAGCCGCTCGCAGACCTCCGCCCGGTGGAGCAGCGGCTGATAAGCGTTCACGGTCGCGGCGTTGCTCGGCAGCGGCACGGGATCCGTGCTGATCCAGTGGTTGATGAGGAAGAGCGGCGCGTGCTCCGGCCCGCGGTTCGCGCGGCATCTCGCCGGCAGCTGCGACGACTGGGTGAGCTCGGCCGTCTCCTTGAAGTCGTAGGGCGTCTCCTCGGTGATGCTCTGGTAGGCAGGGTGGTACCAGGGCGCTCCGCCCGCATGGTTCTCGGCAAGCAGCACGAGCCGCTGGTTGTCGCGCACCATCTCGCGGAGCGTTGGCCAGCGGCCGGACACCGGGCCTTTGTAGACGAACTGGGTGAGGCCGGCGTCCTCAACCGCCTTGACGAAGTCCTGAGGCGTCACGTAGTCCTGGTTGATCACGAGGAGCACCGCGTCCGGCCGCGTCACGAGGAAGTCGTGGATATCGGAGAGCACGCTCTCGAGAGGTGTCGCGCCGAGCTCGCAAAAGCTGTGGCAGAGGTACATCCCACGCTTGCCGCTCCCCTCGAAGCCGAGCCGCTCGCGAAGCCGCTTGGCCGCGGCAAGCGCTTCGGGGCTGATGCCGTCCTCCTTGATCCGCTCCTGGAGGTCCTGCTCGTTCTTGATCTCAGTTCGGAACTTGCCGTTCGGCAGCTTGTCCGCATAGTGCGTGTCGATCAGCAGGCCGCGGATGCCGTCGGCGAGCTGGGTCGCGATCGGGTGCTCCTGCTCCGCCGAGTACCAGCCGGGCAGCGGCACCGACATCGCGTTGTGCGTTGCCGGCAACACCACCTTGTCGAAGGGCTTGCCGCACAGCGCCTTCGAGCCGTTGCAGCCGACGATCGCCGGAGCCGCCTTGTTCAGCGCGTCGGACGTGGTGAACGCGCCCAAGGCGCCCGCGATCAGCACGCCCACGATGGCGAGCGCGGCAACGCGGCGAGCGCGATGGCGCCGCTTCGGCTTGGGAACGGGCGCGGCGCGCTCCTCGGGCTCCTGGTAGACGAGCCGCAGGATCGCCTCGACTCCCTTGAAGACCACGTACACCCCGGCGAGCGTGGCAACGACCTGGAGCACGGTGCTTGGCTCGAGCACGATCCACACACCGAGCGCGATCAGCAGCACGGCGCGCATGACCTTCATCGGCGTGGTCTCGGGCTCGCGTATGACCCATCCCCACGCGCGGGCGACGGCGTGCTCGACGTCCATCGGCTTCATCAGCGAGGAGGCGGCCGCCGCGACCACGGCTCCGGCGCCGGCCATGATCCAGCCCGCGGTGCGGAGGCCGCTCGCGAAGGTGTCGAAGATGGCACCGGCCGCGTCCCGCTCGTCGGAGCCGGTCACGCGCGACAGGAGGATCGAGCGCCCCACTGCGTACACGATCACGATCAGCACTCCGCCGGCCAGCGCGCCCATCGCCAGCCGGGTCACGGTCCGGCGCCGATCAGGACTGATGACGATGGCTGCGGCCATCAGCAGCAGCGTCAGCCCGCCCAGGATCGCCGCCAGCGCCCGCACCCGCTCAGCCACCCGCGCGAGGTCGCTCGTTGCGCTGCCGATGTCTCGCTTGACGAGCACGACATCGCGGTTCTGCTCGGCCTTCTTCGCAGCGGCAGGGTCGATCCTCTGGAGCACCGAGGCCACCACGGTCCCGACGTCCGCAAGCGTCAGCGTGAACGTGTGCTGGTCGCGGTCGAAGATCGCGCGGTGCACGTCCTTCACGGCCGGGCGGAAGAGCGAGGCGAACGCGTCGCCGCCGACGATCGCGGCGGCGGCCGCCTCGATCGCTGGGCGGGCGGCGATCAGGTCGCTCTCGTTCTTCAACACGAGCTGGTCGGTGATCCGCTGCGCGGCCAGGTCGCGAACGCTCTTCTTCTGCAGTGAGGCCGTCGCGCGGTTCGCGAACTGGTCCGCATCGAACACAGCGACGCGCGCGTAGCCGACGACGACGGCAAGCACGAGCAGGATCGACGCGAGCACTACCAGCACGCTCGCCGCGCGGCCGCGGCGCGCGATCCGCTCGGGCGTTGCGTCCGCCCAAGCCGAGAAGCGAGTCGCAATCGATCCGGCCAGAGTGCCTCCTAACCGCAGGCAGTGCCCGGGGAGGGACTCGAACCCCCACGCTCGTTGAGAGCCAGGGCTTTTAAGGCCCCCGCGTCTACCAGTTCCGCCACCCGGGCGGGCACGCCAAGTCTAAGTCGCGCGAGCGACCGTTTCGGCGAACCGTGCAGAGCGGCGTGCGGCTCGCCCGGATCTGCTCCACCTGAAACTTCATCCCCGAGCCCATTCCGCGCTCCGGCGGGCGCTCCGCCGCGTCGATCATCTGCCCGACGATCACGGCGAGCCCACGACGGCGGCGTTCGAGCTGCTCGGCGCGCCGCGCGTGCGCGGCCGTCGAGCCGGAGTCCGCTCCGTCAGCCAAGTCGCGGTCGAGCCGGTGCCGGGGCAAGAACACTTGCAGGCGGACGAAGTGGTGCCGGTCGTCTCGCTGTGCGCACATGCATTCAGTGTGCTCACAGCATGTGAAGGCGGCGTGCAGGAGTGCCGTGAGCACGTGAAGATCTCATCGAGCCCGTTGCCCACGGCGGCTCGCGCAACTTTTCCGCTGCTAGCTTGTCTTGGCTGACGTAGACCCCTCGCCAGGGATTTGGAAGCTTCCGCTCTACGACAGACCGCGCAGTTACCTGCGCTCGCCGGGCGTTCGCCGCTGCTCAGGCTGCAGAGCGACGAGAAACTCGTCGCTCTCATTCGTCGTGGACATCACGGCGCGTTCGAGGCGCTGTTCCACCGCTACCGCTCGCGGCTGCTCGCCTTCTGCCGACACATGCTCGGCTCGACCGAGGACGCGGAGGACGTGCTGCAGGAGGTGTTCACCGCGGCGTTCAACGCGATCTGCGCCGACGACCGGCCTATCAACGCGCGCCCGTGGCTCTACCGCATCGCGCGCAACCGCTGCCTGAACCACCTGCGGCGGCCGGTGCACCCGGGCCAGGACTCGATGGACGTGTTCGAGAACGACGGCGGCTCCTCAGCCGCCGACACCGTTCATCGCCGCGAGGAGTTCCGCCAGATCGTCGCCGACGTCCAGGACCTGCCCGAGACACAGCGGACCGCGCTGCTACTGCGCGAGATCGACGCGCTTTCGTACGACCAGATCGCCGAGGCGATGGACACGACGATCCCGAG
>DASVXS010000186.1:0-8557 GCA_036392575.1 Thermoleophilaceae bacterium | reverse complement strand
AGGTGGACGCGCTGATCGCCGCCTGCGGCGACCGCACGCGCGTCGTCGTGCTGTGCAATCCGAACGACCCCACCGGCACCTACTTGCCGGCCGCCGAGGTGGCGCGCCTCGCCGCCGCCCTCCCCGGCGACGCCCACTTGCTCGTGGATGAGGCCTATGTCCAGTTCCAGGACGTGGAGGACGAGGACGCGGTGCTGCGCCTGGCGGACGAGCACCCGCGCGTGCTCGTGTTCCGCACGTTCTCGAAGGTCTATGGGCTCTCCGGACTGCGCGCCGGCTACGCCGTCGGCTCGACGGGCACGGCGCGCCTGCTCGACGCGATAGCACCGGTGCTCGGCGTGAATGCGCTCACGCAGGCTGTCATGAGCCAGGCGCTGCGCATCGGCGACGACGAGGTGCGGCGCCGGCGGATGCTCGTGCTCGTCCAGCGCAAGCGCCTGCTCGACGCGCTCCACGACATGCCGGTCGACGCACCGGACAGCCAGGCGAACTTCGTCTGGCTGCGAGCGCCGGGCCTCACCGGCTCGGAGCTGGCCGCGAGGCTCGAGCGCGCCGGCGTGCTGGTGGCGCCGGGCGGGCCTCTCGGCGACGACCACCACGTGCGTGCCGCCATCCGCGGGGCTGCCGCAACCGAGCGCCTGCTCGAGGCGCTCGCCGGCGTCGCACGATGACCCCGCCGGCGGCGGCCGTCAGCGGGCTGGCCGAGTTCGTGATCGCGCTCGCGGTGGTCGTGCTGCTGATCGCGCTAGGCGCGCGGCTCCGCTGAGGACCGCGGGCGCCCTAACTCAGGCGTCCTCGGACTGGCGCAGCAGCGTGCCCGTCGTCTGCTCGAGGATGCGGCGCCAGGCCCGAGTCTCCTCCGCCTCCGCACGCTCGAGCTGGCGCATAACCTTGCGCACGCGCGTGGCGGAGATCTCGATGCCGTGCTTCGCGCAGATCGAGCGGAAGCGCTCGTAGTCCTTCGCGAGCTTGAACGTGACCGACTCGAAGCCGTGGCGAGCGATGTCCACGCGCTTCGCGAAATTGAGGATGTTCGTCTGGAACATCAGCTCGTCGTCCGGGTCGGGCTCGATCAGGATGATGTCGACGCCGGGGTAGCGCTCCTCCCACTGGCGCACCGCCTCGTGGAGGCGCTGGTGGGCCAGCATCTTGAACGCCTGGTAGCCGATCTGCGGGAAGCCGATGTCCGAGACCCGGCGCACGCGGCTGCCGAGCATCGTCGGGATCAGCTTCTGGAAGTCGTTCACGTAGGGCACGAGCGGGTTCACCACCACGACGAACTTCGCGCCCTTCTCGACGGCGATGTCGAGGTTCGTGGTGGAGCCGATGCCGCCGTCCACCAGCTGCCGCCCCTTCAGCTCGACCGGCTTGTAGACCATTGGCAGCGCAGTCGACGCCGCCGCGGCCTTCGGGATCGAGATGTCGTCCCAGCCGTCCTCGCCGAAGATGATCCGCTCGCACGTGTCGAGGTCGGTCGCCGTGAGGAAGAGCTGGTTCTTGAGCTCCCTGAAGTCGGTCGTGCGGTCGAGGTCACCGAGTACGTCGGTGAGGTAGCCCTCGATGCCCGAGCCGTTGTAGATGCCCGCGGGCAGGCCCTCCGCGAGCCCGACGACGAGGTCCATCAGCGAAACCGAGTTCAGGTTCGCTGCCATCGTGCGGATAATCCCGACCATCCGGAGCGGAAGCAGCGCGGCGCTCTTCGCGAAGTCAACGTAGTTGGGCCGCAGGAGCCTGCTCAGATCGATGTCGTGGAAGGGCGTGGGAACCTGCTGGTTCACCACGCGCATCATCTCCTCGGGAGTGACGCCATTGGCCGCGAGGCTCGCCACGAATGAGCCGGCGCTCGTGCCCACGTAGACGTCGAACTCGTTGACCGTGCGGTTCACGGCCAGAAGGTCGAGCGCCCTGAGGGCGCCGATCTCGTAGACGCCGCCGGTGAAGCCGCCGCCTCCCAGCACCAGCGCCGTCTTGGAGCGCCGCCGGCGCCTGCGCGCGGTTTGGCCGCCCCGTGCCGCACGCCCCCGTGCGGGTTTCTCGAGCTTGACAACGTTGCCCATCCCGGCCTCGATTATCGCATCAGCCCTCGGAGGGGCCGGCTGGCCCGACCGCTACTCTCGCCCGCCGTGCCGTGTTTCGACCCGAGGATGCGACGTCTTTGCCTGCTCGCCGCACTTGCAGCGCTGCTGCTATTGCCCGCGGCCGCGGCGGCTCAGAGCCAAGACTCGAAGCTGCGCCGCGTGCTGGCCTCGGCCATGCGCCACGCCGGACGCAGCTCGGGCGCATACGTGCTGGATGTCACGAGTCGGCGGGTGCTCTTCCGCGCCAGCCAGGACAGCGCACGGATCCTCGCTTCGAACACGAAGCTGTTCACCACGTCCGCGACGCTGGCCTCCTATGGAAGCGCTGCCACTTTGGCGACGACGGTGAAGGGCGTCGGACAGGCGCAGCCGGACGGCACGTGGCCGGGCGACCTCTACCTCGTGGGTGGTGGTGACCCGACCTTCGGCAGCGACGCGTTCGCGAAGCGCAACTACGGCGGCGGCGCGACGGTGGAGGTGCTCGCCGACGAGCTGGAGGCGGCCGGCATCACCTCGGTTCGCGGCCGCATCCTCGGCGACGAGTCGCGCTTCGACTCGCTGCGCGGCGGGCCCGACTCGCATTTCGGGGTGTCGTCATACGTCGGCCCGTTGAGCGCGCTCTCCTACAACCGCGGGCTCGCGACGGGCGGGTTTCAGTCCAATCCGCCCGCGTACGCCGCGCTACAGCTCGAGAAGGCGCTCGAGAGCCGCGGGATCAGCGTTCGCGGTCAGGCGCAGGCGGGCATGGCGCCGCCCGACGCCGCCCCGATCGCGACGGAGCAGTCGCCGCCCATGTCGCGGCTCGTGCGGCTCACGATCAAGCCCTCCGACAACTTCTTCGCCGAGACGCTGCTCAAGGACCTCGCCGCGCTCAAGGGCGCCCCGGGCACCACCGCGGCGGGCGCCAGGGCGGCCCGCTCATTTGCGACGCGGCTCGGACTGCGGGCCCGGATCGTCGACGGATCGGGGCTCGCGCGCGGCAACCAGGCGTCGCCTCGCATGGTCGTGGGCCTGCTCGACCGCGTGCGCGCGCGTCCGGAGTTCCAGGATCTCTTCGACGCCCTGCCGGTCGCAGGGGTGGACGGGACGCTGCACGACCGCATGCGCAGCGGAGCGGCGAAGAGCCGCTGCCGAGCGAAGACCGGCACGCTCAGCAACGTGAGCGCCCTCTCGGGCTTCTGCCAGTCGCGAGGCGGCGACCTGATCGCGTTCTCGTTCCTGATGAACCGCGTCCGCGTGACCGGCGCGCGGTCGCTTCAGGACCGCATGGCAAACGCGCTCGCCGCGTACAACGGCTAGTAGCGGCGGTGCCCGTCGCGCCGCTGCTCGCGCCGGCGCCTCACGCCGAGGAAGAGCAGCACCAGCGCGAAGACAGGCAGAAGCACCCGCCAGGACTGCCCGCTACTCGACGCAATGAGCAGCAGGTCGAGTACGAGGAAGAAAGCGGCGGCGAGATAGAACGGGCGCTCGGGGTGCCGTTCTCCCATCCGAGTTCCACGATAAGCCAAAGCCGATCCGGCGGCGACAGAGCGGGTCAGGCCTGCAGCAGCGCTCGCAGGCCTTCTTCGTCGAGCACGTCGGTGCCGAGCTCCTGCGCCTTCGCCAGCTTCGAGCCGGCGTCCGCGCCGGCCACCACGTAGTCGGTCTTCTTGGAGACGGAACCCGTCACCTTGCCGCCGGCCTGCTCGATCAGCTCGGTGGCCCGCTCGCGCGAGAGCTCGGGCAGCGTGCCAGTGAGGACGATCGTCTTGCCCGCGAGCGGCCCGTCCGCCGCGGCCGCCTCGCCCTTCTCCTCCATCGTGAGGCCGTGCTCACGCAGGCGCCGGACCAGGTCGCGCGTGTGCTCCTCCTTCAGCGTGCCCTCGATGGTGCCCGCGAGCACCGGGCCGATCCCGTCGGTCTCCTGGATCTGCTCGGCATCGGCCTCCATGAGCGCGTCGATCGAGCGGAAGCGTGAGGCGAGCGCCCGCGCGTTCACCCAGCCGATGCCGGGAATGCCGAGGCCGTAGAGGACGCGGTTGAACGGCTGCTGCTTCGACGCCTCGATGTTGGCGAGCAGGTTGCGCGCCGAGATCTCACCGAACCCCTCGAGCGCCGTGAGCTTCTCCGCGTCGAGCTCGTAGATGCCCGCTATGCCGTCGATCACGCCGTCGCGCAGGAAGCGGATCGCGGTCTCCTCGCCGAAGCCGTCGATGTCCATCGCGCCCACGAAGTGCTTCACCGCCTGGAGCACCTGGCCCGGGCAGTTCTCGCGGTTCGGGCAGATCGTCCAGACACCACCCTCGGGCTTGATCGTCGGAGTGCCGCACGCCGGGCACTTCTCCGGCGGCAGCGCCGACTCGCGCGGCTTGCGGTTGGGGTTCCGCTGCGCGGCCGGGCTCGGCGAGACCACCTGCGGGATCACGTCGCCCGCGCGCATCACCACGACTTCGTCGCCCGGGCGGATGTCCTTGCGCAGCAGGTCCTCCTCGTTGTGGAGGGTTGCGAGCTTGACAGTCACGCCCGAGACCTGGACCGGCTCGAGGATCGCGAAGGGCACCATGTGGCCGGTCCGCCCCACGTTCCAGCCGATGTCGTTGAGCGTGGTGGTGGCCGTCATCGGCGGGAACTTCCACGCGATCGCGCCGCGCGGCTCTCGCCCGACCACGCCAAGCGCGCGCTGCAACTCCAGGTCGTTCACCTTCGCTACGACGCCGTCGATCTCGTAGTCGAGCGACTCGCGGATCTCCTCCCACTCGCGGCAGCGCGCGGCCAGGCTCTCCACATCCGCGTGCACCTGGACATCGGGGTTCACCTTGAAGCCGCGATCGTGCAGCCAGTCGAGCGACTGCTTGTGTGTCTTGAACTCGATGCCCTCGACTGCGCCGATGCCGTAGCACCAGATCGACAACGGGCGCGAGGCGGCGATCGACTGATCGAGCTGGCGGATCGACCCGGCCGCCGAGTTGCGTGGGTTGGCGAAGGTCGGCTCGCCCGCTTCGGCGCGCTGCTCGTTCAGGCGGGCGAAGGCGCTGCGAGGCAGGTAGATCTCACCGCGCACCTCGAAGAGCCGCGGGGCATCCTCCACCCGCAGCGGGATCGCCTTGATCGTGCGCAGATTCTGCGTCACGTCCTCGCCGATCTCGCCGTCGCCGCGGGTCGCGCCGCGCGCGAGCACGCCGTTCTCGTACACGAGCGAGATCGCGAGCCCGTCGATCTTCGGCTCGCTCACGTACTCGAGCTTCCCGTCGTCGAGCCCCTGCCTCTCGAGGAGGTTGCGCACGCGCTTCTCCCAGGCGCGGAGCTCGTCCTCGCCACGGGCGTTGGCGAGCGACAGCATCGGCTGCAGGTGACGCACGTGCTCGAACTTGTCGAGCGGCGGTGCGCCGACCCGCTGCGTCGGCGAGTCCGGCGTGAGCAGCTCGGGGTGCTCGTGCTCGATTTCGCGCAGCTCGTTCAGCAGCCCGTCGTACTCGGCGTCCGAGACCACCGGGTCGTCCAGCACGTAGTACCGGTGGTTGTGGAACTCGATCTCGCGGCGGAGCTCTGCCGCGCGCTCAGCCGGACTACTCAACCTCTCGTGCCGCCGGCCTCAGCAGGCGCTCCAGCTCGAATCCGGACAGCTGCTCGATCCCGGCCTCATCGGTCAGGTCGAAGTGCAGGGGGGTGACGGCGATCGAGCCGTCGGCGATGGCGGCGAAGTCCGTGCCCTCGTCCTCCTCGTAGCCCGGCTCGCGCCCGTAGATCCGGTATAGGCGCCGGCCCTCGTCGTCCTCGCTCTCGAGCTCGAGGCGGTCGTGGTAGATCCGCTTGCCGAGCCGGCATGCGCGCGCGCCCGTGATTTCCCCCGCGGGCGCGTTGATGTTCAGCAACGTGTCCGCCGGGATCGGCACGTCCTCGAGCTCCTCCACGATGCGGGCCGCGAACGCGGCGACCTGTGTGAAGTCGAACCCGCCACCGTCGTGGAAGTCGAGCTGGCGGCGGTCCGACTGCTGTGACACGGCGATCGCCGGGATGCCGAGCACGACGCCCTCGAGCGCGGCGGCGACCGTGCCCGAGTAGGTGATGTCGTCACCGAGGTTCGACCCGTGGTTGATGCCCGACACGATCAGGTCCGGCTGGTCCACGAGGCCTAAAGCGGCGAAGCGCACGCAATCGACCGGGGTGCCGTCGGTGGCGTAGCCGGTGGTGCCGTCGCCGAGCTCCACCTCCTCGACCTGGAGCGGACGTCGGGTGGTGATGCTTCGCGCGGTCGCGCTCCGGTTCGAGTCCGGCGCGATCACGGAAAGCTCGATGCCGGGCACCTCGAGCAGGGCCCGGCGCAGAGCGTGCAGGCCCTTCGCGCCGATGCCGTCGTCGTTTGTGAGGAGGACTTTCATGCCCGGCATCTGAGAATAGTCAGACGCCTCAGTAGCGGACCGACTCGAGATAGAGCCCGTACGGCGGCGCTGTGTCGCCCGCCTCCGAGCGCGGCCGCCCATGGAGCAGGCCCTCGAACCACGCCACATCGAAGCGGCCACGCGCCACCCAGAGCATCGACCCGACGAGCGTCCGCACCATGTGGCGCATGAACGTGTCGGCCTCTATCCAGAAGGCCAGGACGCCGTCCAGTTCCTCGAGCCACTCCGCCCGCATCACGTCGCGCTCGAAGCGCACGTGGTCTGTCTGGGTGGGCGTGAAGGCGGTGAAGTCGTGGGTGCCGGTGACGGCGGCGGCACATGCGTAGAGCGCCTCATGGTCGATTGCGTGCGGCCAGTGAAGAGCGCGGCGGCGCTCGAAGGGGCTCGGCGCGGTGCGCGCCAGCACGCGGTAGCGGTATGTGCGCGCCTTGGCGTCACGCCTTGCGTCGAACCCATCGTGAATCGACGCGCTCTCGAGCACGCCTATGTCGTCGGGCAGCAGCGCGTTCAGGCCCCGCACGGTCGCAGGCTCGCCCTCGTGGCTCGCCACCTGGCCGCGCGCGTGGACGCCGGTGTCGGTGCGGCCCGCCACCGTGACTTGGACCTCACGGTGGAGCAGCGCGGCGAGCGCGGTCTCGAGCTCTCCCTGGACGGTCCGCAAGCCGGGCTGGGCGGCCCAGCCCGAGAAGCCGGAGCCGTCGTACTCGATCAGCAGGCGCGAGGTCAGGGTCAGCCGCGCTTGCGCGCCACCGTGAGCAGGTACTCGCCCTCGACCGACACGCTGCCGTCGTCCGCCTGGTTGAAGCGGTCGATGATTTCGAATAGCGCAGCCCGCATCTGCTCGAGCTGGCCGGCTTCGAGCGCGGCGCGCCGCGCTGCGGTGGGCCCCGACTTGCCGAGGAAGTTCCAGTAGGACTCGGGGGCGTCGAACTCCCAGCGGAGAGTGCGCCGCTCGGTCCTGACCGAGCCGGCGAGGCCCTCGAGCCGCGACTGGACGATCGCCTCGTTGCCCCAATCCATCGTGGCCGGTAGGCCCGGCGGTCCGGGGTCGAAGCGGCTGTTCATCTCGAACACCTGGCCCATGAAGCCCTCGCGCGTCCAGGCGGTCATGCCGAACGTGCCGCCCGGCCGCAACACGCGGAACACCTCGCGGGCCGCTAGCTCCGGTCGTGGCGCGAGGAACAGCCCGAATGCCGAGGTGACGCATTCGAAGGACTCGTCGGCGAAAGGCAGCGCCTCCACGTCGCCCTCGACCCACTCGATGTCGACGCCCTCGGCCTCGCTGCGCTCGCGGCCCCGCTCGATCATCATCGGCGTGATGTCGCAGGCGGTCACCGACGCGCCCTCCTCGGCGGCGGCGATCGCCACGTTGCCGTCGCCGGCCGCGGCGTCGAGCACCTCCTGGCCCGCTGAGATCGCGCACTCGTCGACGAGCACGTGCGCCACCGGCCGCAGACGCTCGGAGATGAGGGAGTAGTCGCCCTGCGACCAGCCCTTGCGGGTCCCCTCCTTGAGCTTCTCGACGTCCACGCTGGACGCCCGTCGCCTAGACCAGCTCGAGGAAGACCATCTCGGTCGAGTCCGACCGGCGCGGTCCCAGCTTGAGGATGCGCGTGTAGCCGCCCGGTCGGTCCGCGTAGCGCGGAGCGATCTCCTCGAACAGCTTGTAGACGATGCCCTTCACCTCGGCGTCGGACTGGCCGAGCCAGGACGCCGCCTGCCGGCGGGCGTGGAGGTCGCCGCGCCGGGCAAGCGTGATCAGCTTCTCCACCTCGGGCTTGACGGCCTTGGCCTTCGCCTCGGTCGTCTTGATCCGCTCGTGCTCGATCACCTCGCGCGCGAGGTTGCGCATCAGCGCCTTGCGGTGCGCTGAGCTTCGACTGAGCTTGTTGCGTGTCCTCTGGTGGCGCATGGCGTCCGGAGTCTAGAGAGCGGCTAGCCCTGGCGCAGGCTCAGACCGCGGGCCTCGAGGGTCTCGACGACCTCCTCGATCGACTTGCGACCGAAGTTCGGGATCGCGGCGAGCTCGGACTCGGACTTCTGCAGCAGCTCGCCGACCGTCTGGATGCCGGCACGCTTCAGGCAGTTGTACGAGCGGAC
>DASVXS010000185.1:0-4779 GCA_036392575.1 Thermoleophilaceae bacterium | reverse complement strand
TTCCGCGGCGAGGAGATGCCGCTCGCCCGCGTGATCGCCGAGCGCCCTGACGTGTTCAACCACAACGTCGAAACCGTTCCGCGGCTCTACCCGCTAGCTCGCCGCGGCTCGAAGTTCCTGCGCTCCTGCCGCGTGCTCGCCAACGCCAAGCAGATGGGCGGCGATGAGGTCGTCACGAAGTCGGGCCTGATGACTGGCCTCGGGGAAAGCAAGGAAGAGCTGATCGAGACGCTCGGCATCCTGCGCGAGCACGACGTCCAGGTGCTCACCGTCGGCCAGTACCTGCGGCCCACGAAGAACCACCTGCCGGTGGTGCGCTACTGGCACCCGGACGAATTCGCGGAGCTCGAAGCGGCCGCCTACGCGATGGGCTTCGAGTCAGTCGCGGCCGGCCCGCTCGTGCGTTCGAGCTACCACGCCGAGCAGACTCTCGAGCAGGCGCGCTCGGTCTAGTTACGCGATTGTCGCTCCGCCGAGCAGGGGAGTATGAAACTCTCCGCCGGTCGTGATCCCGCTGCACGACAACATCCCGACGCGTCGCACGCCGATCCTCACGATCGCGATCATCGCGATCAACGTCGTCGTCTTCCTGTTCCTGCAGCATCCGCAGGGCTTCGGCAGCGTGGACAACAAGATCGTGGTCGAGTGGGGCACGATCCCATACGAGCTCACGCACCCGGGGAAAGAGTGCGCGTTGTTCGGCGGCCAGAACGGTCAGGTGATCTGCGCCGGCGAAACCGCGACCGACAGCACGACCGGGCAGACCGTCAGAGTCACCGAGCGAGATGTGGAGCGGCAGGACCCGAATCAGCCGCCGGCCTGGGTGACCATCTTCAGCTCGATGTTCATGCACGGTGGCGTGCTCCACATCGCGGGGAACATGCTGTTCCTCTGGATCTTCGGCAACAACATCGAGGACTCGATGAGCAGATGGAGATTCGTGCTCTTCTATCTGCTCGGGGGCGTGGCGGCCGTCGCCGGTCAGACGGCGATCGACCCGAACGCAACCGTTCCGAGCTTGGGGGCGAGCGGCGCCATCGCGGCGGTGCTCGGCGGCTACGCGCTGCTGTATCCGAGAGCCAGGGTCCTGACGATCATCCTGATCATCTTCTTCTTCACCTTCATCGAGCTGCCGGCGCTGGTCGTGCTCGGCCTCTGGTTCCTCATCCAGGTGTTCTACGGCGCATCCCAGATCGGCGCACCCGTCGGCTCGGGCGGCGGCGTCGCCTACTTCGCTCACATAGGCGGATTCGTGTTCGGCCTGCTGCTGATCAAGCTGTTCGCCAACCGGGTGAACCCCGACTACGAGGGCGGGTCCCACTTGCCCGTCTACTGATGGGGAGAGACGCAGCGCTCCTCGGCGCGGTCATCGTGATCGGCCTGCTTGCGGTCGGCATGGTCAGGTGGGTGACGGACAACGGTGTCAACGCGCTCGTCATCATCTCCGGCGTGATTCTGGTAGTCCTCGCGATCGGCGTGCTCGGCGCGCTCGGCACCCCACCCAATGACCGTCGGTAGCCCGCTCCAAGGAGGCGGCCGCCGGCGCCGCGCGAAGGGCCCGCTCGTGCTCGTGTTGCTGGTCGCGCTGCTGGCCGGCGGTGCCACCTACGCGTATACGCAGGGCCATCTCGACCTGTTCAGCAGCTCGAAGTCGAAAGCGCACGGCGCCGCGACCGGAAGTGTGAACGCGGGGCAGCCGGGCGAGCACCCGCCGCCGGTGCCCGGCTCGCCGTACGCCGTGGCGCTCGAAGCTGCGGACGTGTTCCGCCTCCACTTCCACCAGCCCCCGCGCGCCGGCCTCGTGTTCGATCTGCGATCCGGACAGGTCTTGTGGCGGCTGCACCCGTACAGGCGGCTGCCCATCGCCAGCCTCACGAAGATCATGACCGCGGTCGTGGTCACGGGCCGCACAACCCCGCGTGAGAAGGCGCGCGTGACGAAAGCGGCGCTCAACTACAGCGGCTCCGGCGTCGGACTTCTGCCCAAGGGGCGGCATGTGACGGTCTGGGCGCTGATGAACGGCCTGCTTCTGCCGTCCGGAAACGACGCCGCCCTTGCGCTCGCCGACCACGTGGGCGGCAGCGAGCGCAGGTTCGTGAGGCTGATGAATGGACGGGCCCGAAAGATGGGGCTGCGCTGCACGCACTACGTGTCGCCGCACGGTCTCGAGCCCGGCAACCGCTCGTGCGCCGCCGACCTCGCCGCAATGGCGCGAGTCGCCATGCGCAGGCCGGAGATCGAGCGCATCGTGCGCCAGCGCCAGAACGTGGTGCGCTTCCCGATCAAGGGCGGCAGGCTCTACCTGAACACGACGAATCCGCTGATCCGCTCGGGCTACGTGGGGACGATCGGTCTCAAGACCGGCGACACCGATGAGGCGGGCCACTGCTTCGTAGGCGTGGTCCGCCGCGGTGGGAGGACGCTCGGCGTGGTGCTGCTCCACTCGCCCAACGTGCTCGAGCAGTCGAAGAAGCTGCTGTCGAAGGGGTTCCGCACGCACCGCTAGCCGGCCGAGAGGCAGCTCTACGAGCACCGGCGGCGCGCTCATCCGTCCCCGGCGCGATCAGCTATCGGTGGCGTCGTACGCCTGGGACGCGATCGTCTGGCGGATCTGTCCATCGCTGAAGTCCTGGTCCGGATGCGCCTCGTCCACGTGGTTGCGCACCGTGTCGAAGAGCTCGTCGTCATTTGCCGCCGTCAGGGTGGCGCCGCAGTCGCATTCGATAACCCGCACGTGTCTCTCCTGGTTCGCCTGTTCAAGCGAAGCAGATACCCGGCTAGGCCGGGTCCACGCGCAGGTTCAGCCCTGTACGAGCGCGCGTGCGCCCTCGGCGAGGTGCCGCACGCCGAGCGCGGCGAACTCGTCAGCCGCGCGATCAAGCGCCGCGGTGGCTCGCACCGCGTCCTCGTCGAGCAGCGCGCGGCCGACCAGCATCGAGCAGCGCGCGGCATCGAGTGGCCGGCCGAGCTCCTGCCAGGCCACGCGAGCCTGCTCGAGACGGTCGATGCCCTCGCCGGGGTCGGCGCTGAAGCCGTCCGCCTCGAGCGCGGCCGCGCGCGCGACCGGGTAGTGCAGCCGCTCGGCCAGCTCCGTGCTCTCGATGGCCGCCTCGCGCGCCTGCGCACCCTTGCCCGCGAGACCGAGCACGACGGCACGCTGCGAGATCGCCTGGATCGACTGCGCAATCAGGCCGGCCCGTTCGCACACGTCGAGCGCCTGCGCCAGCGCGGTCACAGCCGAGCTGTAGTCGCCGCGATCGCGAAGGTCCGTGGCGAGCGCGAACAGCGCGGAGAACGCGACCTCGGACCAGCCCGCCTGCTCGGCGAGCTCATGCGAGCGGGTGAACTGCACCTCGGCCTCGTCGAAGTCGCCCTGGCGCCAGGCCAGCAGGCCGCGCAGTAGGAACGGCAGCGACAACTTCCCGGCCAGCCCCTCGCGCTCAGACAGCTCCGCGCTGGCCTCGCCGGAGGCGCGCACCGAGTCCCAGTCAGCGCGGTAGACCGCGAGCCACGCGAGCGCGGCGTGCAACTCGACCTGCGCCGGAACGTCGCCCACCTGCTCCGCCAGCGACAGCGCCTCCTGATAGGCGGCGTCGGCACCGGAGTAGTCGGCTTCCGATACCTCGAGGTGCTGACCCAGGGCGAGCAGCGCCAGGATCGTCTCGCCCTCGTCGGACCCGCGCGCCAGCTCAACCGAACGCTCGAGGTTCTCGCGGGCGCGCTCGGTGTCGCCGATGCGGCCGAACACGCGCCCGAAGATGCCGTGGGCGCGGCTCGCCGCGCGCGTCTCGCCGAGACGCTCGGCCAGGCGGAGCGCCTTCTCCGAGGCGTAGATCGCGAGCATGTTGTCGCCCGTCTGCATGTAGAGCCACGCGGCCTCCTCGTACAGGCGCACGAGCTCCATGCAGGGCGGCCCGTCCTTGAGCAGGTTGATGCCCTTCTGGTGGTGCTCGATCGCCTGCTTGCGGTCGCCGGCGTGCCAAAAGGCAGCGCCGATCTTGCGGTGCAGGTCGGCCACGCGTTCCAGGTTCTCCTGCCGCCGGTGGTAGTCGAGGCTCTCGCCCCAGACCGAGATGGCGCTGTCGATGCGACCGAGCCGCAGCGCGGCGTCGCCCTGCTTCTCGCCGATGCGCGCCATCGCCTCCTCGTCGTCGCCGCCGAGCTCGCGACCGGCCTCGTAGTGGGCGAAGGCCTCGCGGTTCGAGAAGAAGCTGGCGGCGGCGTCGCCTGCGGCCTCGAGGAAGCGGAGCGCGCGCGAGCGCATCTCGTCGAGCTCGGCGATGTCCACGCGTGCCTCGCGGCCGAGCGTCGCGGCTCGGCCGTAGTGCTCCGCGAGGAGCGCCACCACCTCGTCGGTGCGGTCGCCTGCGCGGGTCTCGATGAAGTCGCCGACCTCGAAGTGCTTCCGCGCCCGCACCGCCTTCGGCAACATGCCATACGCCACGTCGCGAATGAGCACGTGCTTGAAGGCGAGCTCGGGCTCGCCCGCGAGTGTCCCGGCCTCGCCCGGCAGGAAGATGTCCTTCGACTGAAGTGCGGCGAGCGCCTGCCCGAGCTCGGCGCCCTCCTCCGCCGCGACCCGAATTAGCGCTCCTTCCCAGAAGGTGCGGCCCACCACCGCCGCGTGCTGAACGATCCGGCGCTCAAGCGGATCCAGGGAGTCGAGGCGCGCGGCTAGCAGCGCCTGCACGGTCTGCGGCAGCTCGCTGCCCGACACGGTGCCGCCGTCCACGAGCAGGCGCACCATCTCCTCGGCAAAGAGCGGATTGCCGCCCGCCC
>DASVXS010000184.1:0-7738 GCA_036392575.1 Thermoleophilaceae bacterium | reverse complement strand
GAGGACAACCCGGAGCTTGCCGGCGCGCGCGCGGCCGGGGCGAAGGTGCTCCACCGCGGCGACCTGCTTGCGGAGGCGGTCGCGCTGAAGCGCGCGATCGCCGTGTCCGGCACGCACGGCAAGACGACTACGGCCGGGATGATCGCCCACGCGCTCGTCACGCGCGGCCGCGGCGCCGGCTACCTGATCGGCGGCGAGCTGCGGGCCACGGGCGCCAACGCGGAGTGGGGCGAGGGGGAGTGGATCGTGGTCGAGGCGGACGAGTCCGACCGCTCCTTCCTCAAGCTGGAGCCCGAGGTTGCCGTCGTCACCAACGTCGAGCTCGACCACCACACCACCTACCGCTCCCTCCACGAGCTCGAGCGTGCCTTCGCTCAGTTCGCGGGCGGGGCCGACCGGCGCATCCTCCCGGCGTCACTCGAGCTACCGGGAGTCGAGCCGAGCATCACGTTCGGGGTCGGCGAGGGCGACTTGGCCGCGAGCGACGTCGAGCTCGTGGCCCTCGGCTCGCGCTTCAGCGTCGACCGGGTGGCGGTGGAGCTTGCGGTGCCCGGCCTGCACAACGTGGCGAACGCAGTGGCGGCGCTGGCCGCCTGTCGCGAGGCGGGTCTGCCGCTCGACGAGGCCGCGCAGGCGCTCGCGAGCTTCGAGGGCGCGGGACGCCGCTTCGAGCCGCACGGCGCGACGGCGCAGGGCGCGGCCGTGTACGACGACTATGCCCACCACCCGACCGAGGTCCGCGCCACGCTCGAGGCCGCGCGGAGCCTAGGCGCCGAACGGGTGGTGGCCGTCTTCCAGCCGCACCTCTACTCGCGCACGAGACACTTGGCGCGCGAGTTCGGCCGCGCTTTGGCGCTCGCCGACGTGGTGCTGGTGCTCGACGTCTACCCGGCGCGTGAGCGGGCGGACGACTTCCCCGGCGTATCCGGCTGGCTCGTGGCGGGGGCGGCTTCGGACGCCGCTCGCGGCCGGCCCGTGTACTGGACGCCGACGCTCGCCGACGCCGAGCGCCTCTTGGCCGAGCTGCTGCGGCCAGGCGACGTTCTGCTGACGCTCGGGGCTGGCGACGTGGACCGCCTCGCGCGGGGCCTTACTGAGCGGGCGGCCGCGTGAGTCGCCCGGACGAGCTCCAGCCGGACTATCCGTTGGCCCGGCTCACCACCGTGCGCACCGGCGGGCAGGCGGACTGGTTCGCGCGCGTGGTGTCCGCGGAGCGGCTTTCCGCCCTGCTCGCGTGGGCCGAGGCGGAGGGCGTGCAGGTAGGAGTGGTCGGCTCCGGATCGAACCTGCTGATAGCGGATGGCGGATTCAGAGGACTTGTGCTGAAGCTGGACGACGACCTCGCGACGATCGACCGCGAGGGCGACCGCGTTCTCGCCGGCGGCGGCGCCCGCCTTCCACAGGCATCCGCGCGAGCGGCCCGCTGGGGTCTCTCCGGCCTCGAGTTCGGCGTCAACATCCCCGGCACGGTCGGCGGAGCGGTGAAGATGAACGCGAACGCGTACGGCGGCGAGCTCGGCAAAGTGCTCGAGTGGGCGGAGATCGCCACCCCGGAAGGCAGCGAACGGCGCGGTCCCGAGCAGCTCGGCTTCCAGTACCGGCGCTCGGCGCTCGGCCCCCGGGAGATCGTGGCGCGCGCCTCGTTCGCGCTCGAGCCCGCCGACCCCGAGGCTGTGAAGGCCACGCTTGCCGAGATGCGCGCGGCGCGCAAAGCGGCGCAGCCGTCGGGCATCAAGACCTTCGGCTCCACGTTCAAGAATCCCGACGACCCGCGCGCCGAGGGCCGGACCGCGGGACAGCTGCTCGAGGCGGCCGGCTGTCGCGGCCTGCAGGTGGGCGGCGCCCGCTTCTCCGAGAAGCACGCGAACTTCGTCGAGAACATGGGCGAGGCCACGACCGCCGACGTGATCGCGCTGATGGCGGAGGGCAGGCGGCGCGTGCGCGAGCAGTTCGGCGTGGTGCTCGAGCCCGAGGTGCAGTTCCTCGGCGACGTGGACGCGCAGGAGCTCTGGTCGTGAGGCCGCTCGCGCAGGCTACGGCGCGCACGCTGCCGCGCCTCCCGCTCATCATTCCCGCCGTCTGGCGTAGGCGCCTCGTGCTCGCAGCGCTAGTCGCGGCCGCGCTGGTCGCCCTGTACATGGCCTGGTTCCGCGACAGCTCGTTCGTGCAGGTCGAGAACGTGACCGTGACCGGGCTCACCACGGGCGACGCGGCCCAGGTGCGCGCCGCGCTCGTGGGTGAGGCTCGCGACATGAGCACTCTCCACGTGCGGCGCGACCGGCTCGAGCGTGCGGTTCAGGGCTTCGCGGTCGTCCGCTCGCTCGAGGTCTCGACCGACTTCCCGCACGGGCTTGCGATCCGCGTGATCGAGCGGCGCCCCGCAGCGCTGCTGAAAGCCGCTGGTGCGCAGGCGATCGTGGCGCCCGACGGCACCCTCCTTCGCAACGTGGACGTACGCGGCAAGCTCCCCGTGCTCCGGCTGAGCTCGCTCCCGACAGCCCGCCTCACGGACGGCACGCCGGCACGGGCGCTCGAGGTCGTGGCGGCCGCGCCGCCGGCGCTAGCGGCACGGTTGTCGAGCGTCCGCGTCGAGGCCGGGTCGGGGCTCGTGGGCCGGCTCCGCAACGGCCCGAAGATCGTGTTCGGCTCCTCGCAGCGCCTCGGCGACAAGTGGGCGGCGGCGGCGAGCGTGCTCGCAGACCCCTCATCGAGGGGCGCTTCCTACGTCGACGTCCGCCTGCCCGAGCGACCCGTTGCAGGCGGTCTTGCCGTGCAGTCCGTGGCGCCGACAGACACCGCCGCGCCACCGGCGTCGCCGGCGACGACGCAGCCAGCTCCTCAGCAGCAGGTGACGCCCACGACGCCGTCTGCCGCGGCCGAGCCTCAGACGCCTACGCAGGGCGCGATCCAGCCCACACAGCAGACACCCGCGACCGGCACGACCGGCGGAGCCGTGCCGGCGCCCGACACGGGGTGAGCTAGTCTCAACCACCAGTCGAGAGTTCGCACAGGCCTCAACTCTCGGTAGAGGGTTAGACCCTGCAATTGATCGTGCCAACCGTTGACACTTCTCCGAAAAAACGCGTACAGTGCGGACTTTGCGGCTGGCGGGGCGGGTCCGAAACCCTCAAGTGTCAATAGAGACTCGGACGGAAAAATCTGCGCCCAGCGCTAAAGAAACGGGTTAGGCGAGGCGAGGAACACGACGATGGAGACGGGTAGCTACCTGGCGGTCATCAAGGTCGTCGGAGTCGGCGGTGGCGGGACCAATGCGGTGAACCGCATGGTCGACGCCGGCCTGAAGGGCGTCGAGTTCATCGCCGTCAACACCGACGCGCAGGCGCTGCAGATGTGTGACGCCGACATCAAGCTGCAAATCGGCAGCCAGCTCACGCGCGGCCTCGGAGCCGGCGCGGAGCCGGAGGTCGGATACGGCGCGGCAAACGAGAGCCGCGACGAGATCAAGGAGGCGCTGAAGGGCGCTGACATGGTGTTCGTCACCGCCGGCGAGGGCGGCGGCACCGGCACCGGGGCGGCCCCCGTGATCGCGGAGATCGCCAAGCACGAGATCGGCGCGCTCACCGTCGGCGTCGTCACCCGCCCGTTCGAGTTCGAGGGCTCGCAGCGCCAGCGCCAGGCGACCGACGGCATCCAGCGGCTGCGCGAGCAGGTGGACACGCTGATCGTGATCCCGAACGAGAAGCTGCTCGCGATCGTGGAGCGCCGCACGAGCATCCTCGACGCGTTCCGCGAGGCCGACAACGTGCTCCGCCAGGGCGTGCAGGGCATCACCGACCTGATCACGATCCCGGGCCTGATCAACCTCGACTTCGCCGACGTGCGGACGATCATGCACGACGCCGGCTCGGCGCTGATGGGCATCGGCGCGGCGAGCGGCGAGCAGCGCGCGTCGGAAGCCGCGAAGGCCGCGATCTCGAGCCCGCTGCTCGAGCAGTCGGTTGAGGGAGCGACCGGCCTGCTGCTGAACATCACGGGGTCGAGCGACCTCGGGCTGTTCGAGGTGAACGAGGCCGCGGAGATCGTGCAGAGCGCCTCCGACCGCGACTCGAACATCATCTTCGGCGCCGTGATCGATGACGCGCTCTCGGACGAGGTGCGCGTGACCGTGATCGCCACCGGCTTCGACAAGAGCGGTCGCCCGACCGTGTTCGACGCCGAGCGCCCGTCGCGCCAGGAGCCGCGCCGCGAGCGGGGCGACATCTCGATGGATGAGCGCCAGCGCTCGTCGCTCGAGATCTCGGACGACGAGATCGACATTCCGTCCTTCCTGAAGGACTGATACCGGGCCGGGGCTTCCCCCGGCGTTGGTAAGGTCACGGCGCTCTGGCGCCGACCACCGAGACACTCCGCCGCACCCCGCTTTTCGAGCGCCATGAGGCGGCCGGAGCGAAGCTCGTGCCGTTTGCGGGCTGGGAGATGCCGGTGCAGTACGAGGGCATCCGCCAGGAGCACGTGGCGGTCCGCACCGCGTCCGGCGCGTTCGACGTCTCGCACATGGGCGAGATCGAGACGAGCGGGCCGCAGGCCGAGGCCTTCCTGCAGCGGCTCTTGTCGAACGACGTGACGAAGATCGCCGAGAACGGCGCCCAGTACGCGCTGCTCTGCCGCGAGGACGGCGGCGTGCTCGACGACCTCTTCACCTACCGACTCGGCGACAGGTTCTTGACCGTCACCAACGCGGCCAACCACGAGCGCGATTTCGCCTGGTTCCAGAAGCAGGCCGAGGGCTTCGACGTACAGGTGCGGGACGCCGCCTCGGACTACGCGATGCTGGCGCTCCAGGGCCCGACCGCGCGCGACATCCTGCGCGGCCTGATCGAGGGCGAGGAGCCGGCACGCATGCGCACCGTCAGGGCGCGCGTGGCAGGCGTCGAGTGCCTCGTGGCCGGGACGGGCTACACCGGCGAGGACGGCGTCGAGCTGCTGATCCCGCCGGACGGGGCGGCCCAGGTCTGGGACGCACTCGTCGAGGCCGGGGCGAAGCCCACAGGACTCGGCGCACGCGACACATTGAGGCTCGAGGTCTGCTTCCACCTCTACGGCAACGACCTGTCGGAAGACCGCAACCCGATCGAGGCCGGTCTGGGCTGGGCCTGCAAGCTCGACACGAACTTCATCGGCTCGGACGCGCTGCGCGGATTCGAGCCCACGCAGCGGCTCGTGCCGTTCGCGTTCACCGGGCCGGGCATCCCGCGGCAAGGCAACCCGGTGCTGGTCGCCGGGGAGCCCGTCGGCGAGGTCACGAGCGGCAGCCTGTCACCGTGCCTCGACATCGGGATCGGGATGGGCTACGTGCCGGTCGCCGCCGCGGAGCCGGGCACCAAGATCGAGATCGACGTCCGCGGCAAGCTGCGGCCCGCGGAGGTCCGCGAGAAGCCGCTCTATCGCAAGGAGGAGGGCAGTTGAGCGAAGAGACCTACCCCGACGATCTGCGCTACCACCAGGAGCACGACTGGGCGCGGGTCGAGGGCGACACGGCCACGTTCGGCATCACCTGGTACGCCCAGGACCAGCTCGGCGAGGTCGTCTTCTTTGACCCGCCCGACGTGGGAACCGAGGTCTCCGCCGACGCGTCCTACGCTGAGGTGGAGTCCGTGAAGGCGGTCTCGGACGTGATCGCCCCGCTGTCCGGAGAGATCGTTGAGGTGAATGAGGCTCTCAAGGAGACGCCCGAACGCATCAACGAGGATCCCTATGGTGAGGGGTGGATGGTCAGGGTCCGCCTCGCCGACCCGTCGCAGGCCGACGGCCTGATGGACGCCGCCGCTTACAGGGAGACGATCGGGAAGTAATGACGCGCTACACCTCCGCCACAGACCGGGACCGCCGGGAGATGCTCGACGCCATCGGCGCCGAGTCGCTCGACGACCTGTTCTCCGAGATCCCGGAGGAGGTGCGCCTGCAGCGCGCGCTCGAGCTGCCGGAGGGCATGAGCGAGCAGGAAGTGTTCGAGCACCTGCGGTCGCTCGCGGCCAGGAACCGCCACAACGACGAGGAGGTCAGCTTCCTCGGGGCGGGCATGTACGACCACTACGTGCCGGCGCTGATCGACTCGATCATCTCGCGCTCGGAGTTCCTAACCCCGTACACGCCCTACCAGCCCGAGATCTCGCAGGGCGGCCTGCAGGTGATGTTCGAGTTCCAGACCGCGATCTCGGAGCTCACCGGCCTGCCTGTCTCGAACGCGTCGCTGTACGAGGGGCCCTCCTCGGTCGCCTCAGCGGGCTGGCTCGCGCGGCAGGAGAACCGGCGCACCAAGTTCGTCGCCTCGCGCGGCCTGCATCCGCACTCGCGCGAGACGCTCCGCACCTACTCGGCGGGGTTCGGCACCGAGGTGGTGGAGACGCCGCTCGACGAGCGCGGAGTCACGGACCTCGAGGCGCTCGCGGCCGCGATCGACGACGACACCTCGGCGGTGTTCCTGCAGCAGCCGAACTTCCTCGGCACGGTGGAGGACCTCGGTGCGCTGGCCGAGGCCGCCAAGCGCACGAGCGCCGTGCTGGTCTGCCAGGTCGACCCGATGACGCTCGGCGTGTTGCGGCCGCCCGGCGACTACGGGGTGGACGTGGCGGTGGGCGAGGGCCAGCCGCTCGGCAACCGGCTCGACTTCGGCGGCCCGTCGTTCGGCTTCTTCGCCGCCACCGAGAAGTACATCCGCCGCATGCCGGGGCGGATCGCGGGCGAGACCGTTGACGCCGAGGGCCGTCGCGGGTTCGTGCTCACGCTGCAGACGCGCGAGCAGCACATCCGCCGCGAGAAGGCCACGCACAACATCTGCACCTCGCAGGCGCTGAACGCGCTGGCGGGCGTGATCTACCTGTCGTGGCTCGGCCGGCGGGGGATCGTCGAGATCGGCGAGCTGATGCTGCGCCGCACCGCGTATGCGCGCGAGGCGCTCGGCCTGGAGTTACTGAACCCGGGGCCCGTGGTGCGCGAGTTCGCCGTGCGCGTGCCGGACGTCGACGGCGTGTTCGAGCGCGCCCGGGCGCAGGGCATCAACCCCGGCTATCGGCTCGGCCGCGACTACCCCGAGTACGAGGATGGCCTGCTCGTCGCGATCACCGAGCGGCGCTCGCGCGCCGACATCGACCGCCTCGCCGGCGTTCTGGCACGGCAGGAGGTGGCCGCATGAGCGCGCTCGTGCCCGAGCAGCCCACGCTCACGATCTACGAGCGCTCGGAGGAGGGCCGCCGCGCCTTCACGCCGCCGCCGCTCGACGTGCCCGAGACGCCGATCTCGGAGCTGCTGCCCGAAGACGCGATCCGGCGCGAGTCGCCCGCGCTGCCCGAGATCTCCGAGCCGGAGATCGTCCGCCACTACAACAACCTCTCGAAGAAGAACTTCGACCTCGACACCGGCTTCTACCCGCTCGGGTCGTGCACGATGAAGCACAACCCCAAGGTGAACGAGCGGGTGGCGGCGCTCCCGGGCCACGCGCGGCTCCACCCGCTGCAGGACCCCGAGTACGCGCAGGGCGCGCTCGAGCTGATGTGGAACCTGCAGGAGGCGCTGGCGGAGATCTCCGGGCTGCCGCACGTGTCGCTACAGCCTTCGGCCGGCTCGCACGGCGAGCTCACCGGCCTGCTGCTCACGCGCGCCTACCACGAGGAGCGCGGGCAGGAGCGCCACAAGGTGCTCACGCCCGACACCGCGCACGGCACCAATCCCGCAACCGTGACGATGGCCGGCTACGAGGTGGTGAAGGTGGGCACGGCGC
>DASVXS010000183.1:0-4761 GCA_036392575.1 Thermoleophilaceae bacterium | reverse complement strand
TCCCAGGCGTGGCGTGACTGGTGATACGTGTAGGAGTCGAGCTCGACGACGAGCTTGTGCTCCGGCCAGTAGCAGTCGACGCGGTGGGCACCGGCGACGCGGTTTGTGATCGGCAACGGAAGCCCGTGTGCTTTGAGCGCCTTGATGAACTCGCGCTCGAGCACGTGACGCGCAGCTCGCCTCGGAGGACCTTGCGGAGATTGCCGGCGCCCTTAGCTTTCGGGCGTTCCGCGAGGACGGCCTCGACCTGCTTCGGAGTGGTCTTGTAGAGAACCCCCGCTTCGTGGCAGGCACGTGCGAGCTCATCGGGGGTGAGTGTTGCCGCGAGGTCGACGAGCGTGGAGGGCACTGAAGTGATCGGCACGCCCCGGTGGGTCATGGTCTTCGGTTGTCCTCGATGCGTGATGACTCCCTTCACTCGCCTCTTCGTAGGCGCGGTTACCTCCGCCGGCGGCGCAAGATCTCCCTTGATCAGGCGGAGCAGGTAGGCAGCGGCGCGCCCGCTCAGGACGGCACCCTTACCGCAGGCTTTTACAGCGGCGATGTAGCGGGCTTCGAGGCTGGGAGCGGAGTGGCCGACGCGATACACGCCGGCGTACTGCCGAATCAGCGCGCCCGCGCCCAGTCGATCCTGGATCTCGTGTCGCGTCACGCCGAGCCGGAGTAACTCCTCCCGGGTGACAACGCCGTGGGCCTCCGCCGCTAGTCGAGCGAGTTTCCGCTCTACCGTGGTCGATTTTGCCGCCATATGCGGCACAAAGCACCACGGTTCGGAGAATTCGCCCCCTACCGCGTCGAAGAACTCGCCCCGCTTCCCCTTACTGCTGCTGTTCCGCGGGGGCGGCGCCGCCCCCACGGGTGCCCCACGCCACTCCGATCCCAATCCGCTCCAGCGTGTCCGGGTGGGTGCCGAACAAGAGCTGCATCAGCCGCGGCGGGCTCGGGTCGCCCAGGTTCTTCACGCTCAGCGCCCGCTCCATCTCGATGAAGGGCTCGGGCTCGTCCGTCAACGACAAGGCGAACGCGTCCGCCCGCCTCTCCACCGCCCGCGAGAGCACGTTCCCGGCGACCTGGCCCCAGAACGACACAAGCGACGTTGCGAGCGCCAGGGCCGGAAGCATCGCGGGCGAGGGTTCGGAGTCGTCGCTGAGCGAGTTCGCGATCTCCTTCACTAACAGCGTCCCCAACGGCGCGACGATCGCGAGCCAGAGCAGGCCGCGCGGCACGTCGCGGTGCTTCACGTGGCTGAGCTCGTGCGCCACGACCGATCGCACCTGGTCCGCGGGAAAGCCGTCAATCAGCGTGTCGTAGAGCACAACTCGCTTCGTGCGCCCGAGGCCCCACACGTACGCGTTCACCCCGGTGGTCCGCCGGCTCGCGTCGACCCGGTAGACCTCGCCCACGTCCACGCCCGCCTTCTCAGCGAGCGACAGCACCTCGGTCCGCAGCGGCCCCTCGGGCAGCGGCGTGAACTTGTTGAAGATCGGGTCGAGGAGTAGCGGCGACAGGAACGTGAACGCCCCTCCCACCCCGACAATCGCCGCCGAGCCCGGCATCCACCACCTGCGCGGGTAGCGCCGCACGAGCCCCATCCCGAGCGCAGCCCCGGCCGCGCTGAAGCCGGTGCCCAGCGCCGTCGCCTTGCCGAGGTCGGAGAACCAGCTGCGCCAGCTCTGGGTGGAGAGACCGAACCGAACGGAGCGCCGGTGGGACACGGCGGAGAACGGCAGGCCAAGAGCAGTGAAGAAGAGCGAGCCCGCGGCCCCGGTCGCAGCCGCCCCGGCAAGCGGGCGGTCACGCAGGCGGGACAACACCTCGGGCGGCCTCAGTGCTAGTCCGAGAACCGTCGCCCCAGACACGCCCATACCGCTGAAGGCGATCGCTCGCTGCGGGCGCCGAAAGGCCCGCGCACGCTGCAGCTCGTCCTCGCTGAAGTACCCTTCGGCGCGGACGGGGGCCGGGTCGATCAGGCCGCTCCGGGGGCGCAGCAGGAGCGTTGCCGCACCAGCCGCGGCTGCTGCGCCGATCACCGCCAGCGGCACTCGAACGCCATGAGCCTCCATTCGCGAGAAACTGTAGAGAGCGACAAGCCCGCGAAGATCGCGCTGCTGTCAGACGTGCACGGCAACCTCCCCGCCTTCAAGGCAGTTCTCGAGGACGTGGAGCGCTCAGGCGCCGACACGATCTGGTGCCTGGGTGACCTCGTCGGCTATGGCGCGCAGCCGGACGAGTGCGTCGCGCTGGCGAGGGAGACGTGTGACGTCTGCCTCGTGGGAAATCACGACCTGGTCGTGCTCGGCAAACTCGACATCGCAACCTTCTCCGCCAACGCCGCCGTCGCCGCGCGCTGGACCCAGGACCAGATCAGCAACGACACACGCGAGTTCCTCGCCGCCCTCGAGTCCTTGGACGAGACCGGGCCGCTCAGCATCTACCACGCCAGCCCGCGGGACCCCGTGTGGGAATACGTGCTCTCGACGCTCGCCGCCGCGGATTGCATGGACGTGATGGACGCGCGAGTCGGCGCCATAGGCCATTCCCACGTGGCGCTCTGGTTTCACCGCGACGGCGAGGGGTCGGCGTCGGGCGAGGTCGCCCAAGGCGGGACGAAGCTCGACATCTCGGACGGCGAGTGGCTGATCAACCCGGGCGGAGTGGGTCAGCCGCGCGACGGCGACCCGCGCGCCGCCTGGCTCCTGCTCGACACCGGCGACTGGAGCGCGGACTGGCGGCGGGTGGAGTACCCGATCGAAGAGGCGGCAGGCGCGATCGAGCAGGCGGGGCTTCCCCAGGCCCTCGCGACCCGGCTCTTCGTGGGCCAATGACCCGGCGCGCGGCGGGACTCGCAGCGCCGCTCGCGGCAGCAGCACTCGCGTTCGCGGGCTGCGGCGGCGATGGCGTCGACAACGCGAAGCACGGCATTCCGCAGAGCGACGCCCAGGCGATCCTCACGCAACTCGACCAGATCGGCAGCCAGTTCGACAACAAGGCGTGCAACGGCGCGAGCGCGAAGGTTCGCGAGCTTCAGACCCGGGTCGACGGCCTCCCGCGAAGCGTGGACGCGGACCTGCGGCGCGAGCTCGTAAACGGCGTCCGGCACCTCGACCAGCTCGTGGCGGATCAGTGCCAGCGTCCTGAGCCGACTCAAACGGAGACGACCACCACCCCGAGCGAGACGACGCCGCCGCCGACCACGGAGACGACGCCAACGGAGACTCAGCCGCCGCCGACCCAGACTGAGCCTCCTCCGACGACCACGACTCCCACGCCTACCACGCCGGGCACCGGCGGGACGGCTCCCGGGAGCGGCAACGGCGGCGACAACAGCAATGGCACCGGACAGGGCGGGACGGGCGACTGATGGCGACTCCCTCGGAAATCGACGGGCGCTACCGGATCGACAGCCGGCTCGGTGCGGGCGGCATGTCCACCGTCTTCAAGGGCACCGACACTGTGCTCGAGCGCCCCGTCGCGATCAAGCTGCTCGCCGAGCACCTCGCCGACGACGAGGCGTTCGTGGCCCGCTTCCGGCGCGAGGCGCTCGCGGCTGCGCGGCTCCAGCACCCGAACATCGTGCAGGTGTTCGACTCGGGGCAGGACCCGGAGAGCGGGCGCCACTACATCGTCATGGAGTACGTCGACGGTCCCTCGTGCGCCGACCTGCTCCGTGACCACGACCAGCTCGAGATCGGGCAGGCCGTCTCGGTCGTGCGCGACGCGTGCCACGGGCTCGACTACGCGCACCGCGCCGGCGTCGTGCACCGGGACGTGAAGCCCGGCAACCTCCTGATCTCGTCGGAGACCGGCGCCGCGAAGCTGGCCGACTTCGGTATTGCGAAGGCGGCCGAGCAGACGCGCATCACGCAGGTCGGCTCGGTGCTCGGCACCGCGGCGTACCTGTCACCCGAGCAGGCGCGCGGCGAGGAGGCCGGGCCCGCGTCGGACATCTACTCGCTCGGCGTGTGCGCGTACCAGTTCCTCACCGGACGGCTTCCTCACGAGTACACCTCGCTCACCGAGCTCGCGCTGAAGCAGCAGAACAACCCGGTCGAGCCGATCCGCAACTCCCGACCGGAGGTGCCGCCCGCGCTCGACGACGCGATCCGGCTCTGCCTGAGGCGCGAGCCAAGCGAGCGCTACGCGAGCGCGCTCGACCTCGCGACCGCGGTCGAGGCGGGCCTTCACGGTGAGACGACCCAGGCGACGCAGCTGCTTCAGACCGGCGGTTGGGACCCCGACGCCACGCAGGCCCTGCCCGCCACGCAGGCCACGCGCGCGATGCCGCGCGGCGGCACCGGCTACTACGAGCCGACGCCCGCGCCGACGACGCAGGCGCCCGAGCGCCGTCCAGCCAAGCAGCGCAAGACCTCGGGCCAGCGCCTGGCTCGCCTGGCGCTCCTGCTCGCGGTGATCCTCGCGATAGTCGCGATCGTCCTGATCGTGACCCAAAGCGGGAGCAAAGGCGTGCAGCCCGTCAACGAGGGTGACGTGCACGGCCAGATCGACGGGCTGAAGCAGCTGGTGCAGGACCACACGCGCCCGTAGGCGAGGCGCAGGCCGTGAGGCGCGTTCGCGCGCCTAGTACGGAGCCTCGCCGGCGAGCACGTGGCGCGCCTGCTCGTCGTAGCGGCCCTGCTCGATCGCCTCGCGCAAGCCGTCCATCAGCAGCTTCATGAACGTGAGGTTGTGAAGCGTGATCAGCCGCGCCGCGGTCAACTCGTTCGCGCGTGAGAGGTAGTGAAGGTAGGCGCGGGTGTGGTC
>DASVXS010000182.1:0-9888 GCA_036392575.1 Thermoleophilaceae bacterium | reverse complement strand
CAGCCGATCCTCGAGCCCGAGCTCGCGCGCCAGCGAAGCGAGCCGTTGCTCGTCCGAGCCCGTGCCATACACCTCGAAGCGAGTGTCAGGACGGCCCGCTCGCACGCGCGCCGCCGCGCGCAGGAACACATCGAGCGCCTTCACCGGCTCGAGCATCGACACCGTTCCCACGGCCCCGCCCGCGCGTGGACCTGTCTCCTCGTGAACCTCGACTCCATTCGGAATCACGGTCATCAGCTCGCGCGGATAGCCGATCCGGGCGAGCAGCGCGGCGCCCGCCTCGGACGGGACGACGATCGCGTCGGCCCGCCGGCAAAGCCGCGCGTCGAGCAGCGGGTAAGCGAGGCGATCGCGCAGCGCGGGCCTGTCGGTGCCGACGGGAGGCGGAAGGTACGGATCTGGGAGGCCGTGGATCGTGCAGACGCGCACGGCACGCCCGCCGGGCGACCGCCGGGCGCGCGGCCAGAGGCGGAGCCAGAAGCCGCTGCGGCGATCCTGGCCGTGCACCACGTCGGCGCCATCACAGAACCGCATCGCGGCCCGCGCTCCGGACACGTCGAGTGTCCTCCTGAGCGGGATCACCGCTGCGTCGGCACCGGCCGCCTCGAAGCGCTGCCGCAGCTCGGGCGTCGCGCACACGGCGCCCACGTCGGCGCCGTGTCGCGTGAGTTCCCGCGCCAGCAGGAGCGAGTGCTCGACCGGGCCTCCCCGCTCGAGCGACGTGACGAGCACCACCCTCACGCGGTTGCTGGAGCAGCCTCGGCGGGAGCCGCCGGCGCCGGCTCTTCGCTCTTCCTCGTAACCACCACCGATGCGGTGGCGGCGAGTCCGCCGATGAGCCAGAACGGCACGCTCAGCTGCTCGCTGAGGAACACGCCGGAGACGATCGACACCACCAGCGACGCCTGGAGCGCGGTGTTCAGACGCCAGCCGTCCTCATCCCCGGCTTCGCGGGCGCGGCGTCTGCCCGACGCGAGCTGCCGCCAGACGGCGATCAGATAGCCCACGAAAGCGAGCAGCGCAAAGAGGCCGCACTCCGCCAGGAGCTCGAGGTAGGTGTTGTGCACCACCGGTTTGTCGAGCGTGATCGGGTTGTTGCGGACGTACTGATTCGCGAGCTCGCCGAATCGCTCAGGCCCGACGCCCGTCACCGGCCGGTCGAGCCACATGCGCTTCGCGGCGTCCCAGAACGCCTCGCGCGACTGGGCATTCGCGCTGGCGATCTGCGACTTCGACTGGAGCTTCTCGTTGATCACCCCGGACCAGAGCGTGAACGAGAGGAGCAGCACGCCGACGCCCGTGAGCGCGCCGACCACGATGCCGCCGATGCGCACGCTGCGCGAGACGATCGCCCAGACGGCAAGCGCGGCGATTCCCACGATCGCGCCTCGCGAGAGGGTCGCGAGCATCGCCGCGAACGTGACCACGAAGCAGGCGCCCCACAGCGGGCGGCGGAGCTTGTCCGCTGAGAACAGATACGCGGTGATCGGAAGGATCGCCGCCATCAGGTAGGCGAAGTCGTTCGGATCCCTGATCGGGCCGCCGGCGCGCCCGGCGCCCTTGAAGAGGAAGTTCTCGAGCCCGATCACCGCTGCGACGCCGCTCGACAGCGCAATCACGCGGAGCGCTCGGACGACGTCCTTGCGCTCTCGCGTGAGCTGCAGCACCAGGAAGAAGAACACCACGAAGAGCACGTACCGCAGGTACTTCGAGACACCCACGCCGATGTCGGGGGAGAGCAGCAGCGAGAGCGTCACGAACATGAGGAACAGCGCGGCGGGCAGCACGGCGGGGGAGGTCCGCAGCGTCTCGTTGCGGCGGACGACTCGCAGCAGCCAGGCGCCGATCAGAAGCAGTCCCACCAGCTTCACCACCGTGACCGTCTCGGTGGGATAGTGCAGCTCGCCCTCCCACGGGAAGGCGGCGAGCAGGGCCAGCAGCAGCCACTCCACGTTCGCGACCGCCAGAGCCACTGCCGCGACGCCCAGGCAGATGAACAGCGCCTTTATCGGCGACCGCGCCGAGGCGTAGGCGAGTAGGAGTGCGAGGAGCGAGGCTGGTAGCAGGATTCCCCTGCTGGCCAGCAACCTGGCGGTCATTGCGGTATGGCTGCTCTGCCTGACTGGGTGCTGCTCTTGATCGGCTCTTCGCCGTAGACGTAGTAGTCGTACTCGCCGCCGCTGTCCGCGTCCTCACCGGACTGGTTCAGCACCACGCCGAGCACGCGCGCTTCGGCGAACTGAAGCTTCTCGAAGGCGCTCCGCAGCGTGCCGGGCTTGCTCGAGCCAGCAGCAACGACCACGATCACGCCGTCCGCGTGAGGCGCGATCAAGCGCGAATCGCTGACCGGCAGCAGAGGCGGCGAGTCGATCAGAACGAGCGCACCGGTGGAGCGAATCTCCTCGAGCACGGCGTGGAAGCGCACGTGAAGCATCTCGGTGGAGTTCGGCGGCACAGGCCCGCTCGGTACGACCGAGAGGTGCGGGTAGTGGGTGGCGAGCGGGCGCACCTTGCTGCCCGGGATCGCCATCAGCGTGGAAAGGCCGCGGCTGTTCTCGAGCCCGAAAATGCGGTGCTGCACCGGCCGGCGCAGGTCGGCGTCGAGGACGATCGTCTCGATCCCGATCTGCGCGAGGGCGATCCCGAGGTTCGCCACCACCGTGGACTTGCCCTGCGAGGCCGTGGCGCTCGTGACCTGTATCGCGGTGTGGTTGCCCTCGGTGAGGAACTCGATGTTCGTGCGCAGCGAGCGGAAGCTCTCCTGGAGGATTGCCATCTTCGGCACCTCCCACACCGGCCGCGCCTCACCTCGCTGCAGGCTGCGCTGCCTCGGCAGGCGGCCAATGACCGGTGCTGGGGTGAGATCCTGCAGGTCCTGCGGCGTCTCGACGCGGCGGCGGAACTGCTCGAGCGCGAACGCGAGCAGCAGGCCGGCACCGAGGCCGAGGATGAGCGACACGCCGATGATCAGCGGCGGCCGCGGCTGCACAGGCGAGGTCGGCTTGCCCGGGCGGTCGACGAGCTGCGCGACGAGAAGCTTGTTCTTCCGCAGCGACTCCATGAACGCGAGCGTGGGGAACCACGCCGTCGTCTGCGCCCCGGTGGGCGTGTCGGCTCTGCCGGTGATCTTGAGGATGCCCGCGCCCGCCTCGCTCGAAGTGCTCACCTTGCCGGGCAATTTGGTGTTGGCGAGCTGCTCGGCCCTACGGATATTGAACTCAGATTGCGCGGTCTGCTGGTAGGTGCGGATGACCGCGGAGAGGGCATTCGGGTCGACGAAGCCCTGACCCGTGCCGATGTTCGGAGTCATCGCGATGGTCGCGGTGGCCTCGTACTGCTTCTGCTTGGTAGCCGCGAAGGCCGCTCCGAGACCGACCGTGAGCGCGACCATGAACAGGACGTACCAGCGGCGCTTCCACGCGAGCGCAACGAAGTCTCGAAGTTCCATTCGACCTTGATTCTACGATTGGGGAGGGATTCCCCGCGCGGCTCAGTCGAGAGTACTGCCGCGCGCCTTCCACGTCGACTGGTTGCTACAGGCTCGCTATCGACAGATCCGCGGTGCGGCTTTATCCGGAACGGCGCGCGTGCGCGGCCTCAGCTACGTGGCTCCCGATCCGCCGGTATAGGTCTAGCCAATCGTCGACCATCCGCTGTGCGCCGTACGAGCCGCGCCGTTCGTGCTGGGCAGCGAGCAGTGAGCTGCGCAGCGCATCGTCGGTGATCACGCGGCGCAGCAGGTCAGCGGCCTGCTCCTCCCTCGCGCAGACCTGGTCGGGTCCGAGAATCTCCCGGTTCGGCGGGATGTCGCTCGCGACGACGATCGCGTCGCGGGCCATCGCCTCCAGCACCGACAACGGCTGGCCGTCCCACGCGGTCCAGTGGAGGTACGCCACGGCCTCTTCGAGCGCGCGCATGACCTCCTCGCGCGGTATCCAGCCGCTGACCGCCACGCCTACGGCGCGAAGCGCCTCGGTGCCGGAGCCCTCCGACGGCTCCTTCCCGAGCCACCGAACCTCAGCCACGCCGGAGATCGCCGAGAGGATTCGAGCGCACGCTTCCGGCCTCCGCTGCGGGCCAATTCTTCCTGCCGCGACCACGAGCGGCGGCCGGCGGTCGGGCATCCTCAGCGGCGGCTCTACGTCGAGCTCCGGGATCCCGTTCGGGACGACCTCGACTCGCTCAGCTCCGAGCGCGCCGCGTGCCAGGCTGGCCTCGCTTTCGGACACCGCTCCGATCACGCTGCAGCGCCGCGCGATGAAGCGCTCGACCGCCCGGTACGCGGCGCGCACCGGCGCTGCGTCGTTCGAGCGCGTGAACGAGTAGGCGTGCGGCGAGTACACGGTGGGCACGTCACGCACCGCGACGACGCCCACCACACCGGCGAAGGACGAGTGGAGGTGCACGACATCGGGCTTCCACTCCGCGACGAGTGCCCGCAGCTGCCGCACCGCCGCAACCTGCGCACCGGCGCTGCGCTTCGTCCACGGCATCGCGAAGAGCTCGACCTCGCGGCTGACGGCGGAGCGCACGTCCTCCGGGGTCTCGGGGCGGACGCCGTACGCGAGCGTGACCTCGTGGCCCTGCGCGGCGAGGCGCTCGGACAGCGTGCGGACGACTTCGAGGACACCACCGCCGAACGACTCGGAAACCTGGAGGACTCGCATGGCCGCGGACGCTACACGCCGGAGCGACCGCGGCGACGGAGGCCCGCTAGTAAGCCCCGCGACCCGAGAGCACCGCGGGAATCGTGGCGAGCAGGATTTCGATGTCACGCGCGAGCGACCAGCCGGCCACGTACTGGTAGTCGAAGCGGACCATCTCCTGGAAGGGAATGTCCGAGCGGCCGGAGACCTGCCACGGTCCCGTGAGGCCGGGCCGCAGGTCGAGGCGCCGCTCGTGCCAGTCCTCCTCGAGCGCCTGGCTCTCGGGCAGGATCAGCGGGCGCGGACCGACGAGGCTCATTTCGCCGCGAAGCACGTTGAACAGCTGAGGCACCTCATCGAGCGAGAGGCGCCGGAGCACGCGGCCGGTCCGCGTGACGCGGGGGTCGCGGTGCATCTTGAACATCACGCCGTCGGAGACGTCGTTCACGGCGTGAAGCTCGACTTTGCGCTGTTCCGCGTCCGCGTACATCGAGCGGAACTTGAACACGCGGAAGACGTTGCCGCCGCGTCCCGCGCGGACCTGCCGGAAGAAGACGGGCCCGCGGCTCTCGAGCTTGATCGCGGCGGCGATCACCACGAGCAGCGGCGACAGGACGAGCAGGGCGCTGCCGGAGACGAAGATGTCGAGTGCGCGCTTGGCGGCCCGCGAGGCTGCGTTCATCTGCGGGGCGGTGATCGAGAGCAACGGCAGCCCGCCGATCGAGCCGAGCGCGCGCGAGGCCCCGTCGAGGAACTCGAACAGGCGCGGCACCACGTCGACCGCTACGCGCTGGTCACGGCACGCGCGGATGCTCTTCAGCAGCCGCTCGTGGCTCGCGCGCGAGAAGGCGATGATCACACGGTCGACAGCGTGCAGGCGCAGCACCCTCTCGAGGTCATCGAGGCGGCCGAGGTGCGGGAGGTCGGGCGTGCCGATGTTGTGCAGCTCGTCGTCGACGATGCCGATCGGCTGCAGCCCGAACTGCTCGTGGATCTGGAGCTTGCGCACGAGCTGTCCGGCGACCTGACCCGACCCGACGATCACCGTACGCTGCCGGAGCGGCGCGACGCGATGGATCATCGCCCGGGCGCCCGCTCGCGCCGAGGCGCTGAGGAGCGCCGTGCCGGCGCCGGCCACAAGCGCAGACGTCACGGGGGCGGGCGCGCCGGCGGCGCCGGCCACCGCGTAGAGCGGCCACGAGAGCACGAGCAGCGCGACCACCATGCGCGGCGCCTCACCGACGCCGCTCGCCCACGACCCGAGGTCGTCGGCCGCGTAGAGGCCGAACACGAACGCGGACAGCGGCCACCCGAGCGCGACCGCGAGCGCGAAGCCGAAGGCGTCGCTCGATGAGAGGCCCGTGGCGAGCGCCACGATCGTGCCGGCGAGCGTCGCCGCGATCAGGTCCGCGGACAACAGCAGGCGTCGCAGCACCGACCAGCGTTCGCTGCCGCGCGAGCTCCGCGTGGCGAAGCCTGCTCCGATCAGCCGCGGGGCAAGGGTCAGCTCGCCGGTGAAATCCTCTTCGTGTGCTCCGCTTGCGACAGCGCCATCCATGACTATCTGGATCACCCTTCGGCAGTATGTGATGCGGTCTTGAGCGCCCGTCCGCGACGCTCCCCTGCGAGTCGGCTTCTCTTTGCCTACCCCGTTCGGGGCGCACTAACCCAAGTAGACGCAAGTCGCCCGCCGTACCGGGCACGCCCCACGGCTGCCACGCGTGTTCGCGAGCGAAACAGGCAGCTCATCGAGGGAGGCGAACCGGTCGCCGGTGCATGCGCGAGACCAGGGCCAGGTTGTGCGAAGGCATCCGTGCCAACGAGTTGAAGATAACCCCGGAACGGGGATATTGCCATCCCTGACAGATGCCGTTCGCGATATCGCTGACGTGCAGCGAATGAAGCCGACCCTATGATCCGCCGGATGTCGATCGCCCGTCTGCCGGCGGCGCCGCTGCTGCTCGTGCCGGGCGCGCTGACGGTCTACCTCGCGTTCAACGCGGGCGGCTTCTTCCCCGCGGCTCCCGGCTGGGTGGCGGTCGGGCTCGCGGTCCTGCTCGTGCTGCGCATCACGCTCGCGGAGGAGCCCTTCGCCGGTGTGAGCCCGTGGCTGGTGGCGGCGCTCGGGTTCCTCGGCGCGTACTGCGTCTGGGTACTGCTGTCGGGCAGCTGGTCCGACTCGCCTGCCCGCGCGCTGCTCGAGTTCAACCGCGACATGGCGTACCTCCTCGCGCTCGCGCTGTTCGGCTCGCTCGCCGCCGGCTCTCGCGGCGTGGCGTGGATGCTGCGCGGCCTGGTGCTCGGCGCGTTCGTGGTTTGCGCGATTTCCCTGATCGCCCGGATCGCCCCGGACGTGTGGCCGATCACGGCGAACATCTCGAGTCAGCGCCTCAGCTACCCGATCACATACTGGAACGCACTCGGCATCCTCTGCGCGCTCTCGATCGTGTTCTGCGTGCACCTCACGAGCTCGGAGCGCGAGCCGCCGATCGTGCGCGTGCTCGGCGCCGCAGCAGTGCCGGTATTCGCGACGACCCTCTACTTCACGTTCTCGCGCGGAAGCATCGTCACCACCGCGATCGGGCTCGTGCTCTACCTGCTGATCGGGCGCCCACGCGCGATGCTCACGGGTCTCCTGGCTGTCGCGCCCGTGACGGCGGTGGCCGTCGTGACGGCGTACGGGAAGGACGCTCTCTCGTCGATCGATCCGACCACCGCGCAGGCCGTGTCCGAAGGGCGCGACCTGGCGCTGGTCGTCGCGCTGTGCGTGGTGGGCGCCGCGGCGCTCCGCGCCCTGCTGCTGTTCGCGGACCGCCCACTCGCCGAGTTCCGTCTTCCCTCCGGTACGCGCCGGCCGCTCGGCATCGCGCTGGCAGTCGGCGTGGTCGCACTCGCCGTCGGCGTCACCGCTGGGTTCAACCTGCCGCACCGCGTTAGCCACCAGTACGACCGCTTCGTGCACGGCAACGTCGTGCGCGACAACGCGGACCTGCGCCGGCGGCTCTCGGACCCCGGTAACAACGGCCGAATCGATGTGTGGCGCGTGGCGCGCGACGAGTTCGACCGCTCGAGCTTCCACGGGTCGGGCGCGGGCACATACGAGACGCTGTGGAACCGCTACCGGCCCGTCCCGCAGGCGGCCAAGGACGGGCACTCGCTCTACCTCGAGACGATGGGAGAGCTCGGGATCGTCGGCCTGATCCTGATCGTCGGCGTGCTCGCCTCGATCTTCGGCGGCTTGATCGTGCGCCGCCGCGGCCCCGACCGGGCGCTCTACTCGGTGATCCTCGCGGCCGGGCTCGCGTGGGCGATCCACGCCGGTGTGGACTGGGACTGGGAGATGCCCGTCATCACCCTGTGGCTGTTCGCACTCGGCGGTGCGGCGATAGGGGCACTGCCCGACCCGCGCGCGGCGGAGCGCGGGCGCTCGGAGACGTTGGGCCCTCCGCGGCTGCTGCGCGTGGTGGCCGGCGTGCTCGTGCTCGTGCTGGCGATCACGCCCGCGCTCGTGGCCTCATCCCAGGCGAGCCTCGATGCGAGCGTGCGCGCCTTCAAGCGCGGCGACTGCCACAAGGCCGCCGACGAGGCGCTCTCCTCGATCTCGGCCATCTCCGCGCGACCACAGCCGTTCGAGATCCTCGCCTACTGCGACGTCCGCGTCGGCCTCGACAGGCTCGCGATCACGCAGATGAAGAAGGCCGTGAAGCGCGACCCCGACAACTGGGAGTTCCAGTACGGCCTTGCGCTCGTGACGGGCGCCGCGGGCCGCGACCCGCGCCCGCCGATGCGCACGTCGCTGGCGCTGAACCCTCGCGACTCGCTCAACCAGGAGACGGCGCGGGCATTCCGCAAGGCGCGCACGCCGCGGCAATGGAAGAGGCGGGCGCTGAACGCCCGCCTCCCATTCCAGCGCTAGGGCCCGAGTAGGGCTCAGCTGTTGTCGCGTGCCGTGCGGCGGCGGACGATGAGGCCGGTCGCCAGCATCGCGATGCCCACGATCAGGAGCGGGATCGCGAGGTAACCGGTGAACGGCAGCCCGCCTGCCTGCTCCGCAGACACCTGGCGCGCGGGCGAGACGGCCCCGGCCTCGGTGGTCGGCGAGCTCGTGCTGGTCGGGCTGGTCTCCTGGTTGCCGAGCACTTCGCCACCGCCGCCGCCGGTGGGGGTGGTGGGCGTGGTGGGCGCGGGGGCACCGTACTGCGCGACACCGGCGCTGCCGCTCGAGGCGATACCGGACACGGCGAGGCCGGCCCCGGTCATGCTCATCAGCAGGCCGATGACGAGGACAGAGGTCAGCGCGAGGCGTGACTTCATCAGGAATCCTTTCTGACGTGAGAAGAGGCTTGGAGCACGACGCGCCGCCTGCGACCGGGCGCGGAGCTTGATCTGGTCGAGCTCGAGCGCGGTGGGCTGCGGCCGATCCTTGCGCAGCCTCTCGGCCACGTGAAGCAGGTCGGCTGGGACGTGCTCTTCGTTTCTAGAGGTCATCGCAGGCTTATACGAACGAGTCCGCCCATTCCTTACTGCCTACGCTCCGCCTTCCGAAAGGCCATCATGGTGGGTCCATGCGCGACGAGGACTTCGAGCGCATCTACTCTGAGCACGCCGAGGCGCTGTTCGGCTTCCTGGTCTACCGGACGGGAGACCGGGCGCTCGCCGAAGACGTGCTCGCGGACACGTTCGAGCGCGTGCTGCGTACCCGCGCGCGCTTCGACCCGCGCAAGGCGAGCGAGAAGACCTGGGTGTACTCGATCGCGCTGAACCGGCTGAAGGACCTTCACCGCAAGTCGGCCGCCGAAGGGCGGGCGGTGGAGAGGGCGGGCGTGGACGCGGCGGCGTTCGACCCGGGCGCCGAGCTTGCGGGGGTCGAGGATCGGGAGGAGATCGGCCGCGCCCTCGCCGGGTTGAGCGCCGAGGAGCGTGAGGCGGTGGCGCTGCGCTTCGGCGCCGACCTCACCGTGCCGGAGATCGCCAAGGTCCTCGGCGAGAAGCTCTCGACCGTCGAGGGCCGCGTGTACCGGGCGCTCCGCAAGCTGCGCTCGGCGCTCGAGGAGCCCGATTCCGCGAGGGTCGCGAGAGGTGGCCCCTGATGCGCGTGCTTGCCAAGGTGGCCTACTGGGTGGCCGTGGTGATTCTCGCCCTGGCGCTGCTCGTAGCGCTCGTGCTGTTCTTCGAGTCGCGCGACCAGAGCGGGCTGAGCGGCGGCGTGCTGCCGCTGCTTCGCCTCTAGGCGGGTGGTGCG
>DASVXS010000181.1:0-8520 GCA_036392575.1 Thermoleophilaceae bacterium | reverse complement strand
GCCCGTCTCGCGGATGCGGCCGAGGTAGTCGCCGTGCTCGAAGTAACGATGCGCGACCATGCTCCGCGAGTGGCGGCGAGCGGCGCGGCTCAGCCGGTGGCTCACGTGGAGCGCGCGCAGGCCGTGCTGCTGGCGCACCTGGTTGATGAGGCAGACCGTTGCATTGTTCGCGCGGGAGATCGACGCGACCGCCGGATTGGAGGCGGTGGCGACGCAGTTCGAGGCCTGGGCACCCGCAGGGGCGGTTGCCAGGGCGGCGACGGCGGCGACTGGAGCGGCGATCCTGAATGCGCGGTTTCGTGAAGGCGGCATGTGAAACCTGGGCAGGGTCGGGTGGGGTCCAGGTCTTCGGTCGCCACCGCGCGCCTATGCTTGAGCGGCCCGGTCGATGGGTCGAACATTCGTCCAGGCGCCGGGACGTAGCGCAGCCTGGTTAGCGCGCCTGCTTTGGGAGCAGGAGGTCGCCGGTTCGAATCCGGCCGTCCCGATCTAGTTGAGAGCGCGTCGCTCAGCGCAAAAGTGCGCCGTACCTGGCGCTAGTCAGCCCACCAGTCGCGCTGCCCATCGACGTCTTCGCGCCGAGCCTCGCCGAGATGGGGGGCTCCGATGACGAGGATCTCGAGGCCGTCCGGCCCGGCCTCGTAGCCTCGCCACGTACCGGGCGGGACGCGCACCGCGTCCCATTCCTTGAGCTCGACGATCTCGTCGTCGACCTTCATCCTCCCGCTCCCGCGGACGACCACGTAGACCTCCTCCTGCCTCTTGTGCGTGTGGCCGTACGGAAAGCGATAGCCGGGTGGGACGCGCTGGTAGCTCAGGCCGGATTTCTCGAGTTCGAGCGTGTCGGTCGCCAAGCGGAACTCCAGGTCCGGCGCGCCGTCGAACCTGGACCCGACATCCTCCAGGTCCTCCTTGAGGTTCCTGAGCGTGAACGGCACGGCGCAATGCTATGGCACCCCTGGCTGGGGTCGCCAATCTGATCCTCCGCCGCGCCTCACCCGCTGACGTAGCCCCGAAGAACTCGCTCAACCCCACCGCTTCGGACGTGGGGACAGAGGACTAGCCGCCCCGTCTCCGGGCAGGAATCAACCATCCCAAGGCCAATTCCAAGCGGGGAGAGCTCACCTTGACGACGCGTGCCATACCGCAGCCCGCGGCTCCGCCGCGTGACGCGCCCGCGTGGCGGTCCATCGTGCGTGTCGTCATCACGGTGGTGGTCGCGGCTATCGCGCTGTACCTCGTGTACCGGCTGCGCAAGCCACTCGCCTGGCTCTTCCTCGCGGGCTTCATCGCACTTGCCGCGTCGGCGCCTGTCGCCGCGCTCCAGAAGTGGATGCGGCGGGGATACGCGATCGCGCTCGTCTACCTGGCGATTCTGCTGATCCCCGTCGGGCTGCTGGCGCTGTTCGTCCCGCCGATCGTCACGCAGGGCAACAACCTCGTGACGAACGCGCCCAAGTACGCGAACGACGTGACGAAGTGGGTCAACAAGAACAAGACGCTCCGCAAGCTCGACGCCAAGTACGACCTCACCGGCAAGCTCGAGGAGCAGGCGACGAAGCTCACGGGCCGGGTGGGCGACGTCGCCGGCGTGCTGGCCGACATCGGCTCCGGGATCATCAGCTCGATCTTCGCCGGGGTGACGATCTTCACGCTCAGCCTCTTCATGATTGGAGGTGGGCCCAGGTGGCGAAGACTTCTGATGCGCGGGCACCCGCCCGCACGCGCCGAGGCGTTGGAGCGCCTCTTCGACCGCATCAACGACGCCGTCGGCGGCTATGTGCGCGGCGCGCTCCTACAGGCGCTGATCGCGGGATTCTCGGCGTGGATCGTGCTGCTCATCCTCGGGGTCCCGTACGCGGCACCGCTCGCCGTCGTGGTGTTCGTGTTCGACCTCATCCCGCTTGTGGGCGCGACGCTCGCGGCGGTCCTTGTCGGGCTCGTCACGCTGTTCCACAACTTCCCGACGCCGACGATCGTCTGGGCGATCTGGTCGGTCGTCTATCAGCAGATCGAGAACAACGTGATCCAGCCGCGCATCCAGTCGCGCACGGTACGCGTCGAGCCGTTCATCGTGATCGTGTCGGTGCTCTTCGGCGGCACGCTGTTCGGAATCTTCGGCGCGGTGCTCGCCGTCCCGATCGCCGCCTCGATTCAGATCGCGGTGACCGAGTACCTGCGCTATCGAGCCGACACCGCCGTCGAGATCGTGAAGGCGGGCGAGCCTCCACCGGGAGGCCTCCCACCGACGTTCCCGCAGCGGGATGCGGAGCCCGAGCCCTAGACCGCGGCGGCTCCCCGTGAGTGCGCTGACCGCCGGTGCAGGATCAGCGCCACGAGACCGGCGGGCAGGTACAGCCAGTAGTTGAAGAGCCGGTACGCGAGAGTGGCGAGCACTGCCGCGCCGCCGTCCACGCCGATAAGCGCGAGCGTGCCGGTCAGGCCGGCTTCCACGACCCCCAGCCCACCGGGCGTGAGCGGAATCTGCCCGAGCAGTGACGCGGCCGAGTACGCGGCCAGCACGAGCGCGACGTTGGGGCGCGATCCGACCGCCGCAAGCGCGAAGACGAGTGTCAGGTAATCGAACACCCACTTTCCCGCCGCCGCGAGCAACGCCTGCCACCAGTGGCCGCCCACGGCCATGGCGACGGCAGTGCGCTGGGCGAGGAGCCGCTTCGGAAGATCGTCTACCGGCGGGGACGGCCTCCGCACCTTGTTGACGATCCATTGCGCGGCCCGCCCGACCCCGGTGAGGAAGCGGTCGCCCCTGAGCGCGAGCGCTCCGATCAAGACGATGCCGAGGAGCAGCACGACGGAGATCCACGCCGCCGCCATGAGAGTCGTCGGTACGCTCACGCCAAGCACCACGAGCGGCAGCGTCAGCACGTTTAGCAGCAGCAGCGTGCCGAAGATGATCAGTGAGCCCGCCGTCAGCCCCGATGCGGCGCGACCGGGCGGAACCCCCTCGTGCAAGATCATCTCGTACTGGAGTGCAGCGGATGTGGCAGCCCCTCCGGGCACCAGTTCGCTGACGGCGTTGCCGACCAGGTATGAGTGGAAGAACGGTGCCCAGCGATGCTCCTGGGTCGCGATCCGCTGCACTGCGCACATGCACACAAGGCTCGTGCTCTCCGTGGCGGCCATCACCGCGAACCAGCCCGGCTTGATGTCGCGCAGGCGCGGCCAGTCGCCGAGTACCTGACCCAGCTTGGGCGCGACCCCGTAGAGCGCCAGCCCCGCCACCGTGACGGCGAGTATCCGTTTCAGGATGGCGCCGCGGGAGATTCGCCGGCGCCTGCTCGGTACCGCCGCTTCGGCCACGGCGACACATTGTCCCGGGCGCGCCCGGCGGCTGACGCAGAGACGGCGGCGGCTGTCTCTTCCGATATCGCCCAACCTGCGCGACGTTCGCGCGTTGAAGGGGTCGTGAAGATGCGAGCGACCACCATCCGATTCAGTCCCGCCGCCTGGGAGCTCATCGAGCGCGAGGCGCAGAGAGAGGGCGTCAGCGTGGCCCAGTACGTGCGCGAGGCGACCCTGTTCCACGTGGCTTACCGGCTGGGCGAGCGGGGAGAGGGGTTGGCGGACGTCCGCAGCCTCCTCCACGAAGAGCTCCGCCACGCGAACTTCCACTGAGCGGCCGCCCGCCCGGACCGGGGCTATTCTCCGCACGAGCCACCGGCCCCCGTAGCTCAGTGGATCAGAGCGGACGGCTTCTACCCGTTAGGTCGCAGGTTCGAATCCTGCCGGGGGCGTTAGGACACGAAGAAGCCCCGACGGCGACGTAGGGCTGGCCCGACCCAGCGCTCCGGCGGGGCGGAAGCCGATCTCGGGAGCAGGGGCATAGAGACGGGCGTGCGCGCGCGTAACAGTGCACCTGTGTTTGACCACTGGTAGGAGAGCACCATGTGTGACCACCTGTACGACAACACCTCGCGCTACGACGCCGACCGTGAGCTGCTCACGTTCCTCCTGGTCTGCCCGGTGTGCAAGATCGAGAAGGTCGTGCAGACCGTCGAGTACGCGCCCAAGTTCACGCCGGTCGCGGCGTAGGCAGTCGCCGTCGGCGCCCCGCCAAGCGCCGCACCGGCAGCTTCCGACGCTTCCGCTAGCCTCTCGCGCCGATGTCAACTTGCGTGGTCACCGGCGGTGCCGGCTTCCTCGGGTCGCATCTCTGCGACCGGCTGCTCGAACGCGGTCACAGGGTGATCTGCGTCGACAACCTCGATACGGGCAACCTCAACAACATCGCCCACGTCCGGGACGAGAAGTTCGACTTCCGGATGCTCGACATCACAAGCCACTACGAGATCCCGGAGCCGGTCGATTTCGTCTACCACATGGCCTCGCCGGCGAGCCCGATCGACTACGCGCGGCTGCCGCTGCACACGCTGAAGGTCGGCGCGTACGGAACGCATAACTCGCTCGGTCTGGCGAAGGCGAAGCGCGCGCGCTTCCTGCTCGCCTCGACGTCCGAGGTCTACGGCGATCCGCAGGTGCACCCGCAGCCCGAGACCTACTGGGGCAACGTCAACCCAATTGGCCCGCGCGGCGTTTACGACGAGGCGAAGCGCTACGCCGAGGCGCTCACGATGGCGTACCTGCGGCAGCAGGGCGTAGATACGGCGATCGTTCGCATTTTTAATACCTACGGGAGCCGAATGAGGCCGCACGACGGTCGCGCCGTGCCCACGTTTTTGCGCCAGGCGCTTACCGACAAGCCGCTCACTGTCTTCGGCGACGGCTCGCAGACGCGTAGCTTCTGTTACGTCGACGACCTCGTCGAAGGACTGATCCTGCTCGCCGAGTCCGGCGTGCACGAACCGGTCAACATCGGCAATCCCAACGAGATGTCGCTGCTCGAGATGGCGAAGACGGTGATCGAGGTGACCGGCTCGCGCTCCGAGATCGTGTTCGAGGCGCTGCCGATCGACGACCCGCAGGTGCGCCAGCCCGACATCACCAAGGCGCGTGACCTGCTCGGCTGGGAGCCGAAGGTCGGCCTCCGCGAGGGCCTCGAGAAGACGGTGCAGCACATGACCGAAACGCTCGGCAAGCTGCCCGCGTAGCCTCGATACACTCGGCCTCGTGAGTTCCGAGGCCAAGAACCTCGAGGTGATCTCGAAGGCGATCGACCATCACAATCGCACCTGCGAGTACCCCGCGGTTGCGATTGCGATGAACCCCTTCGAGGTCGAGCGGCTCGGCTGGGACTCAATCCGCGGGCTTCCGATCCGCGAGGACCCGAAGCTCGGCACGGGTGCCTTCCGGGTGATCTGTGCCAAGGACGAGGGCGACGTCCGCGAGGAGGCCGAGGAGGCCGTCGAGGCGGTCTCCGAGCACTACGTGCCAGTCGGGCAGTAGCCCGTCCCACCGCTAGACTTCGCGCTCCCTGGTGGGCGTAGCTCAGCTGGTAGAGCTCCTGGTTGTGGTCCAGGCGGTCGGGGGTTCGAGTCCCCTCGCTCACCCTCCGGTTTCTTCTATCAGCCGTTCTAAGAAGTAGCGCCGACGGCGTTCCAGCTTGTGCTCGGGGGCGCCGTTTCTCATCAACGGCCTGTCAGTGGGTCCGATGGGACCCATTGATCCGGTGCGCTAAGACCACTCAAAACCGGTGACCCGAACGACCCCTCAGCCTCAGGCTGCGACGTCCGGCACCGCATCGAAGAGCGAGGCGTAGGTGTCGATCAGCATGTGCCGGCCCTTGAGCTCGGCGATCGTGGCGGCGTCGGCGACACCGTCGCCGACGAAGCCCGCCCCGCGCTCGGGACCGAGCGGGATCGCGATGAGCGGTGGGAACGTCTCATAGTTAGCGGGCTCGCCCTCGCCGGTGATCGAAGCGCGGATATTGGCTGCGACCACCTCGGCCTGCCTCGTAGCGATACCTGCCATGTCACGGTCGGCATCGGCGACGTCGCCGACCGCGTAGACATTGGTCTCGCCTACAACATGCAGCTGCTCATCCACGCGCAGGTAGCCGCGCTCGTCGCGGCGGTCACTCAGTGATCCGCCGTCGACGTACTCGCTGTGCGGCCGCACACCGAAGGCCCGGAACCAGATGTCGGCGACGAACTCCTCGCCGGCCTCGCTGCGGACTCGGATCGGCGCGAGCGTTGCCGGTGGGGCGCTCGGCAGCGTGTTCAGCGCGCTGCCGAGCCGTACCTCAATGCCGAGACCGGCAAGCTGCCGGTGCAGCTCGTCGCGGAGCGGCTGGTCGTAGGGGCCCGTGAGGATCTCCTCAGACATGTCCATAAGCGTCACCTTCTTCTCGGGGAAGAACGACTTGATCTCGCCGGCTAGCTCCAGGCCGGCGGGCCCCGCGCCGATGATCAGCGCCCGGTCGGCGGCCACAAGTGCGTCGTGCGCCGCCCGAAGGCGTGTCCGGGCGGAGGCGACGTCGGGCTCCTCCGTTTTGGCCGGGAACGGATAGGACGAGCCGGTGGCGAGCACCAGGTAGTCCGGCTCGAGTGTCCGCCCTGACTCCAGCGTGACCCGGCGCCCGTCGACCGCGACTGCGCGACCACGGACGAACCGGCCATGCGCGAGCAGGTGGTCGTACGCGAGAAAGATGCGACCGAGCCACTCCGGTTCGACCAGCGTGCGCCACGCCGCGACGTTGTGGACGAAAGCCTCGGTGGGGTCGACGAGCGTGACGTCGCCGACGTCGTCAAGCGCTTTCGCGACGTTGATGCCCGCGTAGCCGCCACCGACGACAACGACGGAGGGACGGACGGTCGGACTGACGTTCACGGAAGGATCTCCCTTGCTCTGGTTCAAGTATCGACATTGCCGCAGAAAGCGACTTCGAAAACACTAGCAACCAGCGCGACGCTAGCATTGAATCCGTGGCCACAACGCCGAAGCGGACGCCCGAACCGACCTCCGATGCCTGCGCCCGTGGCGATGCTGCACTCGCGCGCGCATTCGAGTTCCTTGGCAAGCGCTGGAATGGCGTGGTGCTCGGCAACCTGAGTGAGGGCCCGGCCGGGTTCCGCGAGCTCTCGCGCGCGATTGGCGGTATCTCAGACTCGGTCCTTTCCGACCGGTTGTCCGACCTCTCTCAGGCGGGGCTGATCGCCCGCACAGTGGACGAAGGCCCGCCTCTTTCAGTGTCTTACGCGCTCACCGACCGCGGCAAGGCGCTCATCCCCGCGCTCGAGCAGATCTCGCTCTGGGCGCAGGAGCATCTGCCCGGCGACGACTGAGCGGGCCGAAGCGCCCTATGCGGCTGGGCCGTAGGACAGGTCGAGGACGCCGTTCGCATAGGAATCTGTCGCCTGCAGGTGGGGTTCGGCGGCGGGAGAGTCGCGTACCTGGCCACGGACCGTGGCCTCGGGGTTACCCTGAGATCTTCGGCGCGCCCGGACGAGCGCCGCTAGTCGCCAGGCGGCGGGCGCAGCAGGTCGGAGCCGTCCCAGCTCGCGGCCGCCTCGCGCACCATCGCGAAGAAGCCGCGCAGGCCCTCGCTGTCGGCGTGGAGCTCGGCGTCGTGGCCGAGCGTCGCCCCCGCGTCGTGGTAGCTCATGTCGACGTCGTCGCCGAAGCGGGCGCTGAGGTACTCCGGCAGTCGACTCGCCTCGAAGTCCGCGCGCACCGCCTCGAGCATTGCGGGCGGAACCGCGTAGGCGACGTGCTGTAAGCGCGGCGTGCCGTCACGGTTGCGCACACAGCGCTCGGCGGCCCGCGCCGGCTCGATCTTGGCGATCTTCAGCAGCTCGACCGGCACCTCGTTGCACATCGCGAAGCCTGAACCATGAACGAACTCAGCCGGTTCACCGCGCGAGGTGACGTCCTCGACCGGCACATCCTCGAGGTAGAAGAAGGGGCCGGCGCCCGAACTGCTCGTGGAGGCGCCGGGCTGCCGGCTCGATCTCCTCGACGACGTAGGCGAGGTGGTGGATCTGGCCGAGGTCGGGATGTCTGGACTCGGGCATGCGGCGCTTCTTCGGGTTGGTCAGCGACCGCCGCGACCGTGCGGCCGCGAGCTCGGCGGCGATGTCGATGATCCGACCCTACTGGCCGCCGACCGCCTTGCGCTCGCCGACCGCGACCGGAGGTCCTTGGTCAAGACGCCGACGCGCTCGGCGGCGCGCGGCGGAGCTGGAATAAGCTCGCCGCGTGTTCACGGTCAAGGTCTCCGCGGTTAGCTCGGCTGCTCCAGAGCGGGTGCTCGGCGCCGCCCGCGATTTCTCCGAGCGGCGCCCGAAGGTGTGGCGGAACGTTAAGGCCGGTCACGTCGAGGTGCACGAGAGCGGGCCCGATTTCGCCGACGTCACAGAGCGGCTCTCGATTGCGCGTTCGTTCTGGGAGCGCGGCCGATATGAGTGGTCACAGCCAGACTCGGTGAAGCAGACGGTGACCGACTCGAACGTCCTCGAGCCGGGCAGCACGTGGGAGCTGCGTGCCGCCGCGCGCGACGGCGGCGGCAGCGACGTCGAGATGGTTCTCCAGCGCAACTTCCGCAGCGGCCTACGCGGAAGCGTCGGCAACCTCATGAACCACCTCGGCGGCAAGCGAGGGTGG
>DASVXS010000180.1:0-2801 GCA_036392575.1 Thermoleophilaceae bacterium | reverse complement strand
ACCGGCAACATGGAGATCCTCGCCGAGCACGGCACCGAGGCGCAGCGAGAGCGCTGGCTTCAGCCGCTGCTCGACGGCGAGATCCGCTCGTGCTTCTCGATGACCGAGCCGGACAGCGCGGGCTCGGACCCCACCGGTCTTGCCACGCTTGCCGAGCTCGACGGCGACGAGTGGGTGATCAACGGCCACAAGTGGTTCACCTCGGGCGCGGTGGGCGCGTCGCTGGCGATCGCGATGGTGGTCACCGACCCCGACGCCGCCCCGCACAAGCGGGCGAGCATGATCCTCGTGCCCACCGACGCGCCCGGCTTCAACCTGATCCGGCCGGTGCCGGTGATGGGCCACGACGGCGGTCCCGGCCACTGCGAGATCGTCTACGACGACTGCCGCGTGCCGGCCGACAACCTGCTGGGTGAGCGCGGCGCCGGCTTCAAGATCGCGCAGGACCGGCTCGGCCCGGGCCGCATCCACCACTGCATGCGCGCGATCGGCGGTGCCCAGCGCGCCTACGAGATGATGTGCCGTCGCGCGAGCGAGCGCGAGGCGTTCGGCGGCCCGCTCGGCGACAAGCAGTTCGTTCAGGACTTCATCGCCAAGTCGCGCATGGAGATCCACGCGGCCCGCCTGATGACGCTCCACGCCGCCTGGAAGATGGACACGGCGGGCAAGCGCGAGGCGCGCCAGGAGATCTCGATGATCAAGGTCGTGGCGGCCAACATGTTCATGGACGTGCTGGACCGCGCGATTCAGGTGCACGGCGCCCTCGGCGTGTCCGACGACACGCCGATCGCGCTGATGTGGCGCCAGGGCCGCATGCTGCGGCTGGCCGACGGCCCCGACGAGGTGCACAAGATGGTCATCGCCGCGCGCGAGCTGAACAAGTACCGCGCGCAGGAGCCGGTCAGTGCCTGAGGTCGCGGTTGCCGGGACCGACCTCGGTCTCACCGACGAGCAGCAGGACTTCGTCCGCTCCGTGCGCGACTTCTGCGCCCGCGAGTGCACGCCCGAGAAGGTCCGCGAGCTGCTCGCGGGTGAGGACGGCCACCACTCCGACGAGATCGCGCGCCGCATGGCCGATCTCGGCTGGTACGGGCTCTGCATCCCGGAGGAGTACGGGGGCTCGGGAGGCACCTTCTTCGACGCCGTGCTGTTCCTCGAGGAATGGATGCGCGGCGAGGCTCCGATCGGCGCCTACGGCGTGACGCTGATCGTGGTCGGCGCGCTGAACCGCTTCGGCACGGAGGAACAGAAGCGCGACCTGCTCGGCCGCGTCGCTCAGGGTGGCTCGCTCGCTATCGCAATGTCGGAGCCCGACTCGGGCTCGGACGTGGCGTCGCTTCGCACGCAGGCGCGGCGCGACGACGGCGAGTGGGTGCTGAACGGCACGAAGATGTGGTGCTCGTACGCGCACAAGGCCAGCCACACGCTGATCGTGTGCCGCACCGAGAAGGGCGACAACCCGCACCAGGGCATGTCGATGGTGCTCGTGCCGCGCGACGCCGAGGGCTTCACGATCACGCCGATCGACACGATGGGTGGGCGCGAGACGAACGAGCTGCACCTCGACAACGTGCGCGTGCCGGAGGACGCGCTGCTCGGCATTGAGGGCAACGGCTGGACTCAGCTGATGGCCGGGCTCAACAACGAGCGCGTGATCCTCGCCGCGATGGCGCTCGGCCTCGCGCAGCGGACGTTCGATCAGACGCTCGGCTACGTGAAGGAGCGCAAGCAGTTCGGGCGTCCGGTCGGCTCCTTCCAGGCGCTCCAGCACCGGCTCGCCGACCTGGCGACCGAGCTCACGCAGGTGCGCCTGCTCGTGCGCTGGGTGGCGAAGCTGACCGACGAGGATCCGGGCCGGATGCTGCCGCAGGAGGCCTCGATGGCGAAACTCGCCGCCACGGAGCTCGCGAAGAAGGCCGCGCTCGAGGGCGTCCAGATGATGGGCGGCTACGGCTACGCGACGGAGTACCCGATGGAGCGCTACCTGCGCTCGGCCGTGGTCACCACCATCTACGGCGGCACCTCGGAGATCCAGAAGAACATCATCGCCAAGACGCTGGGGCTCTGAGCCGCTCGGTCGGTGGACAACCGCCAGATCGCCGATCGCCTGGACGCATTCGCCACGCTGCTCGAGCTGAGTGACGCCAATCCGTACACGGTCCGGGCCTACCGCCGCGCCGCCGAGACGATCCGTAGCGCGGTAGTCCCCGTCGCCGAGCTGGTGCGGTCCGGGCGCGTGCGATCGCTGCGCGGGATAGGCCCGGGGATCGAGGCCCGGCTGCGCGAGCTCGTCGAGACGGGCGAGATCGCCGAGCTGGCCGAGCTCGAGCGCGAGCTCGCGCCCGATCTCATCGGGCTGGGCCGTTACCTCGGGCTCAGCGCGAAGCGCTCGCTCGAGCTCGCGCGCGCGCTTGACGTGCGCACGGCCGGCGAGCTTCGCGAGGCGGCGGCCGAGGGCCGGCTTCGAAGCGTGCCGGGAATCGGGCCCAAGATCGAGGCTCAGCTGCTCGAGGCGCTCGCCAGCGAAGCCGAGCCGCGTCCGCGGCAGGGGCTCCTGTTGAACCGCGCCTGGGAGCTGGTCGGGGGCATTGCCGCGGCGCTCGACGGCGAGGCGGCCGGCGACGTGCGCCGCTGGCGTGACTCGTGCGAGCGGCTGGCGGTCGTCTGCGCCGCGCCCGATCCCGGCCCCGTGCTCGCGCGCTTTGAAGAGCTCCCGCAGATCGTCGCACTCGTCGAGCAGAACGAGCATCACGCGGTGGGGGTAACCGTCGAAGGCGTGCCGGTCGAGCTCGCGACCGCCC
>DASVXS010000179.1:0-20189 GCA_036392575.1 Thermoleophilaceae bacterium | reverse complement strand
CGATGATGTCGGTGAGGAAGCCGGGGGTGATGAGGAAGGCGCCGCCGAAGATCACGAGTACGCCGTCGAGCACCTCGCGCTGCGGAATGCGGCCCTGTTCGAGGGCTTGCCGGAACTTCGTCCAGACAGCGCGCCCCTGGGACTTCAGGAGCAGCGAGCCGGCGACGGAATCCAGCGCCAGCAGGGCAATCGTGGGGAGGATCCCGATCGCGTCGCCGATCTTGTAGATCACGTAGAGCTCCGCGAGCGGAACGACGATGAAGACCACCAGCAGCTTGAAAAGCGGCACGAGTCCAGGCTACTAAGATCACCGGCATGGCAGAGGTCACCGTCGAGGACGTCCAGGAGGCGATCACGAACGTGATCGATCCCGAGCTGGGGCTCGACTTCATCGAGCTCGGGCTTGTCTACGACATCTCCGTCGACCAGGACGGTGATGTCGACATCACGTTCACGCTCACCTCGCCCGGCTGCCCGATCGGACCGCAGGTCAGCGAGCAGATGCAGGAGTACGTCGGCGAGCTCGACGGCGTCCGCGAGGTCAGGCCGCGCATGGTCTTCTCGCCGCCCTGGACGCCGGACCTCATGAGCGAAGAAGCCAAGTTCGCTCTCGGCTTCTAAGCGTCCTCATGTGAAGGCGCCCCCCTGCCGATCAATGCAGGGGAGGCGCAGTGAAGATCGCCAACGTACGCATCCCCAAGGAGGAGGAACGCCTGCTCGCGCTGCGGGTTGCCGGCGTGCTTTGGCTCGTCGCTGCGGTAACCAGCCTCGCCGGCGCGGCTCTTCTTCCGCATGTCGACGCGAACATGCCCGTCGTCGGGATCCTCTGCGTGCTCGAGGTCGCGTGGGGAGCGTTCTGTGTCCTCTTCCCCTGGAACAGGGTGACCGCCGGATGGCGCTACGGCGCGGCGGTCTTCCACCTGCCCACCATCCTGAGCTTCGCCTTCGTCGTCGCGATCGTCTGGGCGACTGGCGGGACCGACTCGTTCGCGAACTACTACCTGATGTTCATCGTCGCCTACGTGGCGAGCTTCTATCCGCCGCGCCTGGTGGCCGTCTACATCGGCATTGCACTCCTCGTGGTGGCCGCACCGCTGCTGTATCAGGAGGACGCCGTGGCGGACGGGGCGTACCAGCTGATCTGGGGCGCGGCGCCGGCCTACGTCGTGCTCGGCTCGGTGATCGCTGTCGGCAAGGCGCACATCACCCGACTACGCGATGCCGCGAGCACGCTCTCGCTCACCGACCATCTCACCGGCCTGGCGAACCGGCGCGCGTTCGAGGAGCGTATGAGCGTCCGCATAGGCGGCGGACGCGCGAGCGACGCCACGGGGCTGCTGCTTGTGGATCTCGATGACTTCAAGGAGACCAACACGCTGCACGGTCACCCCGGTGGAGATCTCGTGCTGCGTGAGGCGGCGACCGCGCTGAGGGAGGCAGCCCGCGCGGACGACCTCGTCGCTCGCCTCGGTGGCGACGAGTTCGCGATCGTGGCGAACGGCGCCGACGAGGGCGGGATGCGAGCGCTCGCCGAGCGTGTGCTCGACGCCGTTCGGCGCGCGCACGAGCGGCTCCCGGGCGAGTTCGGGGGGCTGTCGATCACTGCGAGCGTCGGCTGGGCGCGCTACCCGCACGACGCCGACGACCTCGATGAGCTGCTCGCGGCTGCCGACTTTTGCCTGCGCGGCGTGAAGGCGAACGGCAAGAACGGCTCGCTTACGCCGCTCGACTGGATGCCCGAGCGGGTCTGACGTGTGGGCGGCCGTGACGCCGCCGTCCATAATTAGGGCATGAGGGTTCCGGCGCTTCTCATCGTGCTGGGGCTGCTGATGTGGGTTGCCGCGGGTAGCGCGGTCGGCCAGTCGGGCGGCGCGACGCCCAGCACCGGTAAGGCGCCGATCGCCTACTCGATCGAGCTGAACGCGACGATCGACCCCGCCACGCAGAAGTGGATCGACAAGGCGCTCAAGGAGGCCGCCGACAAACGCGCCACGATCGCGATCATCCGGATGGACACCCCGGGCGGGCTCGACAGCTCGATGCGCGACATGATCAAGCACATCATCGCCGCGCCGATGCCGGTGGTCGTGTACGTGTACCCGGAGGGTTCTCGGGCCGCCTCGGCCGGGCTGTACATCACCGAGTCGGCCGACGTGGCAGCCATGGCGCCGCAGACCAACATCGGCTCCGCCACGCCGATCAACGGCAACGGGCAGGACATCGGCAAGACGCTCGGGCGCAAGATCCGCAACGACGCCGCCGCCTACGTGCGCGCGCTCGCGGGCGCCCACGGCCGGAACGCAGACCTGGCGGAGAAGATGGTCCGCAGCGCGGTCAACGTGCCTGCGTCGGAGGCGCTCGACCAGCACCTGATCGACATCGTGGCGACCAATCAGCAGGACCTGCTGCGCCAGCTCGACGGCTTCAAGGTGAAGGGCCCGAAGGCGCAGACGCTCCATACGGCGAACCTCTCGATCGTGAAGCGCGACATGCCGTTCCAGTACGACCTGCTGGAGCTGCTCGTGAACCCGACGATCGCCTACCTGCTGCTCACGGCGGGCTTCGCGGGCATCGCGTTCGAGCTGTTCAACCCGGGCATCGTCGCGCCGGGCGCGCTCGGCGCCGTGGCGCTGGTGCTCGGGCTGTTCGGCACGTCGCAGTTGCCGGTCAATGCGGCCGGCGTCGTGCTGTTGCTGGTCGCGCTAGTGCTGTTCGTCTTGGAGCTGAAGATCACGAGCCACGGGGTGCTGGGCATTGCGGGGGTCATCGCGCTCGCCGCGGGCGGGCTGCTGCTGTTCAACACCGACAACTCGGCATTCGAGATTTCGGTTCCCGTCGTGATCTTCACGGCGGCGGCCCTCGGCGGCCTGACGCTCTTCGCGGTCTCGAAGGCGCTCGAGGCGCGGCGGCGGAGGGTGCACACCGGCTGGGAGGAACTCGTCGGCAGGATCGGCGAGGTACGCGTACCGATCAACCCGGCGGGCCAGGTGTTCGTGCAGGGTGCGCTTTGGCGGGCGCGCGCGTCCGACGACTCCGCTAGCTTCGCGATCGGCGAGAAGGTGCGGGTCGACTCGGTCGACGGCCTCACGCTGTTCGTGTCCGCCGCTCCGGCGGATCTCGAGGGGAAGGAAATCGAAGGAGGGGAGCCGGCGTGGCAGTCGTCTTAGCGATCATCGCGGTGGTCGTCTTCCTGGCGGTCATCATCCTGGCCTCCTCGATCCGCGTCCTGCGCGAGTACGAGCGCGGCGTGATCTTCCGCCTCGGCCGCCTGATCGCCCAGAAGGGCCCCGGGCTCATCTTCCTGATCCCGATCATCGACCGGATGGTCCGCGTCGACCTGCGAACGGTGACGCTCAACATCCCGCCGCAGGAGGTGATCACGCGCGACAACGTGACGGCGCGCGTGAACGCGGTCGCTTACTTCCGGGTGATCGATCCGAACAAGGCCATCGTCGAGGTGGAGAACTTCCTGGTCGCGACCTCGCAGATCGCGCAGACCACGCTGCGCTCCGTGCTCGGCACGGCCGACCTCGACTCGCTGCTGTCGGAGCGCGAACGGCTGAATCAGAGTCTGCAGGCGATCATCGATGACCAGACCGAGCCGTGGGGAGTGAAGGTCACAACCGTCGAGATCAAGGACGTCGAGATCCCGGCGCAGATGCAGCGGGCGATGGCGCGACAGGCCGAGGCCGAGCGCGAGCGGCGCGCGAAGATCATCAACGCGGAGGGCGAGTACCAGGCGGCGCAGCGGCTCTACGAGGCGGCGGAGATCATCAGCCGCAACCCGGCGACGCTGCAGCTCCGCTACCTGCAGACGCTGCTCGAGCTCGGCTCGGGCCAGAGCTCGACGATCGTGTTCCCGCTGCCGGTGGACCTGCTCGGGCCGTTCATGAAGATCCTCGGCAGTGGCGGTGGCGATGGCGACGGAGGCGGCCCGCCCGCGCGCCCGCCCGGACCGCCGCCCGAGCCGCTCGTCGAGCCCGGGCTTGCGCCGCACACCGACGAGCCCGGGACGCGCGTCCAGCCGGGCCTCGCGCCGCGCGGAAGTCCATCCGACGCGGAGCCGGACGAAGAGCCCGACGCGGGCGAGCACCCGCCGCCGTAGGCCAGGCCCGCCGGTCCTGACGGCCGAATCGTCACGCTCGTAACCCTGCCGTTACACAACTGCGGCCATGCTCGCCCGCATGACCGCCCTGGGCCGTTTTGACATTGACAGTCATGGTGAAAACGGCCCAGGTACCCGCGTGGTCGCAACACTGGCCTCGCAGCAGCACGGAGTTGTTGGTCGCTGGCAACTGTTCGAGCGCGGGATTGGCCGGGGGACGATCGACCATTGGGTGGCTACCGCCCGGCTTCACTGCCTCTTCCGCGGCGTCTATGCCGTCGGCCACCAAGCGCTCCCGAAGCGCGGCTGGGAGAGGGCCGCGGTGCTGGCGTGTGGCCCGGATGCACGGCTCAGCCACCGCCACGCCGGCGATCTCTGGGAAGTGCGGGCGACGTCGAGACGCGTCATCGACGTGACAACCCCGCGCGGGCGAGCCGGCCAGCGCGGGATTCAAGTCCACCGAGTCCGCGCCCTCGATCCGAGGGATACCGACGAGGTGGACGGCATCCCTGTCACCAGCCTGGCCCGCACATACCTCAACCTCGCTGAGGTCGTGAAGCCCCGCCAAGTCCAAAGAGCAATCGAGGAAGGCGATCGCCTGGGGATCTTCGACCTCCGCGAGATAGAGGACGTATGCGAGCGCAGCCCTGGTCGACGTGGAGTGAAGGTCTTACGCGCGCTCCTCACCGACGCCGAAGAGCCACCGCTCACGCGCAGCGAGCTCGAGCGCCTGTTCCTCGGCGTCTGCCACGAGTACGGCATCCCGCGGCCGGCCGTCAACGCAATCGTCGAGGGCGTTGAGGTGGACATGCTGTGGGAGAAAGAGCGCGTGATCGTTGAGCTCGACGGCTACGCGTACCACCGCGGCCGCGGGGCCTTCGAACGAGGGCGGGAGCGCGACGCCGTCCTCACGCTCGTGGGCTACCGCGTCATCCACATCACGTACCGAAGACTCACTCGCGAGCCCGATCAGGTCGCGGAGATCGTCCTTCGCTTACTCGCCGGCAGCCCGTCGACCACCAGGTCGTAGCTGTCCTCCACCATGTCGCGCACCATCTTGTCGGGCACCGAGCCGTCGAGCTCGACCGTGTTCCAGTGACGCTTGTTCAGGTGGTAGCCGGGCGTGATCGCCGCATAGCTGAGGCGCAACTGCTCGGCGAGCTCCGGCTCGCATTTGAGTGACACGCTCAGCGGCCGCGCGTCCAACGCGCTCAGCGCGAACATCTTCCCGCCGACTTTGAACACCGACGTGCGGGGGCCGAACGGGAACTCCTCGACCGCGCCTGGCATCGAGAGGCACAGGTTTCGCAGGGAAACAGCTTGCACTCCCACATCATCGCGGTTGCATGCGCAAAGCCCCGGGGATAGCGTCCGGCGGAGGCTTGGATGGCTCAAATCGTCTTAGTGCACGGAGCGCTGCTCGACGGCTCGAGCTGGGGCGAGGTGATCTTCACGCTCCAGCGCTCCCGCCACGAAGTGGTCGCGGCCCAACTGCCACTCACCGGCGTCGAGCAAGACGCCGCGGTCGTGCGTTGCGAGATCGATCAGATGCCGAGCCCGTGCATCGTCGTCGGTCACGGCTACGGCGGAGCCGTGGTTTGCGAGGCGGCGCGCGGAGCGGAGAACGTGAAGGCGCTCGTCTTCGTCGCCGCCTTCGTGCCCGACGAAGGCGAGAGCGTGGCGGACCTCATGGCCCGCTACCCCCAGCCCGCGGGGTGGGAGCCCTACATCGTCCCCGGCGACGACGGCACCTTCATCGTCGACCGAGCGCACTTCGCGCGGGTGGTCGCGCCGGACGTGGACCCGGTGACCGCGCAGATCATGGCGACGGCTCAGGGTCCGACTGCGAATACCGCCTTTTCCACCGACACCGTCGGCCACCCCGCCTGGAAGGACGTGCGCTCGTACTACCTGATCGCCGACTCCGACCAGGTCGTGCATCCCGCCACGCAGCGATGGATGGCCGAGCGCATCAACGCCGTGACTGTGATCGTCGCGGGCACGAGCCACGTGCCGATGCAGTCCCAGCCAGATGAGGTCGCGACACTGATCGAGCGCGCAGCCAACCCGCCGATCACCGGTTGGCCCCTGCGTCCGCCGAACGAAGATCCCGCGCCCGGAACCTAGGCGGCCGCTGCGGCCACAGCGGCGACCCGCCGCCACAGGCCATCGTTGCCGAGCGGCACGCGCTCCACCTGGCGGCGCGCGGCCAGACGCACGAGCTCCTCGCCCGCGGCCGCGTCATCCGGCTCGTCGTCGCGCTCGGCCATCAGCGTTGCGATCTCTCGCGTCGTGAGCGCGTACGGGAACTCCGCGAGCGCCTCGAGAGGATCGCTGGCGGGCGGCCGTCTGGACAGGGTGGGATCGAGGTTCGCGATGAGCACGTCGTAGGCCGAGAGCGGCTGCCATCCGCCGGCGATCAGCCGCTGCCCGTCCGCCTCGAAGATGAGCGACGGAGCGGTGTAGCGCTCCGGCCCGTCGGTCCGCGCAGTCTTCCCCTGCATGTGCGCCGCTGTGCCTTCGGCGCTACGCGCCAGCGCGCGGTCCTGCTGATAGGCCGCCTCCACATCGGGCGATTCGATGCGCGACATGATCGCCCTGGCGTCGAGCTGCGGCGCGCGCGACAGCGCTTCAGCGATGTTCGCGTCCTCGTCGAGAAGCAGATCGGTGTTGAACCACGCGAACCGCAGCGCTCGCAGGGCGATCTCGCCGAGATCTGGGTCGATCAGACGCGCGGCCACGACGGCTCGGCAGGCCCGGCCGGTCCCCGGCACACGCGTCCGCGCGAGGCCGGCGGTGAACGGCATCCCGTAGCGCTCGAACCGGAGCGGCGTGGCCGCCATCAGCTCGGGCGTGTAGCCGCGAACCTCGTACTCCTTGCCCGACTCGGTGAGCCCGATCATCACGGTACGCCACTCGAGCTGGTTTCCGTAGCGGAAGCGCAGCGCGTTGACCGCCGGCTCCGCGGAATACGCCCACGGGCAGCCGGGATCGGTGATGTGTGTGACGCGCACCTTGCCCACGCATCGAGGGTAGTACCCGTTGCGTGAGCAATTAAAAAGCGCCGGACTCCGGTCCGGCTACGGCAGGCCGTGCCAGCTCGAGGTGCCCCAAAGCGCCGGATCCTCGCCGGCGAATAGTGGCTAGGCGGCGCTATTGACCGACGACCCGGAACGCTCCCCGCATGAACGGGTGGATCCGGCAGAAGAACGTGTACGTCCCCGGCTTCAGGTTCGTGGGCGACTGCCACGTCTGCCTGTTGTTGAACGCGGTGAAGCCGGGGCGGCCGAAGCCCATCTGACCCGAGTCGAAGCCGCTGCCGCCGGCGATTGGGTAGCTGATGCCAGTGCTCAGATTGCAGGGGAACGCGCACGACGTGATCGAGTGCGAGACCTGCTTGAGGAAGCCAAGCCCGGGCGGCCCGTCGCCGTTCACGAACCGCAGGCTCTGCCCCTGCCTCACCTCGGGGACGTATGGCTTGCCGAGCCTGCTGCGCAAGTCGCCCGGAAGGAACTTGTAGCCCTGGATCTGCACCTCGTTGCCTTTCACGAACCGGCCGGGCAGCTTCTTCGCGTTCGGCAGCGACGGCATGCGCCCGCCGTACACGTCGTTCTCCTTCAGGTGCCCGTGGGTGAGCCGGCCCTTCGTGTCGACGGCGGTCCTAAAGGGATCGGGGCCGCCGTCGTCGCCTTCGGTCTGGTAGGCGAGCATGATCCCCATCGCCTCGTACCACGACGCGTGCTTCGAGTCGTACGTGGTGCTGATGCGCAGCTTGTCGCCCTTGTTCAGGTGCACGCGCCACGAAGGCTTCGAGACGGGCAGCGACACGTCCCACGAGATCGGCCCGTTCGGGTCGTAGTACTTCGCCTTCGAGCGGAAGATTCGGACCGAATGCGGCACGTGGCCGGGAATCACTCCCTTCGCCGTGTTCGGTTGGGCTCCGGCGCGAACCACGTCGAGGTCGTCCCACAGCCCGCCGGGATGAACGTGGCCCATCGTCATTGCCACGAGCGTGGTGGAGCGGTCGGCCGTCCACTCGTTGAGCGGTGGCGTACCGGCGGGGTAGGCACCCGGGTCCTGGTCCGGGTAGGTGAAGCGACCGTTGCGGCCGCTGCCCTTGTGCACGTCGAAGACCGGGTAGGCGTGGTCGTTCTGCACGTCCATCCAGATGGGCCGTACCGGCTTCATCTTCTTGCCGAGGGCGGAGTGCGCCGGCACGAAGTCGACGTCGTAGGTGATGTAGACCTTGAACGGCCTCGTCACGAGGTCGTGGATCATGTAGTTGAGGATCCAGACGTCCGACGCCTTCACGGGATAGCCGTACGGCGCCGGCAGGTTCATCGACGTCTTCTCCTCGCCCGCCGCGAAGAACTTCTCGAACGGGAAGGCCGGCGTGGTTGGATCGCGCCGCGAGGCGTTGAGCCACACGCCGTGGTGGAGATGCAGCAGCTGCGTGCCGGGAATGCTGCCGTCGGCTCGCTTCAGATTCGGCACGATCCTCGTGATGTAGCCGTCCTGCGACGGCTTCTCGACGCCGCCTGTCGCAAGGATCTGGTTCGACCCCGGCTTCACGTTGATCGGGCCGTACCGGAAGTGCAGGTGCTGCACGTCTGACGCATAGGCGACTGGCGCAAGAAGCGCAGCAGCCGCCATGGCCAGGAGGAGTGCAAGAACGGAGCGGTTCATGAACCGATTGGGCCTCCCAGCCGCGGCGCATCGTAACGCGTCTAGATGACGCGTGCGTCACTTCTTTAGGTTGTCAGCTCGAGGACGGCGCCTTGGCGGCGTCGGGCTTCGGCTCAGCGGCGTCTTGCTTCCGGCGCTTGGCGCGGGCCGACGCGTCTAGCAGCTCGCCGAGCGAGTCCTCGAGGTACATGGCGAAGTCGTCGAGATCCGGCATCGCGTCGTAGTCCGCGAGCAGGCCGAACGTGATCTTGCCGTTGTAGCTCATGATCGCGATCGCCAGGGCGTGACCCTCGGGCAGGAACGCGATGGGGATCAGGTCCTGCAGCTCGCGCCCGAGCATGTAGAGCGGGAACTGCGGGCCGGGCACGTTGGTCACGATCATGTTGAAGAGGCGCGTGGAGAAGTTCAGCCGCGATGCCTGCGCGAGCAGCGTGGGCGGCGCGAAGTCCTGAAGCCCGGCGATCACCTCGGCGCCGAGCGCCTGCTTCGACTCCTTGAGGTTTGCCATCGCCTCGCTGACGATCTCGAGGCACTGCACGGCGTCCTCGCAGTAGACGGGCAGCGGCCCGCGCATCGCCGCGATGCGGTTGCCGAGGTCGCCGCGCTCGGCCTCCGACCGGATCGACACCGGGACCAGGGCTCGCAGCTCGAGGCCCTCGGTGCGCACGCCGCGCTGGCGCAGCCAGCGCCGAAGCGCACCGGTCACGACCGCGAGCACCACGTCGTTCACGGTCCCGCCGAGCGTGTTCTTGACCTCCTTGAAGTCGGAGAGCTGGCTCTCCACCCACCACACACGGCGATGCGGTCCGATGTCCACGTTCAGCGGCGTCTCCGGCGCGGGGTTCAGCCCCGCCCAGGCAACCTCGCCCACTGCCTCGGCAGCCTCGAGCACCTCGCGCGCGGTCTCCGCTGGCTTCGTGGCGGCGCCAATGGCGCGGCCCGCGAGGCTGAACGGCCGCTTCACCAGGCCCTTGATGCCCTCCGCCGCGAGATCCGCCGACGACGGCTCGGGGTGCGGCGCCCACTGCTCGGCCGGCTCGGAGGGCGGCTGCGGCACGGGGTCGAGGTCGAACAGCACCGAGGCCAGGTCGACCCCGGCGACGCCGTCGATCATCGCGTGGTGCGTCTTGGTGATCAGCGCCCAGCGGTTCTCGGTCAGCCCCTGCGCGAGCCAGATCTCCCACAGCGGCTTCTCGCGGTCGAGGCGCTGGGAGAAGATGCGCCCTGCGAGCTGGCGCAACTGGTCGAGCGACCCGGGCGACGGCAGCGCGGTGTGGCGCACGTGGTACTCGATGTTGAAGCGCGGATCGTCGATCCACAATGGGCGTCCCAGCTCGAGTGGCGGGAACGCCAGCTTCTGCCGGTAGCGCGGCACCAGGTGCAGCCGTGACTCCACCTGCTCGGTGAATTCCGCTCGGTGCGGCGGCGGCCCCTCGAACAGGAGCACGGCGCCAACGTGCATGTGCGAACTCTTGCGCTCCTGAGCAAGAAACGACGCGTCGAGTGCGGTCAGCCGGTCCATGTGCGCTGTCGGCATTTGAAGGGAGCCTATTGCGGGTGACAAGGCCCCACAAGCGGCTCAAAGAACGCGCGCTTGCACCGATCACACGGCGTGGCCGATGGCGAGGAGGGTGCGGCGGTCGCATCCGCGATGATCGCGCTGGGCGCGACGCTCGGCCTCGAGACAGTCGCGGAGGGCATCGAGCACGCCGAGCAGCTCGAGCGGCTGCGCGATCTCCGCTGCGACAAGGGGCAGGGGTTCTACCTCGCCCGCCCGCTCGAGCGCGACGGGATCGACGCGCTGCTCGCGGAGCGCGAGTCCGACTGGGCGGGCCTCAGCGACAAGCGCCCGTGAACCGCCACAATCTCCGCGTGCGGATCCTGTTCGCAGTGCTTGCGGTCCAGCTCGTGCTGGGCGCGACGGTCGCCACGCTCGCGGCCACCAACAGCCTGCCGTTCCCGGGCAAGCACGGCTCTCCAGACCCAGTCCCGGCTCGCCTCAAGGCCGACCGCTTTGACGCCGGGCGCGCCTGGCGGCTGCTGAAGCTGCAGCTCAGCTTCGGCCCACGGCCGGCCGGTTCCGAGTCATCGAGGCGTCTCGCCGAGACACTGCGACGCAAGCTGCCGCATGGGCGCTTTCAGGCCGTCCCGGGCGGGCTGCGCAACGTGATCGGCTCCGTGCCGGGCAAGGATCCCCACCGAATCGTGGTAGTGGGCGCCCACTACGACACCAAGGACATCCCGGGCTTCCTCGGTGCGAACGACGGGGCCTCGGGGACCGCGGTCGTGCTCGAGCTTGCTGGGCGGCTGAAGCCGCGTGAGGCTCGGCCGACCGTGGTCTTCGCCCTCTTCGACGGGGAGGAGAGTCCCGCCGGCACCCCCGACTCGCAGTTCGAGCAGTACGGGTTGCGCGGCAGCCGGGTGGCCGCCGCGCGCTATCCCCACGCCGCGGCGATGATCCTCTTCGACTTCGTTGGCGACCGCGAGCTCCGCCTGCCGCGAGAGCGGAGCTCGAACACGAGGCTATGGGGCAAGCTCCGCTCGGCGGCTCGCCGGGTAGGAGCGATTGGCGCCTTCCCGCTCGCGAGCGAGGCCCGGATCACGGACGACCACACCCCGTTCCTGAGCGAGGGCGTGCCTTCGATCGACTTGATCGACTGGGACTTCGCCTGCTTCCACCGCACCTGCGACAACCTCTCGGCGGTGTCGCCCAAGAGCCTCGACGCGGTGGGCGAGTCGGTCGCCCAGCTCCTGCGTACACTCTGAATCAGTGGCTGAAGCCCCACAGAAGCTGCTGCTGGCGGCTCCGCGCGGCTATTGCGCCGGAGTCGATCGGGCGGTCCAGACGGTCGAGCGCGCCCTCGAGCTCTACGGCGCGCCCGTCTACGTCCGCAAGGAGATCGTCCACAACAAGCACGTGGTCGACCAGCTCCGCCAGCGCGGGGCGATCTTCGTCGACGAGGAGACGGAGGTCCCCGAGGGCCAGACGGTTGTGTTCTCCGCGCACGGCGTCGCGCCGAGCGTGCACGAGAACGCGGCGGCTCGCCGGCTGCAGACGATCGACGCCACCTGCCCGCTCGTGACGAAGGTGCATGTGGAGGCGCGCAAGTTCGCCGCCCAGGACTACACGATCGTGCTCATCGGGCACTCTGGCCACGAGGAGGTCGAGGGCACGATGGGTGAGGCGCCCGGCAACATCGTGCTCGTGGAGAGCGTGGAGGACGTCGACGCGCTCGAGGTACCGGATCCCGAGCACATCGCCTATATCTCGCAGACGACGCTGTCGGTAGACGAGACGCGCGAGATCATCGTTCGGCTGCGGGAGCGCTTCCCGAACATCGTCGGTCCGCGCACCGACGACATCTGCTACGCGACCACGAACCGGCAGATGGCCGTCCGCCAGATGGCCAGCGAGTGCGATCTGGTGCTGGTGATCGGCTCACGCAACTCGTCGAACTCGAACCGCCTCGTGGAGGTCGCGCGCGACCACGGCGCACGCTCGCACCTGATCGACAACGTCGGTCAGCTCGAAGACGAGTGGCTCGAGGGCGCCCGCGTCGTCGGCATCACCTCCGGCGCGAGCGCGCCCGAAGAACTCGTTCAGGAACTCGTCGACTGGTTCCGGCAGCGCGGCACGACGGACATCTCGGAGTTCGAGGTGGTCCAGGAAGACGTGCGCTTCATGCTGCCGAAGGAAATCCGCAAGGCCCTCGCCGCAGCGTCGTAGGCGGCTGCAAACCTTCGAATTCCCGCGTCCTCGGGCGCTCGCTTGGCTATCGCCAAGCTTCGGCCCTGCGTCCTTGGACTCCTCGGTTTTCGCTCGCCTACGCCGCTGCGGTTCGCCGCCTGTCGGCCGAGCTTCACTCAGGCGGCAGCGGCGTGAACTGGAAGCCGTGCAACCGCAGGCCGGGCGACTCGGCGACGATGGTCCCGCCCGTCTCGTAGAGGCCCGGCTCAACGCCGTCGCCCGACAGCACCGCCCACGCTCCTCCGGCGGTGAACGACGCGGTCGCGGAGGCACCGGCGTCGGCGGCCTCGATGTAGTCCGGGCCATCGATCCAGTCGCGCACGAGCGCCACTCGATCCCTGTCGGCCGGCAGCGCGATGTCCGCGGTCTGCGGCGTAAGCAACGCGCCGGGCTCGTCCTCGGGGCGGAGCGGCTCGAGCGGCGGCGGGAACACCGCGTCCTGATCGAGCTCCTCGAGCACCTCCTGGATCGCGAGCTCGGCGTCCAGGTAATCGCCCTCGCCGTAGTGCACGTAGCGCAGGATGCCGCGGCGGTCGAACAGGTAGCGCGACGGCCAGCCCTGGGTGCCGTACTCCTGCCACACCAGGTAGTCCGAGTCGATCGCGACCGGATAGTCGATTCCGAGCCGAGAGACAGCGAGCCCGACCGCGTCCTGGTCGCGCCCGAAGGAGTAGCCCGGCGTGTGGACCCCGACCACGCGCAGGCCGGCGTCGGCGTAACGCTCGTGCCAGGCCTTCATGTAGGGCAGCGTGCGCAGCGAGTTGATCCGGGCGAAGTCCCAGAACTCCACGAGCACGGCGTGCTGCCCGAGCTGCTTGTCCATCCGCAGGAAGGCGACGTTCAGCCACGGGAGCCGCGGCGGGAACTCGGGCGCATGGATCTGGAGGTCGGCCGGAGCGCGCACGCCGGTAGGATGGCGCAACCTGTCTGCTGGGGCGATTTCCGAAGAGGAGCGAGCAAATGGAGTTCTTCGAGCGACTCGAGGCCGAGCGCGGCCGCTACGACGTGCTGAGCCATCCCTTCTACACGCGCTGGAGCGCTGGAGAGCTCAGTAGGGAGGAGCTCGCGCTGTACGCGGGGCAGTACCGGCACGCGGTGGTCGCGCTAGCCGCGGAGAGCCGCGCGGCGGCAGACGCGGCGGACGACCCCGCCGCGCGCACCGAGCTCGAGCTGCACGCGCGCGAGGAGGAGGCGCACGTCGAGCTGTGGGACCGCTTCGTGCACTCGCTCGGCGGCGCGACCGACGCCGCGGCCTCGGCGGAGACCGAGCGCTGCGTCGCGGCGTGGACGGCCGGCGACTCGCAGGAGGAGCGCCTGGCCGTGCTCTACGCGATCGAATCGGCGCAGCCGGCGATCTCGCAGACGAAGCTCGACGGCCTCGCAGCGCACTACGGCGTAGCGGCGGACGACGACGCAGCCTCCTACTTCGCGGTGCACTCGCGCCGCGACGAGGAGCACGCCGCGCAGGCGCGCCGCCTCATCGAGGCCAATTGTCGGCACTGCGACGACAGCCGCCTGCTCGAGCTCGCCCTCGGCGCGCTCGAGGGCAACTGGGATCTGCTCGACGGCGTCGAGCGCGCCATCTCGGCTGAGATCCGTCTATAGCGGCCGGATCCCGGTAACAACAGCGCAACTCTGGCCCCATCCCCGTGTTCACGGGATTCCGGCGGGGATTCTCCCTGCCTTCGTTTTCCCTGCTCAGGAGGAGTAACGCAGTGCGCAGCAAGAAGCTTCTTATCAGCGCCGTCGTGGGCGTACTCGCCCTCGCCGTGACTGCCGTGGCGATCGCAAGCCCGCAGTTCAAGCAGACGGCCTCCATCCGGTACTCCAGCAAGAAGCCCAGGTCGAACACGGGGGTGGCGGTCTCGCTGAAGGCCCAGGACCCGGGCGCCCCTAACGGCAAGCCGTCGCCGGCCACCAAGGTCACCGTGACGCTTGCCAAGGGCACGAAGGTCGACACCTCGGCGGCGAAGGTGTGCACGGCTACGGACAGCCAGTTCGCCAGCCAGGGCGCGAACGCGTGTCCGGCCGGCAGCCGTCTCGGTACCGGCTCGGCGGAGGCGATCACAGGCCTCGGCGCCGGGATCGACCCCGTGGGCGAGAACATCATCGCCTTCGCCGGCAAGAGCCAGATCATTTTCTTGCTGACGCCAAAGGGCGCGGTTGGCCAGACCGCCACGATCCGCGGCAAGGTCAGGAAGAACGTCGTGACGGTTACGGTGCCGGCCTTCCCGATACCGGGCGCAGGCAACGCCTCACTCACGGTGTTCAACGTCGCCCTCAAGTCGATCTCGTCGGGCAGGGGCAGCAAGAAGAAGAACCTGGTGACCACGCCGTCGACGTGCCCCGCCTCGAAGAACTGGACGACCGCGACCAAGTTCAACTACGAGAACGGCACCACCGCGACAATCAAGTCGCGCAGCTCCTGCAAGCGGTAAACAGAACGTACACGTGACGTTGCAAGCGGCCGCGCGAAAGCGCGGCCGCTTTGCTTTGCGCGCACGACCGCGGTTAGGTTGGCGCTTTCCTGGCCAACCTGAAGGAGACTCGCATGGGCATGAAGCCGATCGCCGGCGCGGTCGCGGGTGTCGTTGTCGCGGCTGTCGCGGGCGTCGCCATCGCGACTCCCGGCACGAGCGATGGCGTGACCTGGGACGCGAAGACGACCACGCCGAAGGTGAACACGCCGACTGGGCTGAGCACGACGATCAAGGGCGCGCCTGTCGGTGCGGACGGCAAGCAGGTGCCGATCCGCAAGGTCACGGTGCAGTTCCCGCCCGGGACGAAGATCAACACGAAGGCGCTGCCGCAATGCACGGCCTCACCGCAGACGATCCAGAACACCAATGGCAACGTCTGCTCGAAGAGCAGGGTCGGAACCGGGCTCGTGAAGGCGAACACCGGCCTCGGCGAGGGAGTCGATCCCCTCTCCGAGGACGTCCAGGCGTTCAACGGCAAGAAGAAGATCTTCTTCCTGCTCACGCCAAAGGGCGCCGTCGGCCAGACCGCGGTGCTCACAGGTACTTTCAGCGGCACGACCGCGCCGAAGCTCGTGGTCGACGTGCCGTTGTTTCCGATCCCGGGCGGCAGCAATGCCGTGCTCATCCAGTTCGACTTCGCGGTCAAGAAGACCGGCACGGGCAAGAGGGCCTATGGCACCACGCCGAAGACCTGCCCGAAGTCGGGCAAGTGGAAGCTGCCGGCGACGTTCGGCTACGAGGGCCACGCCGACATCCACGTCACGGCGACTGGCCCGTGCAGGCGATAACGGTTAGGGTGGCGGCGGCGCATCCGGATGGGTGCGCCGTCTGTTCCTTTCCTGGCCTTAGAGGAGGACTCAATGCGCAGGAAGCCGCTTGCCGGCGCGCTCGCATGCGCGCTGGCTGCAACGGCGGTCGGCGTGGCGGCTGCCGAGACCGTCGACGGCGTGACGTTCACCGCCAAGACCACGACCACGAAGCCGGCCACGTCGACCGGACTCAACGTGCTGATCGCGGGCACGCCAACTGGACCCGATGGCAAGCCGATCGCGACCCGCGAGGTGACCGTCGTCTTCCCCGCCGGCACGAAGATCAACACCAAGGCGATCCCGCAGTGCAAGGCGACCGATCAGCGGATTCAGAGCACCAACGGCTCGGCGTGCCCGGCGAAGAGCAAGATCGGGACGGGCACCGCGGAGGCGTTCACCGACCTCGGCCCGGCCGTGGACCCGGTGGCCGAGGCGATCGTCGCCTTCAACGTTCCGAAGGGGATCGCGTTTCTACTCACTCCGAAGGGCCCGATTGGCCAGACTGCGGCATTCCGCGGCAAGTTCTCGGGAGCAGCGGCCGCGAACGCCGGAGCTGCGGCTGCTGGACCGAAGCTCGTCACGGCCGTTCCGAAGTTCCCAATCCCGGGCGGCAACGAGGCGAAGCTCACGAAGTTCGCTCTCAAGGTGAAGGCAAACGGCAAGGGCGCGAAGGCCTACTCGCTCACGCCGAAGACCTGCCCGAAGAGCAAGAAGTGGTCGCTCTCGGCGATCTTCAAGTACGACACGCACGCACCGATCACGGTCACCACGAGCGGTCCGTGCAAGAAGTAGGTCGCTGTTTCGGGAGGGAGCGGTCGCCCGTGCGACCACTCCCTTCACCTTTTCGGCAACCTCTAAAGAGTTTGTGGCAGGGGATGCAATCCATGTGAGGCCCGTGTAGGGTTGCGCCCGCCTGGCCTATCCGGAAGAGGAGGAGAAATGCGGAAGAAGCCGCTTGCCGGTGCAGTGATCGGCGTGCTCGCCCTGGCTACTGCGAGCGTGGCGATCGCCGGCACCAAGAACGGCGTGACGTTCGATGCGACGACGACAGTGAAGAAGCCCGGCACTTCGACCGGTCTCAAGACGCACATCCAAGGTGCGCCAACGTTCAACGGCCAGCTGGAAGCGGCTCGCCAGGTCACGGTCAGCTTCCCGCCTGGCACCAAGATCAACTCGAAGGCCGTTGCCCAGTGCAAGGCGACCGATCAGCAGATTCAGAGCACAAACGGCGCGGCGTGCCCGGCGAAGAGCAAGATCGGAACCGGCATCGCTGAGGCCATCACCGGCCTCGGCCCGAGCATTGATCCGGTCGTCGAGAACATCGTCGCCTTCAACGTGCCGAAGGGAATCGCGTTCCTGCTCACGCCGAAGGGTGCAATCGGACAGACGGCTGCCTTCCGCGGCAAGTTCAGTGGTGCCGGTGCGTCGAGCGTGCATGGCGCGGCGGCGGGGCCGAAGCTCGTGACCAACGTGCCGAAGTTCCCGATCCCGGGCGTCGGCGAGGCGAAGCTCACGAAGTTCGACCTCAACGTCAAGAAGGGCGGCACGAGGGCCAAGCCCTACGCGACCACTCCGCGGACCTGCCCGAAGAGCGGCAAGTGGGCCCTCACGGCGCTCTTCAAGTACGACAACACGCCACCGATCTTGGTGAAGGACACCTCGCCCTGCACCAAGTAGAACGCTGGCCGACAGCCGGCAAAGCCCGGCGTCGGACCTCGGCGGCCCCGCTTCGGCGGGGCCGCCGGCTTTTCAGCCGGTGAGCGCGATCAGCAGCTGCGGCGTGACGTAGATCTCAACCAGCGCGGCGGCGATCAGCGTGGGCGCGGCGACCGCCACGGTGGCGAAGGTCGCCGCGAGGAGCTCGTCCCAGGCGCCGCGGCGGCTTGCGATCAGCCAGGCCGCGAGCGGTAGGAACAGCGCGACCAGCTCGGGGAGCGCGTGGGGGAGAAGCGCGAGCAGCAGGACTCCGCGCGAGATGCCGAGCTCGTACGCAAGCGTGGCCGCGCCGCCGCCGAGCACGTACGCCTGTGTGACGAGCGAAAACGTGGTGGCACAGACCACGAAGCCGATTGCGAGCCGGCCGGCGTGGTCGTGAATCTTCTTGGAGAGGCCGGTCTTCTGCTGGGCCTGTTGCGGCAGCGAGCTGCCCGCGATGAAGCCTGCAACGCACGCCATCGCATGAAGGGCGAGCACGAGCGAGTTGCGGTACAGCACCTTGACGACGTTGACCGGCGTGGGGTCGAAGTGGACCCCGGGCAGGAACAGCGGCGTCGGGTCGGGCGTGGACAGCATCGCGATCGCCCACACGGCAAGGAGCAGTGCGACCGCTATCGCCAGGCTCAGTAGCAGCCACGGTGCGAGCACGGCGTTCGGATCGCGCCGCCAGCGCCGCAGCGAAGCGCGCGTGTCGGCCATCCCCTGCACGAGGACCAGGTCGTTGACGCTCACGGCTCAACCATCGGCAACGGGGCGCCTCGGGTTGAGGCTGGGGAGGTGAAGCTATTTCCCGGCGGCCAATCGCCAGGTGCGCAAGTAGGCGTCCGCGGAATGGAACAGCAGCGCCAGCGCGCGCCGGCCGTTTTTCTCCCGCTGCACGTTGGCGAGTAGATCGGGCACCAGCCCGTAGTGAGCCACACCGTCGGTGTTGATGTCGAACGTGCGCGATCCGGTGCGCTGCCGCTCGAAGCGCACGTGGCTGCCGTACGCGCGGAAGGGGTAGCGCAGCGGGTCCTGCTTGCCGCGCGGGTCCGGACCGGGGAGCGCCGCGAAGCCGCCGGTGTCCGTTGCGAATCCGACAGCCGGCTCTTTCGCTGAGGTGTAGCGGCGGAAGGTGAGGATCTTGTCCGGCAGCTTGGCGGCGTCGTCGATCGTCGCCGAGGCGAAGCCGCCAACGGCATAGAGCCGTCGCAGCTCCGACGGGTCCCATGATCCTCCGGTGCCCGTGTGGCTCGAGACGACCGGGTACCGTCGCTCCTCGGCGATCTTCAGCACCTGGTCGCGAGCCCACTCGCTGAGATGGTCGACCTCGATGAGCATGTGGTTGTCCATCAGCTGTCGCACGGCATAGGCGCCGAGCTCTGTGAGGCCCCGCGTGTTGCATTGGCGTGCGGCCGGGTGCACCGGGAGAAGCTCGCCGAGCACGCTGGTGGCCGGCACCTCCTCGCCTTGACCCGGGTGCGGGCACGGCCCGGTCGCGAACGGACGGCCCGTCTGAGCGACCTGCATGGTGCCGATGAACGTGCCCTTGTCGCCACCCTCGAGCGCGGCACCCGCCAGCGCGTTGTCGACCCAGTGCGCCAGGAACATGCTGCGCACTCCGATCCGGCGCATCCGCGCGATGCCCCGGTCGATGCCGGCGCGATCGCAGTGCGGCTGTCCCATGAACTCGCTGCAGCCGAACGGGTTCGAAGACTCGACACCGATGATCACGGCGAGCTTGCCGCGCAGAATCACCTGACGAGCCTGCCTCGGGCTGTACACCAGGCGGAACCAACCGCGGCCGCGGCCGCCGCTCTGCGCGTCGACGTAGTTCTGCAGCGCGCGGAGCCGCCGGACCTCGAGCTCGATCGTTTCGGTCTCGTCGCAGGAGTGACTCTTCCGCGGCTCGATGTTGCAGAGCGGCTCGTCCTCCACGGTCTGTGCCACGATCAGCCTCAGGCCGCCCATCCAAGCGCGCTGGAGCCACCGGTAGTACACCTGCTGATGCGTGTACGTGTCGAACGTCGGCCAGCCGGCGAACGTCGGCCAGCCGTGTGTGTCGTGCGTCCCCGCCGGTTGCCCCGACCGGAGCAGGTTGCCGGTGATGTCGAGGGCGCCGTCGTTCCCGTGGGCGTCGGCGTCGTGACCGAGCGCCTCCGTGATGCCGAAGCGATCGAAGGTCTGGCCGGAGATCACCTGTCCGCCGGCTCGGAACTCAGCAGTCACGTGCAGATGGGGGTCGGCGAAACCGATCAAGCTGCCATCGGCGCGTTTTGCGGCCGGCGGTTTGCCGCGCGCCCCGAGCGCGGCCTCGGGGTACGAGCGGCATCCGCGCGCGGGCGTGAGGCGGAATGACGCGGCGGGTGCGTTGCGCGACACGGTCACCAGCGCGCGCGACGCTCGGTCCACTGCCAGGAGGCGCCCGCTCGAGGTTGAGCGAAGAGCGACTAGGCCGCGAGCGCGCCGCTGCGTCCGCCATTCAGCCGCAGGCGCGGGCGCGTCCGCTCGAACGACTTGCTGGGTGCTCGCGATGCTCACCAGCCCCGCGGTCGAGTCGTAGAGGAGGTAGGTGCCGAGCCCGGTGGGCTTGAAGTAGAACGGCAGCGCGCGGCGACTGGCCTTGGCGTCGGCTGCGTACGAACCTCGAGAAGATCCGGTCACGT
>DASVXS010000178.1:0-2171 GCA_036392575.1 Thermoleophilaceae bacterium | reverse complement strand
GATCACCACGTCGGCCTCGACCGGGGCCTCGCGCCAGAGGATCTCGCCCATCTTGCGCCGCGACACCTGCGTGCGGTTGCCCTCGAGGATCGTGTCCGGGCGGGCGAAGTAGATGTGCTCGAAGACGCAGGTCGCGCGCCGCTCGGCCTTCACCACCTGGCGCGTCTCCAGCCCCCGCTCGGTCAGCGAGACCATCTCGCCGGGGTGGACCTCGCGCATCAGCTCGGCGCCGATGATGTCGAAGGCGCAGCTCTCGGAGGCGACGACGAAGCGCTCGCCCACAACGGCAACCTGACCAACGCGGTCGAGCTGTGGGGTGAGCTGAAGCAGCGGGGGATCGACTTCCGCGGCACCTCCGACTCGGAGATCATCGCCGCCCTGCTCTCCTCCCACGAGGGGAAGATGATCGAGGACGCCGTGGCCGACGTGATGCCGCGGCTGCAGGGCGCCTACTCGACCGTGGTGATGACCAAGCGGGCGATCGTCGCCTTCCGCGACCCGCACGGGATCCGGCCGCTCAGCCTCGGGCGGATCGGCGACCGCTTCGTCGTCGCCTCCGAGAGCTGCGCCTTCGACATCATCGGCGCCGAGCTGATGCGCGAGGTCCACCCGGGCGAGATGGTCTCGCTGACCGAGCGCGGGCTGGAGACGCGGCAGGTCGTCAAGACCGACCGCCGCGCCAGCTGCGTTTTCGAGCACATCTACTTCTCCCGCCCCGACAGCCGGCTCGAGGGCAAGGTCCTGCAGCAGGTGCGCGGGCGGATGGGCGAGATCCTCTGGCGCGAGGCGCCGGTCGAGGCCGACCTCGTGATCTCGGTGCCCGACTCGGGCAACCCCGCCGCGAACGGCTACTCGACGGCGTCCGGCATCCCGAAGGACGACGGCCTGATCAAGAACCGCTACGTGCAGCGCACCTTCATCCAGCCCGGCCAGGAGCTGCGCAAGCACGGTCTGCGGATGAAGTTCAACCCGCTGCCAGAGATCGTCGCCGGCAAGCGGATCGTCGTGGTGGACGACTCGATCGTGCGCGGCAACACCACGCGCCAGATCGTGAAGATGTTGCGCGACGCCGGCGCCTCGGAGGTGCACATGCGGATCTCGGCGCCGCCGATCCGCCATCCCTGCCACTACGGGATCGACATGTCGACGACGCAGGAGATGATCGCCCACGGCCGCACGGTCGAGGAGGTGTCGGAGGAGCTCGGCTGTGACTCGCTGGCGTATCTCTCGCTCGACGGCCTGTACGAGGCCATCGACGCCTCGCGCGCGACGCACTGCGACGCCTGCTTCAGCGGCGATTACCCGCTCGAGCGCACCCACGCCGCACGCGGCAAGTATGCGCTCGAGGAGCCGGACCTCGAGGTCCGGCTGCCGGTCGCGTAAATAGTCCGCACGTTGCGTTACGGCACCGTGACGAGCGCCTGTTGCGGGGCCTGATCCCGCCGACCGCACAGGTACCCTCGCCTGCCTTGGAACTCACCGCCGCACTCACCCGGTACTTCGGCTTCCCGGGCTTCCGGCCGGGGCAGCACGAGGCATGCGAGGCCGCGCTCGCGAGCCGCGACGTGCTCGTCGTCATGCCCACGGGCTCGGGCAAATCGCTCTGCTACCAGCTGCCGGCGTTGCTGCGCGAGGACCTCACCGTGGTGGTCTCGCCGCTCGTCGCGCTCATGCAGGACCAGGTCGAGGCTCTGCACGCGCGCGGGCTCGGCCACTCCGTCGCGCTGCTGAATGCGCAGCAGGACCAGGCGGCGAACGCCGACGCGCTCGCGCGGGCCGTGGGCGGCAAGCTCCGCCTGCTGTACGTGGCCCCCGAGCGCTTTTCCTCGCCTGGCTTCGTGGCGCGCATGCGCGAGGCGCGGGTTGGCCTGTTCGTGGTGGACGAGGCGCATTGCGTGTCGCAGTGGGGGCACGACTTCAGGCCGGACTACTTCCGCCTGGCCGACGCTGCTCGGTATCTGGGCGCGGACTCGATTGTCGCGTCCACTGCCACCGCGACGCCGGGAGTCGCCGCCGATGTGGTGCGGCGCTTGGGTCTGCGCGAGCCGCTCCGCGTGGCGACCGGGTTCGACCGGCCGAATCTGTCGTTCGCCGTGGCGCGCCCGGCGCCGCACGAGAAGCACGTGCTCCTCGTGGAGACTCTGCGGGCCCCCGATGCTCTGCCGGCGATC
>DASVXS010000177.1:0-9086 GCA_036392575.1 Thermoleophilaceae bacterium | reverse complement strand
AGTGCGCGCGCGAGCGGATGAGTGCGGCAGCGCGCGACCGCGTCAGCGCGGCCGGCCATCACGCCCGCCTGCGGCCCACCGAGCAGCTTGTCGCCGGAGAAGCACACGAGCGCGGCCCCGGCGTCCACCGAGCGGCGCACGGCGGGCTCGTCGGCGAGCTCCGGCATGCCCTCGGCGAGCGCGCCCGAACCCACGTCGTCGATCACTGCCACGTCGGCTCGGACGCCGAGCTCGCAGAGCTGCTCGATCGACGGCTCCTCGACGAAGCCGAGCGTGCGGAAGTTCGACTGGTGCGCGCGCATGATCGCGCCCGTGTCGGGTCCGATCGCGCGCTCGTAGTCCGAGATCCGCGTGCGGTTCGTCGTGCCCACCTCAACGAGCCGCGCGCCTGACTGCGCCACCACGTCCGGCACGCGGAACGAGCCGCCGATCTCCACGAGCTGCCCGCGCGACACGATCAGCTCGCAGTCGCCGGCGAGCGCGGCCGCCGCCAGGAGCACCGCTGCGGCGCAGTTGTTCACTACAAGCGCCGCCTCGGCGCCGGTGAGCTCGCACACGAGCTGCTCCACGTGCGCCTGCCGCGAGCCGCGGGCGCCTCGCTCGAGGTCGTACTCGAGGTTCGAGTAGCCGGCGCCGACCGTGGCTGCGGCCTCCGCGGCGGAGGGCGCGAGCGGCGCGCGCCCGAGGTTCGTATGCACGATCACTCCGCTCGCGTTGATCACGCGCCGAAGGAGGGGGCGCCCGGAGCGCTCGAGCCAGGCACGAGCCTCCGCCTCGAGGCCACCGCCGGGCGACTCGCCGGCGAGGATGCGCTCACGCCGAGCGCCGATCACCGCGCGCGCAGCGGCGACCGCGCGCGTGTGCGGCACGTCCGGCAGCGAGGCGGCGAGCTCCTCCACCGAGGGCAGCGCCCGCAACGCCGCGCTCAGCTCAGGGGAGCCGGCCCTCGACCCAGCGTCCCTCGCCACCCTCGACCTCCTTCTTCCAGATCGGCGCCTCGGCCTTCACGCGGTCGATGATCTCGCGCGCGCCCGCGAACGCCTCACCACGGTGCGGCGCCGAGACGGCCACGATCACGCTCGCCTCCGACAGCGGCACGTCGCCCACGCGGTGCTCGACGGCCGCGGCGCACAGACCGTGCGCGGCCACCGCCTCGGACGCGATCTGGGCCATGCGCTCCTCGGCCATCTCCGCGTAAGCCTCGTACTCGAGCCGCTCGACCTGCCGCGTCACGCCCGAGAAGGTGACGACCGCACCGGCGCGCGCGTCCCTCACGCGCGTTGCCAGCGCGTCGAGCGAGAGCGGCTCGCTCGTCACGCGCGCGTGCAGCAGCGCGGCCTCGCCGCCGCTCACCGGAGGGATCAGCGCAAGCTCGTCACCGGGGCTGAGCTCCTGGTCCTCGGGCGCGTACTCGCGGTTCACGGCCATAACGAGAGGCAGCCCGTCGGTGACCGCCCCGAGCGCCTCCAGCGCGTCGCGCACGCGCGCGCCGTCCGGCAGCTCGAGCCTCAGCTCGCTCGCCCCCGCGCGCTCGCGGAGCATCGCGAACAGGCGAACCGTGACCTCCATGCAACAGATGCTAGGCGCCGGGTAGCGTGGAGCGGCGTGGATGCACGCGTCGCCACCCCGCACCGCCAGCCGGCGCTCGACAAGGTGCCTGCTCCCGGGCTGGTGCTCGGCGCGGTGTTCTCGATCCAGTTCGGCGCGGCGCTCGCGGCGACCCTGTTCGACGACATCGGGCCCGGCGGCACCGTCACACTGCGCCTGCTCTTCGCGGCGATAGTGCTGGTGGCGGTGTGGCGACCGCGGCTGGCGTCACACACCGCGGCCGACCTCCGCCTGGCAATCGTCTTCGGCCTGGTGCTCGGCGCCATGAACGCGTTCTTCTACGAGGCACTCGACCGCATTCCGCTGGGCGTCGCGGTCACGCTCGAGTTCGTGGGCCCGCTCGGTGTCGCGATCGTTGGTTCGCGTCGCGGGCTCGACCTCGTCTGGGCTGGCCTGGCCGCGGTCGGCATCGTTCTCCTTGGCGGCGGAGTGGGCGGGGCGAATGACGCCCTCGGCGTGGCGTTCGCACTCATCGCGGGCGGCTGCTGGGCGGCATACATCCTGCTGAACGCGCGGCTCGGTAAGCGATTTCCCGGCGGCAGCGGCCTCGCGATCGGCATGACCGCGTCCGCGCTCGCCGCGTTGCCGCTCGGGATCGCCGATGCGGGCAGCGACCTGCTCGACCCGGCGGTGCTGGCCATCGGCCTCGCGGTTGCGCTGCTCAGCTCGGCGATCCCGTACTCGCTCGAGCTGGAGGCGCTGCGCCGGGTGCCGCCGAAGACGTTCGGGGTGCTGATGAGCCTCGAGCCGGCGGTCGCGACGCTGTCCGGCCTCGTGGTGCTCGGCCAGTCGCTGCACGCGCTCGACCTGCTCGCAATCGCGCTCGTCGTCGCCGCAAGCATCGGCGCCACGCTCGAGGCGCGCCGGCCGGAACCTCCGGTGGCGGCATGACCCAGCCCACCGAGCAGGCCCCGCGCGTCACCACGCTCGAGCTCTTCTTCGACCTGGTGTTCGTGTTCACGATCACCCAGCTCACCACCGTGCTGGTGAAGGACCCGAACGGCCGCGGCGTGGCACGGGTGCTGCTGATGCTCGCGCTGATCTGGTGGATGTACGGCGGCTACGCCTGGCTCACGAACTCGGTGACGGTCGATCGCGACACGCGCCGCCTGCTGCTGCTCGGCGGCATGGCGGGCTTCCTGGTGATGGCGCTCGCGCTCCCGACCGCCTTCGGCGGCAGCGGGCTCACGTTCGCGCTCGGCTATCTCGTCGTGATCGTGGTTCACGGCGGCATGTTCATGCGCGCGTCGCCCGCGGGAGTGGCCCAGGCGTTCAGCGGCATCCTGCCCTGGAACATCACCGCGGCGGCGCTCGTGCTGATCGGGGGAGCGATCGGCGGCACGACGCAGTACGTGCTGTGGGCAGTGGCAGTCGCGCTCGAGTGCGCGAACCCGCGGCTCACGAGCGACGAGGGCTTCGTGATAGCGCCCGCGCACTTCGTCGAGCGCCACGGCTTGGTGGTGATCGTCGCGATCGGCGAGTCCGTCGTTGCGATCGGGATCGGAGCGGCCGGCCTGCCCGTCGACGCTGAGCTCGTGGGCGTGGCGCTCCTCGGGCTCGCGCTGAGCGCGTGTCTGTGGTGGACCTACTTCGGCGCTGGCGACGACGTTGAGGCAGAAGAGGCACTGTCCGCGGCGCCCGTCGAGGCGCGGCCGCGGCTCGCGATCGACGCGTACTTCTACCTGCATTTGCCGATTCTGTTCGGGATCGTCGCGGTCGCCTCGGCGATCAAGAAGGCGACCGGCCACGCCGGCGATCCGCTCGAGTTCGCGCGCGCCCTCGCGCTCAGCGGCGGAGTCGCTCTGTTCATGGGCGCGGACGCCCTCTTCCGGCGAACGCTGGGGATCGGCAGCGGCGCCTGGCGCGGGCTCGCCGCGCTCCTCGCGTTCGCCGCGCTCCCACTCGGCACGGAGCTGAGCGCGGTCGCTCAGCTCGCCGCGCTCGTGATCCTGCTGGTGGCGGTGCTCGCCGCCGAGCGGCGTCACCTCGGTGCGCGGCGGGAGGCTCGGCGCGCCAAGCCCCCCGCCGCTCCCGCGGTCTAGACGAGGCCGTTCGCGCTCAGGAACTGCTGGGCGACGGACGCCGGCTCCTGCTTGTCGAGATCCACTGCCGCGTTCATTTTCCGCATCGCCTCGACGGTGAGCTTCGCGCTCACGTCGTTGAGGATCTTCGAGAACTCCGTTCCCTCCTTGGAAAGGACCTTCTGACTCACGACGGGCGCCACGTTCTGGAACCCGAACGTGTTCTCCAGGTCCTTCAGGACGGTGTACTTGCCACCCTGGAGTTGGCCGTCGGTGGTGAACACGTCCGCAGCGTCGACCTTGCCCGAGTCGAGTGCCTTGTACTGGAGCCCGATCGCGAGCGGCACGAACTTGATGTTGTCCAGCCCGTAGTCCTTCTTGAGGCCGACGACGCCGGTGTCGCGTGTCTTGAACTCAGGCGGCCCACCGAGCCTGAACGAGCTGAGCTTCTTCAGGTCCGTGACCGTCGTCAGCCCATTCTTCTGTGCGAACGCCTTCGTGACACCCATCGCGTCCACGTTGGAGAACGGCGTCTTGTCGAGCACCGTGAATCCACGACCCTCCTCGAACTTCTTGGCCTGCTGATAGGCATCGTCCGCGCTCTTGGGCTTCGCGGTCTCGTGCGCAACGGCAGTGAGGATGATGCCCACGTACTCGGGATACATGTCGATCTTGTCGCTCGTGAGCGCCTTGTCGATGATCTCCGAGCTGCCAATGTTCTGCTTGAGCGACACCGTGTAGCCCTTCGCCTTCAGCGCCTGCGCGTACAGCTGGCCGAGGATGAACTGCTCGGTGAAGTTCTTCGAGCCGATCGTCACCGGTGGCTTTCCTTTTCCGGGCTGGGCCGAGGCTCCGGTCGTCTGCGTGTTGCCACTGCCGTTGTTGTCGTTGCTGCCGCCGCAAGCGGCGACCACCAATGCGATGGCCAGCGCTACAGCAAGCGCGATGACAGGTCGGGTTGCTCTCGTCAACACCTGTGGGGCTCCTTTCGTTGGCTCAACCCTTCCTCTCCCTCAAATCTCAGGCCGCGACCTCGCTCGACCGCAGCGCGTCGGGCGGTGCGACGGCTGCATCGGCGTGACGCACCGGCCGTAGCCCGCGCGGGATCACAGCGCGCTGAAGCGCGGCGAGCAGCAGGTCGGCGAGCAGCGCCAGGGCGGCAACCCAGAACGAGGCCGCGAGCACGCCCGGGAGGCCGTAGCTCGCCTGGTTGTAGATGATCTCGCCGAGCCCGCCGCTGCCAGCTATCGCGGCCAGCGTGGCGGTGGCAATCACGTACACGACCGCGGTACGGATCCCGGCGAAGGTGAGCGGGATCGCGAGCGACAGCTCCACGCGGCCGAGCACCTGCACCGGGCGCATGCCCATTCCGCGCGCGGCCTCCACCACGTCGTCGTCCACCCCGTCAACCGCCACGTATGCGTTCGTGAGGATGATCGGCACCGCTAGCACCACGAGCGCCACCATCGAGTTCAGAAACCCGAGGCCGAAGATGCTGATGCCGATGGCGATCACCGCCAGGCTCGGGAGGGCGCGGCCGATGTTCGACACGTTGATCGCGAGGAACGAGGCGCGGTGCAGGTGTCCGAGCCAGAATCCGAGCGGCAGCGCGATCAGCAGCGATACGCCGATCGCCGCCCCACTCAGCAGCAGGTGATCGACTGTGCGGTTGAGCAGCAGCGACAGGTTGTCGCCCATGAACTTGAAGGCGTCGACGAAGTCGTTCATCTGTACGCCGCCCTCCCTCGCGCCCACGGCGTGAGCACCCGCTGCGCGCCCACGAGCAGCGCATCAGCCACGAGCGCGAGCGCGATTGTGAGCACCGCCGCCGCGATGAATTCCGTGTTGAACGTCGTCGGGATGGCGTCGAGGATCGGCACGCCGAGCCCCTGGTTGACGCCCACGATCGCTGCAACCGTGGCGAGGCTGATGACGGTGACGGTCGCGATGCGTACGCCCGCCACGATCGCCGGCACGGCAATCGGGAGCTCGACCCGCCACAGGATCTGGTTGCGCGTCAAGCCCATTCCGCGCGCGGCCTCGCGCACGTCCTCAGGCACCTCGCGCAGGCCGGTGAGGATGTTCCGGAAGATGATCAGGAGCGTGTAGGAGACGAGCGCGATCTCGGCGGTGAGGCGCGTGAGCCCAGTGATCGGCACGAGGATCTGGAACAGCGCGAGGCTCGGGATCGTGTAGAGGATCCCGGTAGCAATCGTGAACGGCTGCTCGAACCAGTTGCGGCGGTAGGCGAACAGCGCCGCCACCATCGCGATCACGAAGCCCACGCTCACGGCGATCGCCGTGAGCACGATGTGCTCCACGAGGTGCGGCTGGAAGTTCGAGCTCCAGTGCGAGGTGAACCAGTCCCAGCAGAAGGTGCGGTTCTCGCGCACGCAGCTGTTGCTGCCGCCGCCGCCGAAGTTCGGGATCACCGGCCCGGACTGCGCGATCAGCGTCGTCATGAGGCCTGGTCCTCCGACACGCGCGCGCCGATCTGCTCGAGCCGCGCGACGCCGAGTGGGGTGCCGTCGGGATCCGTCACGAGCAGGCGGCTCCCGCCCTCGCTCAGCAACAGCGAAAGAGCGTCGTGCAGCGACGCGTCGCGCGGCGCGCTCGGAAGGCCGTTCACCTGACTCGGCACGGCCTCGAGCTCGAGGTCGGACAGGCGCACAAGGCTGAGCCGCTTGAGCGCGCGGTCGGCGCCCACGAACTGCGCGACGAAGTCGTCGGCGGGACTCGCGAGTATCGCGTCCGGGGTGTCGTACTGGGCGAGCGTGCCGCCCTGGCGCAGGATCGCGATGCGGTCGCCCATCTTGATCGCCTCGTCGATGTCGTGGGTCACGAAGATCACGGTCTTGCGGATCTGGCGGTGGAGCCGCAGGAACTCGTCTTGGAGGCGCGAGCGCGTGATCGGGTCGATCGCGCCGAACGGCTCGTCCATCAGCATCAGCGGCGGGTCAGCTGCCATCGCACGCGCGAGGCCTACCCGCTGGCGCTGGCCGCCGGACAGCTGGCCGGGATAGCGGCGCGGGTCCCCGTCCGGGTCGAGGCCCACGAGCTCGAGCAGCTCGCGCACGCGCTCGTGCGTGCGCTGCTTGCCCCAGCCGCGCAGGCGCGGCACGGTCGCCACGTTCGCCTCCACGTTCATGTGCGGGAACAGGCCGACCTGCTGGATCACGTAGCCGATCCCCCGCCGCAGTTCTGAGATCTCGAAGTCGAGGACGCTGCGACCGTCGATCTCGATGTCGCCGGAGTCGAACTGGATCAGCCGGTTCACCATCTTCAGCGCGGTGGTCTTGCCGGCGCCCGAGGGTCCCACGAGCACGCAGATCTCTCCCGCCGGAATGCGGAGCGAGAGGTGGTCAACTGCTGGCTGGGCGCGCCCGGCGTAGCGCTTGGTCACGTCGCGAAACGTGAGCTCCGCCGCCGCTGAGCCGTCGGTCGCCATCAAAAGACGCCTCCTGGGTGCGTCGCGGCCCCAGAGGGGCGGCCGCGCTCTCCACGAGCGAATGTCGGGGTATGAAGCACGGCTTGAGCCCGGTCCAGCGGGAGAGGCAATGCTAACAACGGTGGTCCATGATTCACGGCGATCGCATGATGGTCGTGATGACACCTCAGGCCTCGCAGGCCGAGATCGCCGCCGTGGTAGAGCGGCTCGAAGCCGTGGGCGTGCACGCGAAGGTCATGCCTGGCGAGCTGACCACAGCGATCGGCGCGATCGGCGATCCGGAGGGCGTGCGGGCGCTCGCGCTCGAGGGCATGCCTGGCGTGGATCAGGTGATCCCGATCAGCCGGCCGTACAAGCTGGCGTCGAGCGAGCTCAGCCACCACGAGCCCACCTCGTTCTCGGTCGATGGTCGCGTCGTGGGCGGTAATGCGACGTTCTGCCTGATCGCCGGTCCGTGCACGGTCGAATCGCGTGAGCAGACGCTCGCGGTCGCCGACGCGATGCAGGCAGGCGGCGCGTCGATGATGCGCGGCGGCGCCTTCAAGCCGCGGACCTCGCCGTTCTCGTTCCAGGGACTCGGGCCACCGGCGCTCGACATCCTCGCCGAAGCGCGCGAGCGCACCGGGCTGCCGGTGGTGAGCGAGCTGACCGACATCAACTGGGCCGAGCCGGTGGCGGAGGTGGTCGACGTCATCCAGGTCGGGGCCCGCAACATGCAGAACTACGCGCTGCTCGAGGTGGTGGGCAAGCTCGGCAAGCCGGTGCTGCTGAAGCGCGGCCTCTCCTCCACCGTCGAGGAGCTGTTGATGGCGGCCGACTACATCCTCAAGGAGGGCAACGACCGCGTGATCCTGTGCGAGCGCGGCATCCGGACGTTCGAGACGGCTACGCGCTTCACGCTCGACCTCGGCGCAGTGCCATACCTGAAGCTGCACACCCACTTGCCGGTGATCGTGGATCCCTCGCATGCCGCTGGCGACCGCAAGCTGGTGGAGCCGCTCTCTCGCGCGGCGGCCGCGATCGGCGCGGACGGCATCATCGTGGAGGTGGCCGAGGACCCCGAGGCCGCGCTCTGCGACGGCCCGCAGCAGCTGTACGCGCGCGACTTCGCCGAGTTCGCCGAGCGCGTGGCGGCCCATGCCGCGCTCTGCGGGCGCACCCTCGCCTGAGCGCCGCACGTATCCTTCGGGCCCATGGCGACCAAGCCTGAAAAGCCCACTATCGCCCCGATCGTCGGCCCCGACGACCCCCGCCACTTCACCGATTCCGGCATCGAGATCGAGCGCGTCTACGAGGAGGGCGACGTCGCGCCCGGCCTCGAGGAGCGCCTCGGCGAGCCCGGCGAATACCCCTTCGTGCGCGGGATCCACCCCGACATGTACCGCTCGCGCAAGTGGACGATGCGCCAGTACGCGGGGTACGCCACGGCGCAGGAGACGAACGAGCGTTTCCACTACCTGATCGAGCACGGCTCGACCGGCCTCTCGATGGCCTTCGACCTGCCCACCCAGCTCGGCCGCGACTCCGACGATCCGCTCTGCCTCGGCGAGGTCGGCCGCACCGGCGTGGCCATCGACACGATCGACGACATGCGCCGGGTGTTCGACGGCATTCCCCTCGCCGAGGTGTCCACGTCGATGACGATCAACGCGCCGGCCGCGGTCCTGCTGCTCCTCTACGAGCTCGTCGGTGAGGAGCAGGGCGTGCCGGCCGAGGAGCTGCGCGGCACCACGCAGAACGACATCCTCAAGGAGTACATCGCGCGCGGCAACTTCATCTACCCGCCTGTGCCGGCGATGCGCCTCACAACGGATCTGTTCGCCTACACCAAGGAGCGGATCCCGAAGTGGAACACGATCTCGATCTCCGGCTACCACATGCGCGAGAAGGGCTGCTCGGCGGTCCAGGAGGTCGGGTTCACGCTCGCGAACGGCATCGCGTACGTGCAGGCGGCGCTCGACGCCGGCCTCGGAGTCGACGAGTTCGCCCCGCGCCTCGCCTTCTTCTTC
>DASVXS010000176.1:0-14337 GCA_036392575.1 Thermoleophilaceae bacterium | reverse complement strand
TGCGCCGAAGGTCGCGAGATCGCCACGCGCGAGCGCGTTGATCGCCTGGCCGGCGTCGTTGTCGTAGTCGAGCCCAACCTCGGCAGGCCAGGCGATCACCACCCCCGCGACCAGCACGAGGAGGCATGGCAAGAGCTGACGCACGCCATGGCGCACATCCCTCTAGTCGGATACGCGCGTAACCGACTTGAGACGTGACCGACCGCGAGCCTCGCGCCCACGGTGGTTTCTCTCAGGCGCGGGCGGGCATCACCCGCGAGATCGGCGACCACGGGAGGGTCGATGAAGCGAGGAGCGATTCTCGCGCTGCCGCTGGCGCTGCTGGCGGCCTGTGGCGGCGGGGGCAAGTCCGAGAAGAACGCCGACGGAGTGCGCGCGACGGCCAAGTCTTTCGTGAGCGACATCGCGGACAAGAAGTTCGACGAGGCCTGCACCCTGCTCACGACCGCGGCGAAGGCTCAGCTGTCGAAAGCCGGCGGCGGCGAGTGCTCGAAGCAGCTGTCGCTCGCGCGCGGCCTGCTCAGCGACAAGCAGCTCGACACGCTGCAGGACCAGGCCGACAAGATGAAGGTGACGATCAAAGGCGATACGGCCACCTCGGCGCCGGTCAGCGGTGGCGACACGCCCGGGAAGTACATCTGGCAGGGCGAAAAGTGGCTGATTGACGCCAGCTGACTCGAGGCTCAGGCGCGCAGCTCGGCGCGGCGCCTGGCGTTCAATGCGATGACCTTGCCGCGCGCTTCCGCCCGGGCTTGGTATAGGCGCTCCTTGAAACCCTCGCCGCCCAAGGGCACCGTCTCGATCAGCAGCGGCGGCTCACCCTCGCAGGCGGCGTAGAGGCGGACGCTGTCACCGTTGGAGTGCTCGCGCAGTTTCCACCTTGCAGGTGACTGGCGATGCCTCCGTACCCACGCCACGATCGCGAGGACGAAAGCGACGACCAGTAGAAGGACGAGTACGACGGCGAGAGCTCTCACGACCGCATCGGCAGCAAACCGCGACTCCGCTCGATCAGATCCATGTGCCCCTTCCCATTGGTGCGCGTCGAATGCGAGAAGCATTCTGCCCGCTCAGGGGGTTTTGACAAACGCCGCTCTTACGGAGCCAGCTCAGGCTGGTGCTCGCGCACGTGCGCGTCGATGGTGTCGCGGATCCAGCGCCGCTCGTCGCCGCTAGCCATGCGGTAACGCCCGAGCAGCTCGTTCTGAGTCTCGAGCGGCAGGCCGGCGATCTCCCAACCGACGGCGAACCGCTCGAACAGCAGCTCAGTGCGCCGCTGCCAGCGGTCCTCAGCTGACGACGCGGGCGTTGAATCGAGGTCTCGGATCTTCTGGACAGTGCCGACCGAGACGCTGTTGCGGAGCATCAAAACGTTGCCCTCGGGATCCGTGTAGGCGGTCGTCTCGACGGCGGCCGCCTCGCCGCCGCGCTTTTCCCTCCGTCGCTGCCTGCGTCCCATCGGCCGCCGAGGCTAGCGCGACGTTCACACGGCGGCGGGCACCACCGGCAGTCCTGGCACCTCGCTGCGTGCCATGAAAACGCAGCCGCCCGTCTCGGGCGTCCGCAGGTTGTCCGCGGTCGTGATTGCGACGTCTCGTCCGTCCTCGCCGCCGAAGGACAGACTCGAGACGAAGCGCGCCGGCACGTCGACGATCGCTTCGAGCTCTCCGGCTGCAGTGAAGCGCGCCACTCCCCCACCCTCGCCGAGCGCGACCCACACTCCGCCGTCGGCGTCGACAGCGAGTCCGTCGGCCGACCCACGCGGTGATTCGGAGAAGACTTCGGCGGCACCTCCGTCGGCCGGAATGGCGAGCACGCGCCGATCGGCGTAGTCGGAGACGTAGACCGTGGCGCCGTCGGGCGACGGGCCTACGCCGTTCGGCCACACAACGCCCTCGCTGAGCATCTCGGCCGACCCATCGGCGGTGAGCCGAAGCAGGATCCCCGGCCGCGGCGACTCGCCGGCCAGTGGGCGGTAACGGAGAGCGCCGACGAGCAGGTCGCCGTTCGCGGCGGTCGAGAGGTCGTTGAACCCGGAAACGCCGTCGAGCGTGAGGAGTTCGCGCTGCTCGGCGCCGTCGCGCACGTGAAGCACGCTGCGTCCAGTGACGACGAAGCCGCCGTCGCGGTGCGGTACGAGGCCGCCGATCCCGTGACGTCGTGGCAAGAGCTCGCTCACTTCGTCGCCGGCGACGCGAAAGACGCCGCCTGCGATGACGTCGCTGAAGACCACGCCCGCGGGAGTGATGCGCGGCCCTTCGAGAAGCCCGTGCGGGCGAACGAGCACGGCTTCGAGTGGCGCCGGTTCGGACAGTAGGCTGGCCATTCGCTGCTGCATCCTCGCGCCTCACGAAGTCGGGCGCCGGCGCGTTCCACTCACATGACCAGGTACACGCTTCTCGAGACACCTATCGGCCGGCTCGCCGTCGCAGGCAACGGCCGAACGCTGAACGCCATCCGGCTCGAGGGCCGGCCCCACCCGAGCTGGGTGCGCGACGACACAGCCCTCGCCCCCATCACCGCCCAGCTCCGCGCCTACTTCGCCGGCGAGCTCGCGGAATTCGACCTTGAGCTCGAACCGCAGTTCGGCGGGGAGTTCGAGCGAAGCGTATGGCGAGAAGTCGCGACGATTCCGTACGGAGAAACGGCGAGCTACCTGGAGATCGCCACGCGTATCGGCAAGCCCGCCGCGGTGCGTGCGGTCGGTCGCGCGAACGGGCGAAACCCGATCCCGATCGTGGTGCCGTGCCACCGCGTGATCGGCTCGAACGGCTCGCTGACCGGCTACGCCGGCGGCCTCGAGACGAAGCGCCGCCTGCTCGATCTCGAGGCGGGCATCACGCCGCTCGCGGTCGCTTAGCGCCGCGGCGCGGCGCGCGCCGATAGGCTCGTGCGATGCCCGAGCCGTCGGTGCCGCGCTTCGAGGCCTGGCAGGTGGACCTGCACGGCCACAGGGCGATCTACAGGATCGCCGGCAGCGGCCCACCCGTGGTGCTCATCCACGGGATGGTCAACAGCTCGCGCCATTGGGAGCAGGTGGCGCTGCGCCTCGCCGACAGCTACACCGTTATCGCGCCCGACCTCATCGGCCACGGCGACTCGGCCACACCACGTGGCGACTACTCGCTCGGCGCCCACGCCGCGGTCATCCGCGATCTCCTCACCGTGATCGGCGTCGAGCGGGCGACCATCGTCGGGCACTCGCTCGGCGGCGGCGTGGCGATGCAGTTCTTCTACCAGTTCCCCCAACGCACCGAGCGCCTGGCGCTCATATCGAGCGGCGGGCTCGGCCACGAAGTCAGCCCCATGCTGCGGAGCGCCGCGCTCCCGGGCATGTCCGCCCTGCTCGCGCTCGCCGCGCACCGGCGCGTGCTCGACCTGCTATGGGCGATCGGGGAGCGGCTCCGGGCGCGTCAATCCGGCGTCGGCGTGTACGTACACGCAGTGGTGCGCGCGCTGCGCCCGCTGGAGCGCGCGGGTGCGCGCGAGGCCTTCCTGCAGACGTTGCGCTCGGTCATCGACGTTCGGGGCCAGCGCGTGAGTGCGCGAGACCGGCTCTACCTGCTGGACAGCGTGCCGACGCTGATCGTCTGGGGCGGGCGCGACCACACGATCCCGGTCGAGCACGGACGCGCCACCAGCGCATCCATCCCCCACGCCGAGTTCGTGACCCTCCCGCGCGCCGCGCACTTCCCCCACCTCGAGGATCCCGAGGGCCTCGCTGACGCGCTTCGGCGCTTCCTCGAGTCGACCGAGCCGGCGCCGATCGACGACGCCGACTGGGGCTCGATCATCGCGCCGCGCTCACCGCGCAGCCGCATCCCGCTCGAGCGCTAGCGACCGCCTTGAGCCCAGCGAGATACTGGGCACGTGGGCACGGCGCAGCAGACGGCCCCGGTGTTGCGCGGGAGCCGAATCGAACTGGCTCCGCTGCCTGAACGAGCGCTCACTCGCAGGACGCCGGATCAGCGGCTGTCTCTCCGGTTTCCGGGCCTGTACCGTCGCGTCGCGGACACGGTCCAGCGCCTTCCGCCACGCTCCCGTATCCGGCAGGCAATGCTCTCGCGAGCCGTCCGCCTCGGCTATGCCGCCGCCAACCGCGGCGATTTCGACGTCGTCCTGGTCGGCCTCGACCCCGCGTTCGAGTATCTGCCCGCCGAGGGCCTCAGGCCCCCCGACCTCGAGACGGTCTTCCGCGGACACGAGGGCTATGTGCAGCTCTGGCGCTACTGGCTCGACGCATTCGGGGACATCCACTGGGATCCCGAGGAACTCTTCGACTTCGGAGACCAGATGCTCGTTACGACTCACCAGCGCGGCCACGGCCTCGGCAGCGGTGTAGCTGTGAGCGAGCCGGTGTTCCAGCTGTACCAGCTGCGCGGTGGGTTGATTGTCCGGCACGAGGACTTCCTCGACCGCTCGAAGGCACTCGACGCCGCCGCGTCACGGCCGCCGGTTCAGCACTAGGCGTAGCCCCCAGTTGGAGGTTTGGCGGGAAGCCGCCTGGGCAGTTGCCCTCGAACGCCCGCGTCCCAAGGAGGCCCCCTGCATGACTGCCAAGGCAGCGATCACCGTGCTCCGCTCCCGAGAGGAGATCCAGCAGCTGTGGCAGAGCTCGGAATACCGCCCGAAGTACATCGAGGGAGCCGAAGCGGCGGTCACGTTCGTCGACGCGCCGGGAGATCGTGGCACCGAGATCCATGTGGACCTCGAGCACGGCGGCCAGAACGCGAAGCTCGGGGAGATCGTTCAGAAGCTGACCGGCGCCGCGGCGCTGCCGAAGGTGAAGGACGACCTGCGGCGGTTCAAGCAGCACGTGGAGACTCGCGTCATCCCGCGGTCCGAGGGCTCGCCGGAGGGCGAGTCGGCCGAGCGCAAGTTCAAGCAGCGGCCGGCACAGCCGCTCGAAGAGTCCGAGCTCCAGAAGGTGGGTGTGTGATGCGCGCGAACGTCTGGTCCGGACGGAACACCGTTCAGGTCGAGAATGTCCCGGACCCGAAGATCCTCAACGACCGCGACGCAATCGTGAAGATCACGTCGACGGCCATCTGCGGCTCCGACCTCCACCTCTACGACGGTTATGTGCCGACGATGAAGAAGGGCGACATCCTGGGGCACGAGTTCATGGGCGAAGTCGTCGCGACCGGGCGCGGCGTTACGAAGCTCCAAATCGGCGATCGCGTGGTGGTCCCGTTCCCGATCGCCTGTGGCGATTGCTGGTCGTGCAGGCACGAGCTCTATTCGGTCTGCGAGAACTCGAACCCGAACGCGGGCATGGCCGAGAAGTTCTTCGGTCACCCCACGGCTGGGATCTACGGCTACTCGCACCTGACCGGCGGCTACGCCGGCGGCCAGGCCGAGTATGCGCGCGTGCCGTACGCCGACGTCGGCCCGATCAAGATCGAGGACGACATCGAGGACGAGAAGGTCCTGTTCCTCTCGGACATCTTCCCGACCGGCTTCTTCGGCGCCGATCTCTGCGACATACAGGGCGGTGAGGTGATCGCGGTCTTCGGTGCCGGGCCGGTCGGCCAGTTCGCGATTGCGAGCTCGATCCTGCTCGGCGCCGAGCGCGTGATCGCGATCGATCAGTACGACTACCGGCTGGCGATGGCGGTGAACAAGGCGGGCGCCACGGAGACGATCAACTTCTCCGAGAACCCCGACATCGTCGAGCAGCTCAAGGAGATGACGGGCGGTCGCGGGCCGGACGCGGTGATCGACGCCGTCGGCATGGAGGCCGCACACGGCCGCGGCCCAGTGCACGCGTACGACCGCGTGAAGCAGGCGACCCGATCGGAGACCGACCGCGGTCACGCGCTGCGCGACGCGATCCTCGCCTGCCGCCCGGGCGGCATCGTGTCTGTGATCGGCGCCTACGGCGGCCTCATCGACAAGTTCCCCGCCGGGGCGTTCATGAACAAGGGGCTGCAGATGCGGACCGGCCAGTGTCACGTCCAGAAGTACCTGCAGCCGCTCTACGAGCGCGTCCGGAACGGCGAGATCGACCCGAGCTTCGTCGTCACGCACCGGCTCGAGCTCGGCAAGGCACCCGACGGCTACGAGACCTTCAAGCACAAGCAAGACGAGTGCGTGAAGGTCGTCCTCAAGCCCTGAAAGGACCAGCGATGCCATTTCCGCCAAGGCCGATCGACTCCACGCTGCACGGAGCCACCGACTACACGGCCGGCGCCACCCTGATGACGATCTTCCCCAGACTGGCCGGCATCGAGGGAACGCGCACCGCTCGCCAGATCCGGCGGGCCGGGGCAATCCACGCTGGCTACAGCACGCTCACGAGCTATCCGCTCGGGATCGTGAAGGTGCTGCCGTTCAAGGCACACCTGGCCATCGACGCGATTGGAGCGATCGCGCTCGCGGCGACGCCGTTCCTGACCGGGCAGTTCCTGAAGGGCAAGAAGGAGTGGGTGCCGCACGTGGGCCTCTGCATGTTCGAGCTCAGCTCGCTGCTGCTGACCGACCCGACCGACAAGGGCGAATTCCACGCCAATCTCGAGGCCGTACGCGAGGCGAACACCGAGGACCCGCACCGGAAGATCTACGAGGGTCCACCGGCGGTCGTTCGGCCGGCCGCGGCTGCTGCCTAAGTAGTCCGATAGCGGACGTAAACGACGCGTGACCCGAACGTCCGGGTCTCGAGCAGCTCGAGGTTGATGCGTTGGTCGAGCGGCGGGAAGTAGGGCGTCCCGGCGCCCAGGATCACCGGGTACACGAACAGCCGGTATTCGTCGACCAGGCCCGCGGCAACCAGGCTCGAGGCAAGCCCGGCTCCGCCGACCGCTAGATCCTTCCCGGGTTCTTGCTTCAACTTCGCGACCTCCTCCACGGGGTCGCCCTTGACGAGCGTGGAGTTCCCCTCGACGTTCTCGAGCGTCTTCGAGAACACGAGCTTTGGCGTCGCCTTCCAGATCCGCGCGAACTCGCGCGCGACCTCAGACAGGGCGGGATCGTCCTCGGCCGTCTCCCAGTACGTCATCGTCTCGTACAGCCGGCGCCCGTAGAGCTGTATACCGCTCGCGCGCACCTCGTCGTTGTGGAAGCGATGCAGCTCCTCGTCAGGCATCCCCCAGTCGATCGTGCCGCCCGGCCCGGCGATGAAGCCGTCCAGCGACACGCCGAATGAGTAGATCAGCTTCCTCATCAAGGTCCTCCTCGGTTGGAAATGCGTTCGATGGCGGGAACGACGAGATCCCAGGTTGATGGTGGGAAGTACTCGTGCCCCGTGTGCTCCAGACCGCGGAGCTCGGCGCCCGGGATCTCCTTCGCGAGAGCCAGCGCATGGCCGAACGGGAACATTGGGTCCTCGGTGCCGTGCACGATGAGCGTCGGAGCGGCGATCTGCCGCAGCCTGTTCCGCCAGCCTTCGCCGGGATCGACGAGGAACGGGTTCGTCACGCTCGCCTCGATGTTCGCGCTGCGGTCGAAGACGCGTCCGGCCAGCCTGCGCGCCGCCGCCTCGTCGAAGGGGCGCGAGCGCGCAGCGCACGGACGCTCGGCTTCGACCAGGTAGTCGATCACGGCCGCCCGATCGGTCCAGTCGGGCATCGGCGGCTCTTGCGCGAACGACGCCCTGAGCTGATCCGCGACGGGCGGAAGGTCGCGATTCTCCTCGCCGGGGATGCCCGGCGTTGACGAGGCCAAGGTGAGCGACGCGACCCGGTCGGGATGGTCGAGCGCGAGCAGCTGCCCGATCGCAGCGCCGCCCGACATGCCCAAGATGTGGGCCCGCGTCAGCTCAAACGTGTCGAGCAGCGCGACGGCGTCTGCGACGAGGTCGCGCAGCGTGTACGGCGGATTGCCAGGCTCGTAAGTCACGGAGCGGCCGGCGTCGCGGCTGTCGTACCGAATCACGAAGCGCCCGCGCGCCGCCAGCCGCTCGCAGAGCTCCTCGTCCCACGACAGCATCGAGCTGCCCGTCCCATGGATCAGCAGGATCGCCGGGTCAGCGCGATCGCCGAAGGTCTCGACGCAGAGATCGACGCCGTTCGCCCGCACGATTTGGTCCCCTGGCATATGCACTTGCTCTGACCGATGCGCGCGCGAAAACTAATCGCCGGCCCCCGCCGAGATCCCGCGCGCGTCTCGTCAGGCCGCGCCGAGCGCGGCCTTGAGGCCCGCCAGATCCGGCGAGCCGAACACCACCCGGTTCTGAGTCGCGACGTAGACGAGGTCGAGATCGACGCTTGCGCGAGCGATCTTGCGTGTGAGATCGGCGAGCACGCCGGGGCGGTCTTCGACATCGACGACCACGACCTCGCGCTCGTGCGTGATGGCGAGATGAGAGATCGCGAGCGCATGCTTCACGGGCTCGGCGCGTGGGACGAGGATGTGCAGCTCGGCGGTCGCGCCGAGACCGATGCACGTGGCCGCCGCAATGTTGACGCCTGCGTCGCTGATGGCAGCGGCGACCTGAGCCAGCGCCCCGGGAGTGTTCTCGATCTGGATCGTCAGGTCGACTGCCATGAGTGCCGTGCGTGGTCAGCCTACAGCCCGAGCATGGCCGGGATTCCCGCGCTCTAGCTATCTCGGAGTTTGCGACTGTGACCGGTATAGGGCTGTGGGTCTGTACCCGTTCTGGAGTAGGTTCCTTACGGCTCGGCATCGAGTGAGTCAGTTTGGGTCGTTACTCGAAGCTCTACGCGGTTGAGGTGGCCGCCGTTGCGGCGGCCTATTACGGCGCCGCGAAGCTGGGCCTGAGCTTGGCCTTCATGGCCAAGAGCGTCACGGCGGTGTGGCCACCGACCGGGATCGCCTTGGCAGCCCTGGTCCTCTGGGGCTACAGGCTCTGGCCAGGGGTCGCGCTCGGCGCCCTGCTGGCCAACAGCTGGACCGGAGTGCCCTTCTACGCGGTGCTCGGGATCACAGCGGGGAACACCCTCGAGGCGCTGCTCGGGACGTTCCTCCTGCGTCGCGCCGGCTTCCGACCGTCGCTCGAGCGCGTTAAAGACGTGATCGCGCTCGTCGTTCTGGCGGGCGTAGTAAGCACCACCGTGAGCGCCAGCATCGGCGTCACCAGTCTGCTGCTCGGAGGTGAGATCGGCGCGGATAGCTTTGGGACCGTCTGGCGCACCTGGTGGCTGGGAGACATGGGCGGCGACGTGTTGATCGCGCCGGCGATACTGATCGCGGCGACGCACTGGCCCTTCAAGCGTGCCCCGGGCGGCCGACTCGAGGCGGCCGCGCTCGCGCTGCTCCTGGGCGGGCTCTGCGGCGTCGTGTTCTCCCAAGAGGTCGGCCTGACCTACCTCTTGTTCCCGCTGTTGATCTTCGCGACCTTGCGTTTCTGGCAACCGGGCGCCGCCGCCGCCAGTCTGCTGATCGCCTCAATCGCGATCCCGTTGACCGAGCGCGACATCGGACCCTTCGCGGGCCACTCACCGGACGAGCGGCTGCTGCTCGCACAGACCTTCGTAGGCATTGCCTGCCTCACCGGACTGGTGCTCGCGGCCGTGATCACCGAGCGCAAACGGGCAGAGGACACCGTCGAGTACATCGCGGAGACGCTTCAGGAGAGCCTGCTACCCGCGCGCCCGCCCGAGATTCCCGGGCTCGAGACGGCGGTCGACTTCCGCCCCGCCGGGGAGCGCCACCGCGTCGGGGGCGACTTCTACGACCTGTTCGAACGCGATGACGGAAGCTGGGCGGTTGTAATTGGTGATGTCTGCGGCAAAGGCGCCCGAGCGGCCGCGGTCACTGGCCTAGCGCGTTACACGCTGCGAGCCGCTGCGGTCGATGAGTCCCGCCCGAGCCGCATCCTCGACCTACTGAACAACGCAATCCTGCGTCAACGCGCGCCCGACGAATACTGCACCGTCGCCTACGCCCGGCTCGAGCTCAACGGTGCCGAGGTCGCGCGCGCGACGGTGTCCTGCGGGGGCATCCGCTGCCGCTCGTGCTGCGCGCCGACGGAGCCGTCGAGCCGCTCGGTCGCTTCGGCACCCTGCTCGGAATGGACGAGAAGCCAGCGTTGGCGGACGACGTCGCCGAACTCGCGGCCGGCGACGCCCTGGTGCTTTACACGGACGGGCTGACCGACGCCTACGCGCCCGCCCGAGTGATCACGAGCGCGGACCTGATGTCAATCCTGCAGTCATGCGCCGGCCAGACCGCGCCCGAGATCGCTCAGGGCATCCGGCAAGCGGTGCTAAACGGTGACGGGAGGGACGCGCGGGACGACATCGCCTTGCTGGTCCTCCGCGTCCCAGAGCTCCCACTCAGCCCTCAAGCCGAAGTGACCAGACTGCTTCCGAGCGAACCAGACGCCGCAGCGCTGGCAAGAGAAGCGCTCGACGAACTCGAGCCGATGCTCGCGGACGACGTGTTCGCCACCGTCCGCTTGCTTGTAAGCGAGCTCGTCACGAACAGCGTCCGCCACGCTGAAGCCGGTGCGGGGCAGATGATCGAACTCCGCGCGACGCTTCTTGCGGATCGCCTGCGCGTGGAGGTGACCGACCGCGGCGCAGGCTTCGACGAAACGCGGCGAGCCCCCGACCGACACAGCACGTCAGGCTGGGGGCTTTACATCGTCGACCAGCTCGCTGACAGCTGGGGCGTGGTGAGAGACGACGCCACGCGCGTCTGGTTCGAGATCGAGCGCGGGTCCGGGAACAGGCCAGCCGGGGCTTAGCCAGCAGAGCGGCGCTATGCCTCGAAGCGCGAGTTGCGGATGAGGTCGCAGAAGTTGGGCCGCACGTAACCGGGCAGCGTCGCCTCGAGGATGTCGGCGTTCATCGTCCCGAACGTGGTCTCGGGCTTGTCGCGCATGCCGGCAGAGAACGCCTCGACGATGCCCTGCTTGAAGCCGGTGCGCGGATGCGCGCCCAGGACCGCCTCGCGCTGCTTCGCGGTGAGATCGTCGAAGTGCAGACCGATCACGTCGTACTCCACGCCAAGGTTCACCATCCAGACCTCCGGTTGCTTGTAGCGCGGGACCTCGGGCGTGGTGTGCAGGGCGATCGACTCCCAGACGGTCATCACGCTCTCCTCGGGCAGGCCGTGCCGCTCGAGGAAGGCGCGCGCCGCATTCGCTCCGTCGATCTCGAAACGCTCGTGCTCGGAGCGATGCCCCTCCACGAGCCCGATGTCGTGGAACATGGCTCCGACATAGAGCAACTCGGGGTCGTAGTTCAGGCCGAGCTTCTCACCCCGCAATGTGCCCCACAGGAACACGCGCCGGGAGTGGTCGAACAGAAGCTGCGTCGAAGCGTCTTGCACGAACTCGGTCGCCTCGCGGGCGAGCGTGCTGTCTGGGATCGCGATACCGGCGATCGTCGTTCTGGTGGGGGTCATGCTGCTCAGAATGGACCGCCTCGAGGTAGCGGGCAAGTGCGCCCGGCCCGGTGATCGGGCATCGCGATCGATCCCGATAATCGGGCGCGGCGAGGTGGAGATCCCCGGGGTCTTTCTCTGGCGCTGCCTTGAGCTAGCTGCCGGGAGACAGCTCCTCGGCCAGCGCCGCCGCACCCCGCGCCTGCCGCTCGTTCGGGTTGTCCGAGTAACCGAAGCGCAGGTAGGAGAGAGGCATGCGCACCGGATGGTGTTGCATCTGCCATACGTGGGTGAGCTCGTGGGCAAGCAACCCCAGCGGCACGTCGGCGAGCGGCTGCCGAAACAGGATCAAGTTCCAGGCGGTGTAGCCGTCGAAGCGACGCAGGAGCGGCAAGCGGAAGAACCACGGAACGTGCACGATGCGTACGCGCTGGAGCCGGACACGCCGCGGATACCAGTCGAGGCGGTCAAGCACCTGCTTGGCCTGAAGGACCCGCTCGTTGTCTGTGCCCGCCATGGTCGCCAACGCCGCCGAACCGCTGTTGAAGGTACTCCGCCCGCGGCGAGATACTGACTGGCCTGTGTCGCAGGAGAACGTTCAGCTGGTCCGCAGCCTCTACGAGTCGGGACTGATGGATCGAGATCCTGAGGAGCTCCTCGAACTCGCGACTCCCGACGTCGAGTACGTCAACCCTCCCTACGCCGTCGAACCCGGCGTGCGCCACGGTCTCGTCGCCGTCGCGCAGGCCATGCGCCGCTTCGCTGAAGTCTGGGAGGAATCCCGGCACGAGCTCCGCGAGCTGTACGACGGTGGGGATGTGGTCGTTGCCGCCGTGAGCTGGCACATCCGTAATCGCGGAAGTCAGAAGGAACTCGTCAACGAAGAGGCGCACACCTGGACCCTGCGCGGGGGCAGGATCGCGCGGTTCGAGTGGGGACAGGATCTCGCGAAGGCGCTCGAGGCCGCGGACATCGTGGATGCGCCTTTCGGTGGTCGCGAAGACCGATAGACGCTAGGTCCCGCTATCCGTGCGCCGCCACCAGAAGACCTCGATCCGAATCCCGTCCGGGTCGAAGACGAACAATGCGTAGTAGTCCGCGAGATCGCGATCCTCTTCGGGAGGAAAGTGAATGTTCGCCTTCTGCGCGAGGCATCGCGAGTACGCGGCGTCAACCTCATCTCGCTCGTCTACCTCGAACGCAAGGTGCTCGATTCCCACGGAGTAATAGCGGTGCTCACCGCCGTCGGCCGGCCGAATCCCAAGCATCGTCCCGGCGGTCGGATCCCGCAGGTACACGACTTCCTCGGTTCCTCGGTAGGTCGGGAAGCGGGCCTCCTCCGCCCAACCGAGCGGCCCGAGAAGGTCGAGATAGAACGCAAGCGATCGCTCGACATCGGTGACCGCGAGATCGACGTGTTGGATGCCCTTTGCTGGCACGACTCCTCCGGAGGCTGCCTTCGTCCGACCCTATCGCCCGGCCACGCCCAAAAGAAGAGCTGAGTGCGATGCACGGGTCAAATGAGCTGAGCCCGGGTACCAAAACCGGGAATCCGCTCCCCGGCTCCCATTTGGCATGGCGCAGTACCTGCTGGTGCGAGATAGCGACGGCGCGATCCTCCGAGAACTTGAGTCTGCGGGATCCGCGCTCAGGATGCTCGACCTCCTCGGAGACTTCCCGCCGGGTAAGTTCTCGGTGGTCAGGATCGAGGACAGTCCGGGTGAGATCGTGGGCAGCAGCTCGGTAACCAGAGTTCGCCCGGCGGGATTCCCGGCCCCGGACTGGCGCCGGACCTAGTTCGAGTCGGAACCTCAGCAGCCGGCGGTCTGCGGCTCGCTGCCGATCGACTGGCCTGCGAGAGCCCGCCTACTTGATCTGGTCGTAGACCTTGAACAGCGGCATGTACATCGAGATCACGATGAAGCCGACGATCGCGCCTACGAGGATGATCATGATCGGCTCGAGGATCGACGTGAGCGCCTTCAGCGTGGCGGCCACCTCGTCCTCGTAGAAGTCGGCGATCTTCGACAGCATCGTGTCGAGCGCGCCCGTCTCCTCGCCGACGGCGATCATCTGGACCACCATCTCGGGGAACGCCTCTGGTGTGTTGCGCATCGGCGCGGCGAGCGTGCCGCCGCCCTTCACGGACTCGCGCACGTCGTGCATTGCCTTCTCGACGACCTTGTTGCCCGACGTGCGGCCGGTGATCTCGATCGCCTCGAGCATCGGCACGCCGGCCGCCACGAGCGCCGAGTACGTGCGGGAGAAGCGCGCCAGCGCGACCTTCTGCACCACGCCGCCGATCTTCATCGGGATCTTGAGCTTGAAGCGGTCCCACTGCTCGCGGCCGCGCTTCGACGACTTCCACTTGCGGAACGCGTAGATCGCGCCCCAGATCAGGAGGATGCAGACGTACCAGCGCCCCGTAATGAAGTGCGAGATCGCGACCGTGAACTTCGTGATCGTTGGCAGCGAGCCGCCGAAGTCCTTGAAGATCTTTTCGAAGACCGGGACGATGAATGCGACCAGGGCCGTGAGCACGAGCCCCGCGAAGCTCGCGATCATCGCCGGGTACATCATCGCCGACTTCACCTGACGCCTGAGCGAGTCGTCCTTCTCGAGCTGATCGGCCACGCGCTCGAGGGTTCCCTCCAGGATGCCGCCGGTCTCGCCCGCGGCCACCATCGCCACGTAGAGCTCGTTGAAGATGTCGGGGTGGCGCCTGAGCGCGTCCGAGAAGGAGATGCCCGCCTCCACGTCCTTGCGGACCTCGACGAACGCCTCCTTCAGCTTCTCGTTCTCGGACTGCTCCTCGAGCACGTAGAGAGCTCGTAGGAGCGACATGCCCGACGAAATCATCGTCGCCAGCTGCCGCGTGGCGACCGTGAGGTCGTGCGGCTTGACCTTCTTGAAGCGCTGGAGGAGGTCGCCGGCGTTCGCCGGAGCCTGCTCCTCGATGTCGAGGACGATCAGGCCCTTCTGGCGAAGGGTCGACGCAACAGCCTGCTTGCTCTCGCCGTCGACCTCGCCGCTCGTGGAGATGCCCGC
>DASVXS010000175.1:0-3326 GCA_036392575.1 Thermoleophilaceae bacterium | reverse complement strand
CGTGCGCGCTCGCTCGTCATCAACGCGAGCTCGTACAGCGGCAGCGGCCACGCCGGGCCTTCCGGCTGTATGAACGCGACGCTGCGCGTGTAACCGCCTTCGATGTCCTGGAGCAGCCCGTGCATGGCGTCATCAGCCTGGGCGTCGGTGAACACATCGCTGTACGGGAACGGCTTCGAGAGTCGAGCGCCGACCGCCAGCAGCAGGGCGTCGAACTCCACGTGTTGCCCGCCTGCGCTCGATACCGAGCGCGCTTCCAAGTCGACGTGATCGAGGGCATCGCGCACCCACTCGGCACCCGTGTCCTTCACCAGTTTCTCGAGCGGGTAGCGGCGAATGCCCGGCTTCGCGAACGGCTCCTCGACGGCGAGCGGTCGGTAGATGAGCTCGTCGTTGGGCGCGATGAGCGTGGTACGCAGGCTGTCGCCGGCGAGCCTCCGCAGCCGCAGAAGCGCCTCCGCCGATGCCACGCCTCCGCCGCAGATGACCGCGTGGAAGTCGCTCACGAGCTGCGCACCAGCGACATCAGGTTGAGGCTGCTCACGACTCCCTCGGGAAGGGCGTGCTCCGAACGGGCGACGAGCAGATGCGTCGTACCCGGCTGCGACAGCTCCCGGATCGCGTCCCGAGCGGTGGCGGCGGGCTCGATCGTTCGAATCGGCTCCGTGATCGCGTCGCGCGCGCTCACGAGCGCGTGGTCGCTGTCCATCCATGCGAGCAGGCCGCGCGCGGTGACCCAGCCGAGAGGTCTGCCGGTTTGGATGCCGAGCACGAGCACGGCGTGGACGCCATGTGCCGCAATTGCGCCGTACACCCGGGCCAGCGACGCATCCTCGGCGATGGTCACAACGCCGGGTGTCATGAGCTCGCGGACCTGGATGTCGTACGGGTCGCCCCCGAGGAGCGGATCCGTGGTCCGGGCTGAGTTGCGTGGCAGTGTGATCGGCATGCCCCGACCGTACGAGCGGCGCACGCCGCGGACATCCGCGCGGGTCCCCCTCTGCAATCCGTGGGGACTACGGACCGCGGACCGCTAGGTTGACGCCCATGAACCGCGAGGAAGAGTCAGGCGCTGAGCGGATCACGATCGTGCTCGCCGATGACCACGTCGTCGTGCGCAGCGGTCTGCGCATGTTGCTCGAGTCCGAGCCCGGCCTCGAGGTGGTGGCCGAGGCCGGCGACGTGCCAGAGACGCTTCGAAAGGTCGGCGCGTACCGCCCGCGAGTACTCATCTTGGACCTCAACATGCCGGGCCAGCCGAGTCTCGAGGCGATACCTGAGCTGCTGGAGACCTCGCCCGAAACGCGCATCGTGGTACTCACGATGCAGAGCGATCCCGGCTTCGCGCGCGAGGCGTTGCGCGCGGGCGTGCTCGGCTACGTGCTCAAGGAAGCCGCCGACGACGAGCTCGTCGAGGCCGTGCGCCGCGCCGCCGACGACGGCACATACCTGAACCCCAGCCTCGGTGCGCGCCTGGCCGCAGAGCCGGCGCAGCCCCAAGGACCACCGGACAACCTCTCCGAGCGCGAGGCCGAGGTGCTCGGCCTGATCGCGCTTGGTCACACGAACAACGAGATCGCCGAGCGGCTGTACCTGAGCGTCCGCACGGTCGAGTCGCATCGGGCGCACATCCAGCAGAAGCTCGGCCTCACGACCCGCGCGGAGCTCGTGCGCTACGCGCTCGACCACGGGCTCGTGGAGACCTGAACGGAAGGCGGCGCGCATAAACGTGCGCGCCGCCCCTTCGTCCGGGTGAACCAGCGTCTCGCCGGCTACACGGCGGCCGCCGCTCTGTCGCCGGCGAGGAACGAGAGCAGCGCCTCGTTCACCTCGTCGGGGTGGGTCCAGGCGATGTTGTGGGGGCCGCCCTCGACCCGCACGTACTGGAGATCCGCGATCAGGTCGGGCAGCCGGTCGGCGGTCGCGTTGATCGGCAGGATCCGGTCCTCGGTGCCGTGCACGAGCAGCGTGGGCACGTCGATCTTCGCCACGTCGTCGCGGAAGTCCTCGAGCCAGGCGTCTACACAGGCGTAGCTGGCGTACGGGGACGCCGCGGCGGCGACGTTGAAGCTCGCCCGCCACGCCTGGTCGCTGATGCGCTCCGGAGCGAGCTTGTCGACGTTGTAGAAGTTGTCGTAGAAGTCCTTGAAGTAGGCGTAGCGGTCCTTGACCACGGCCGCCTTGATGTCATCGAACACCTGGCCGTCGACGCCCTCGGGGTTGTCGTCGGTCTTGAGCAGAAACGGCGGGATCGCGCCGAACAGGGCCGCCTTGTTCACGCGTCCGGAGCCGTAGCGGCCGACGTAGCGCGTCACCTCGCCCGTGCCCATCGAGAAGCCGGCGAGGACGATGTCGTCCAAGTCGAGGTGGTCGAGCAGCGTGTTGAGGTCGGCAGCGAACGTGTCGTAGTCGTAGCCGACGGTGGGCTGGCTCGAGCGGCCGAACCCGCGCCGGTCGTAGCGGATCACCCGGTAGCCGTTCGCCAGCAGCACCCGCTCCTGCTTCTCCCAGGAGTTGCCGTCCAACGGATAGCCGTGGATCAACACGATGGGCGATCCCGAACCGTGGTCCTCGTAGTGGATCTCGATCGGCGCGCTGTTCTCGGATCCGACGGTTACGCGAGGCATGGGTTCCCTTTCTGGTGGGGGGAGTGACAGGTCGAACCTATGAAGCGGGCCGCAGCCGCGCGATACCGCTACGCGATCGCACGATCGGATTCCACGATGGGTCGGTCAGGCGGATCGCGCGATGCGCGCCAGAAGCGCGTCGGAAAGGGCGTTCTCGTCGTAAAAGCCCGTGTAGGGCTCGCCATCGACGAAGAACGTGGGAGTGCCCTGGGCGCCGCTGTCGATCGCCGACTGGCGCTGCTCGAGGACCTGCTCACGAAATCGGTGTGTGTCCAGGTCGGACCTGAATTGCTCCAAGTCGAGCCCGAGCTCTTCGGCGTAGCGCTCGATGTGCGCGCGGTCGAGCCGCCTGCCTGATTCGAACAGCCGGTCGTGCATGTCCCAGAAGCGCCCCTGTGCGCCGGCCGCCTCGGCGGCCTCAGCCGCCAGCTCAGCGTGCGGGTGCTTCTCGAACAGCGGCAGCTGCCTGAACACGAAGCGCACCTGCGGCCCCACCCGCGCGAGCGCGCGCTTCACGTCCGGGTAGGCGTCGTTGCAGTAGGGACATTCGAAGTCCCCGTACTCGACCAGTGTCACGGGTGCGTCGACGGAGCCGAGGATGTGGTCGCGCTCGGGGTCGACGGGAGGCGTGAGGCTCATCGCTACCCGGTCGAGCCCCCGGTCGGCCGGCCAACCGCGGCTGCTGCGGTCTGGATCACG